>CALXZW010000001.1 GCA_944393345.1 uncultured Clostridia bacterium
TTTTGATTAAATTTATATCTTCCTACTTTAGCTAAATCATATCTTCTGTTGTCAAAAAATAGTCCATTAAATAAGTTTCTTGCTGCATCTGCTGTTGGAAGCTCTCCTGGTCTTAATTTTTTATATATTTCTATTAATGCTTCATCTTGATCTTTTATTGTATCTTTTGCAATTGTTGCTGTTAACATTTCTTCATCCCCAAATAACTCTCTTATTTGGTCATCTGAAATAACACCTATTGCTCTTAATAATGTTGTTACAGGTACTTTTCTTGTTCTATCCACACGAACATAGAATATATCATTTCCATCTGTTTCATATTCTAACCATGCACCACGAAGTGGCATAACTGTTGATGTATATGTTCTTTTTCCTGTTTTTGTATCAAATTCTTCTGCATAATAACAACCTGGTGAACGAACTAATTGGCTTACTACAACTCTTTCCGCACCGTTTATTACAAATGTACCACTATCTGTCATTAATGGGAAATCACCTAAATAGATTTCTTGCTCTTTTATTTCACCTGTTTCACGGTTTATTAATCTTACCTTAACATGCAATCTTGCTGAATATGTTGCATCTCTTTCTTTGGCTTCTTCAACTGAATATTTTGTTTTGTCTTCCATGTAATAATCAAAAAATTCTAATACTAAGTTTCCAGAATAATCTTCTATTGGTGAAATATCTTTTAATACTTCTCCTAGACCTTCTTCTAAAAACCATTCATAAGAATCTTTTTGAACTTTAATAAGATTTGGCATTTCGATGTAATCTCCAACTTTTGCAAAGTTTTTACGAGTTGCCTTCTCGTATTTTAACTCTTTTAATTCCAAAAAAATCACCTCTAAAAAAAATTAAGCAGAATTAAATATCAACTTTCGTTGACTAGATATATTTATTAAAAGAAGTCCCTCTTAAATAATAATTTGAAAATAAGATTTTGTTTTGTCTGCTTTTACAATTCAAAATTACTTATTTCAACTTATTTTTAATTCCTCTTCTTTTAATTTTAAACTTTTGAATAAATAATAAATTAATCTTTTGAAAAAATTTGCAAACTTAACCTGTTTATTAAATAAATGGCAATAAAAGAGCTGTCAAAAAACTTCTATTTTTTCGACTCGCCCTACTTTATTTATTTTATAATTTACATATTATTTTTCCTATTTTAATCACCTTTATTTTTATATAGATAATTATTTTGCAAATCTTAATTATTATATACTATATATTGCTTAAAGTCAATGTTTTAATGTGATTTTGTTAATTTTAAAATACAAAAAACTAATTAACCTTTAATCTTTAACTATTTAAAACGAACTCAGAAGTTTGACAACTTAAAGAATTTTAGATTCTTGTGTTCTACCCTCTCTGTAATTTTATAGTCAGATTTGTTTTTTATATACTTTCTGCATCGCTTTATTACCAAGTATTTTACATCTTTTTAGTTTTTAAACTTATTTCTTAAGATTTAAAATTCAACTATTGAAATTTTATAGATTTTATGTTAAACTATATGTAATACATTTTGAAAAGAGGTTTTATTATGGACTTACCAATTGCCAAAATACTTTTTAGGCGGTCTGACACTAATATACCAATTTTGGAGGTAATTTTGGAAAGCGAGGACAAAAACCTCAAAGATTTTCTGCTCCTTAAGGCTGTTATGATGATTGAGATGTCGGCTATTTTTACGGGTGTTCCTTACCCGAAAGAGCTATTTTCAAATGCTCCTATTGCCGTATATTTCTCTCTTATTTTTAACTCAGAAAGGGACATCGAACGTTTCGTTAAATTATATTA
This sequence comes from uncultured Clostridia bacterium, assembly GCA_944393345.1. Lineage (GTDB taxonomy): Bacteria > Bacillota > Clostridia > TANB77 > CAG-508 > CAG-269. Next base: position 1,807 of record CALXZW010000001.1, read on the forward strand.
TTAACGAAATTTTCTGGAAAGGCAACTCTGTATGGAGTTGTTTTTTCTTTTTTACTTTAACAATTCATTCTTTAATTTCCTATAATATAGTCTTTGACATTTTTATCTTTTTATAGTACAATATAAAAAGTTTAAAAATAGGAGGAGTTTTATGTCAGAATTACCATTAATAGTAAAATATTTATTAACAACATTTATAGGAATGGTTCCAATCGCAGAATTAAGAGGAGCAATACCAGTTGGAGTATTCACATTCGACCTTAATTATGTTGAATCTTTTATTTGTAGTTTTATAGGTAATATTATTCCATTATATTTTATAGTAAAATTTATAAGACCCCTATTTGATTTTTTTGGAAGATGGAAACCATTTAAAATTATTATTGATTGGGCTTCAGAAAGAGCAACTAAAAAAATTGAAGAAAGTGAAAAATTACAAAATTTTGCTGCTTTAGGTTTATTCCTATTTGTTGCTGTTCCATTACCTGGAACTGGTGCTTGGGTTGGTTCTTTAATTGCAAACTTTTTAGATTTGCCACCTAAAAAAGCGATTCCACCTATAATTCTTGGTGTTCTTGCTGCTGGTATAATTATTTTAACTTTAACAGCTATAGCTAATGGTGGTATTCAATATTTGTTACAAAATGGATAAAAAAAATCCTATATCAGTATTTTTTACTAATATAGGATTTTATTTTTATTCCATTTGTTTATTATTCTTTTTATATTTTAATCTAAAACTTATATAATCTTCTACAACAATCTTTAATACTGCCGCTACTGGCACTGCTAAAAACATACCTAATATTCCAAAATATGCTCCACCGACTGTTACAGCAAATATTACTAATAGTGGGCTTACTTTCAATGATTGACCTACTATTTTCGGATTTATAATGTTTGCATCTAATTGTTGTAAAATTATTACTACTATTAACATCCATATTGCTTGTGATATTCCACCTGTCATTAATGTTATTACTGCTGAAATAGCAACAGCAATTATTGCTCCTATATATGGTATCATATTAAATAGTCCTATAAAAAATCCTAATAATGGTGCATATTTAACTCCCATTAATGACATTGCTATTGTCACTAATATTCCTACTACTATCGCATCTAAGAATTGACTAGCAATAAATTTAAAAAATATTTCATTTGAGTTATTAAAATATTTATCTATGTTTTTATAAGTTTTTTCTTCAAATACTGCATTTGTCAATCTTTTTAGAAACACTAACAATTTTGATCTTTCTGCTAAAATATATGTAGAAACTATTATAGCTACAAAAATTTCAAATATGCTTGTTACGGCACTTATAGCATTTAGTAAATACTCTATTATTTTATCTGCTCCAATATATTGTTTTAAATCTATATTTTTTACATCTTCTATTAATTCTTTTACAAATTCGCTTTTAAATATTGAATTTTCTGATAAACTATTTATATTGTTAATTGCTGTGTCATAATAATTTTGCATATTATTTATTAAATCAGATATACTTTCAAAAACAACTGGTAAAATAACATTTATTAATATTACTATTATTATTACTACCATAAAATATACTGTAAAAATCGATAATCCTCTTGCTTTTCTTGATATTATTTTTATTTTAGACTTTCTATATGCTTCTTCAATTTTTTTACAAGGTACATATAGTAAATATGCAATAAATATACCAATTAAAAATGGACTTATAACATTAAAAAATCCTCCTATTACTTCTGTAATATCTGCAAAATTATCTAATATTTTATATACTATTATTATTGCAACACCTAATAAAAACCAATATAGCCATTTTCTCCAATGATTTTTTATTTCATTCATTAAATCACTTTCCTTTCATATTTAAATAATTTTATATGTTTATTTCTAAACTAACTGGACAATGATCACTTCCCATAATTTCTGCATATATTTTTGCTTCTTTTATTTTATCTTTTAAGTTATTTGATACTATAAAATAATCTATTCTCCATCCCACATTTTTTTCTCTTGCTTTTCCCATATATGACCACCAAGTATATGCATTCTCTTTATCTGGATATAAGTATCTATATGTATCAATAAAACCAGATTCTAGTAATTCTGTCATTTTTTTTCTTTCTTCATCTGTAAATCCGGCATTTCTTCTATTCGTTTTAGGATTTTTTAAATCTATTTCTTTATGTGCTACATTTAAATCTCCACACATTATTACAGGTTTGTTTTTCTTTAATTGTAATAGATATTCTCTTATCTCATCTTCCCAGACTTGCCTATAATCTAATCTCTCTAACTCTCTTTTTGAATTTGGTGTATATATATTTACAATATAAAAATTATCATATTCTAAGGTTATAACTCTTCCTTCATTATCATGCTCGTCTTTTCCAATTCCATATATTACATTTATAGGCACTTTTTTTACAAAAATAGCCGTTCCAGAATATCCTTTTTTTTCCGCACTGTTCCAGTAACTTTTATAGCCATCAAATTCTAATTCAATTTGACCTTTTTGGCATTTAGTTTCTTGAATACAAAATATATCTGCATTTATTTCTTGAAAAAAATCAGAAAATCCTTTGTTCACACATGCTCTTATTCCATTAACATTCCATGACACTAATTTCATCTTTTTCTTCCTTTTCTTTAAATTTATCTATATAAAAAGATTATATCCGCTATCTGTTAAAAAATCAAGTCTTTTATTTACCGTAACTCTAAAATTAAAAATAAACCCACTTTGAAAGTGAGTTTTTATTTTAAAAATATACATTTCCGCCTATTAATTGACCCGAATGAGTTCCTGCTGCTCTAAATGATAAATAATTGTGATTCCTTACACCATTTAAAGCATCTGTTACTGCTTGAACTACTACACTTGAATAATTTCCATTTAATCTTTTTTTCCAATGGCTATCTATAGAGTAACAAAATTGGCCTGGTGCTTTATATTGGCTTAATGGATCTGTACCATTTTTTCTCCATTTTGTACTTTGTGCTCTATTACAAGCTGTTGTTATAACTGCCAATGCTCCTGTATAACTTGAACTACACTCTTGCGCTGTAATTGCACATAACAAGTCAAAATCACTTGCTGAATATTGCCATTTTCCTCCTGAATATGATACTACAGTTGAACTTCTAGATGTTACTTTTTGTACCTGTACTATCTTATTTACAGGTTCTTTTATTGTAACTTCTGATATAACTGTTTTCTCTATTTCTACATCATTTTGATATTTAATTTTATATGTTATTTCTTTTAAACCATCTTGACCCTGTTGTATTACTTTATTTGTTGTTTTTTCTGTAGTTGTAGTTGAGTTTTTTGTTATTGTTTCATAAGGTATTGTTACTTGCTCTACTACTATTTTTTCAGTAATAGGTGCATAATTTTTTAATAATTCATCTAAAGTTGCTTCCGTTCCTTGTTCAGATACATTTGCTATTTGAACTTCATTATATGATTTATCTGCTATTTTAATATTTTGACCTTCCTTAATTTCTGAATCCAAACCTGGAATTGTTTTTTGATTTTCTTCTAATATTATGTTGTTTTCTTCTAATATTTCCGAAACTTTTGTTTTTGATGTTAACACTGTCATTTCATAACCATTTTGCAATGTTATTGTTACATCATCTAATTTAGTATTTACTGCTAAAACTCCTATACCTGATATTAAAAGTAATATTATACTTATACAAATTATTTTCATTATAGAAATCGAAGCTTTTTCTTCTTTTTTCATAAATTTTATTACCTCCTTTTGGCAACGTATTTATTATACTATATTTTTTTCATTCTGTCAAATTTTTGTAATTCTACATTCCTAGGGATTTACACACTTTAGGTTTTTGTTTGTCCTATTTTTCTAGTTATTCAATAATATTATATTCTTATTTTTTTATAAATATTACTTTATATTCACATTTTTTTCACAATTTTATTGTATAAATTTTATTAATATGATATCATTTATTGTATATAATATAAGAAGGAGGATTTTTATGATTGGTTGGATTATACTTGCAGTTGTTATTTTATTAGTTATCGTTGTTATTGGATTATATAATAGTCTTGTTCAAGCTAGAATTAAAGTTGATAATGCTTGGAGTCAAATTGATGTTCAACTACAAAGAAGATTTGACTTAATTCCTAATTTTGTTGAAACAGTAAAAGGTTATATGCAACATGAATCTGAGACATTTGAAAAAATAACTAAATTAAGAACTTCTTGGGCAAATACTCAAAGTGTTTCTGAAAAAGCTAAACTTGACAATGAATTATCTAATTCTTTAAAGACAATTATGGCTGTTTCTGAAAATTACCCTGATTTAAAAGCAAATCAAAATTTTTCTGAATTATCTGAAGAATTAAGAAACACAGAAAATAAAATATCTTTTTCTAGACAATTCTATAATGATACAGTAACAATGTATAATACAAAATTACAAGTTGTTCCTTCTAACATAATTGCTGGAATGTTTCATTTTACACCTCGTGAATTATTTAAAACTGAAAGCGAAGAAGCTAGAAAGAATGTAAAAGTAGATTTTGGAAAAAATGCTTAAAAAAAATAACGAGGCATAATTAAATACTTTTTATTATAGTATTTATATGCCTCATATTTATTTAAATTTATTATAAAGGATGATTAATTATGTTTGAAAGTATTAAAAAAAATAAAATAGAATCAGGAGTAATAGTTGGAATATTTATAATTGTTATAACACTTATTGTATATTATATCTGTCATGCTTTGGAATTAGGTACTTTTTCTATAGTAATTGCATTAATTTTTTCCATTGCCACAGCTTGGGGATCTTATTATTATAGCGACAAAATTGTATTATCAATAAATAAGGCTAGACCTGCAACAAAGGAAGAAGATTTAAAAATAGTAAATATTCTTGATGCTTTAATGGTAACTTCTGGTTTATCACATAAACCTAGACTATATGTTGTAGATGATATTCAACCCAATGCTTTTGCTACTGGTAGAAACCCTGAAAACTCAGTTATTTGCGTAACTACAGGGCTTTTAGAAAAATTAGATTATTATGAGTTAGAAGGTGTTATCGCACATGAATTGAGTCATATTAAAAATTATGATATAAGACTTAGTTGTGTTGTTTCAGTAATGGTTGGATTTATGGTTATGCTATCTGATTTATTTTCTAGAATTCTTTTTTTGGGAGGAGCAAAAGATCGTGATAGCGACAGTAAAGGTAATGGAATCTTAATGATTATCGGATTAATATTTTTAATATTATCACCAATTTTTGGTTCGCTTATGCAATTAGCTTTATCTAGAAAAAGAGAGTTTTTAGCAGATGCTACGGCAGTAGAATTTACACGTAACCCAGAAGGTCTTATATCTGCATTACAAAAATTAGATGCTGATTCTAATCAATTAAAGACTGCTAATAGTGCTACTGCTAATATGTATATTGTTAATCCATTTAAGAAAAATACTAAAGAAGGTAAGAAAAAATCTAGCAGCCTTTGGTCTACACACCCTAGTATTGAAGATAGAATTGAAGCTTTAAGAAATATAAGATAATCATTATTTTAATTATATATAAAAAGACAAATACAATATTAAAGTATTTGTCTTTTTTAATCATTAATTTTAAATATTTTTTTTGCATTTTCAGTAGTAATTTTTGCAATTTTCTCAATATTTTTTCCTTTAACTTCTGCTATTTTTTTTGCCATATACTTTACATTTCTGCAATCATTTCTCTTTCCTCTATTTGGTTCTGGTGATAAATATGGACTATCCGTTTCTATTAACATTTTTTCATCAGGAACTATTGATATTATTTCACTTGCATTTTTGGAATTTTTAAAAGTTATCGGACCTGCAAACGAAATATAAAAACCAAGTTTTAATGCTTCTTTTACTAATTCTCTATTTAAAGGACAACAATGAAAAACCCCTTTTTCTTTTACTATATTCTTTTTTAAAATTTCCAATGTATCCATTATAGCTTCTCTTGTATGTATAACAATAGGCAATTCTAATTTGTTTGCTATTTCTATTTGTTTTATAAATGCTTTTTTTTGCATTTCTTTATTCTCTGTATTCCAATAATAATCTAAACCAATTTCTCCAATCGCTACTACTTTAGAATTATTTTTCGCTAAATATTCAATTTGAGTTAACATTTTCCACAATTCTTCATCAGTTTGTGGAACATCATTAGGTGATATTCCAGCCGTTGCATATATAAAATCATATTTTTTAGATAATTCTATTGATTGTATTGTTCCTTCTAAACTGTAACCAGCATTTATAAAATTAGATATTTCACTATTTCTTATTTCTTTTATTATTTCTTCTCTATCTTGATTAAAATGTTCATCATTTATATGTGCATGACTATCAAAAAATTCCATTTTGCTTACTCCATTTTACATTGATTGTTTTTCCATATCACAACTACATTCGCTACAGCATATTGTTTACAATGTGACATGCTTAAATCTATATTTTCAATATTATTACTTATTTTATGAGTAATTTTTACTTTTGGCTTTCCATCCTCTCTATTTAAAACTTCGATGTCTTTCCAAGATATCGAATATTTATCATTCAAGAATTCTGATATTGCTTTAAATACCGCTTCTTTTGCTGCAAATCTTGCAGAATAATGTTGATATTTTTGCCTCTTCTTACTTTCACAATATTTAATTTCATTTTCAGTATATACTCTTTCCAATATTCTATCTTCTAAAGTTTCTATACTTTCTTTTATTCTTTCTATTTCAATTATGTCTGTTCCACAAGTTATTTTCATTTCTATTCAATCCTTTATTTAGTCATTACAATAAAATTTAATATATTAAATACTAACGAAGCAACTAAAACAATTGCAATTATTATTGTAGATTTCATATTTCTTTCAATATTTAATTCTTTGTATAATGTATCATATTTGCTTTTTACTTCATTATATAATTTATCTATTTCTAAAACTCTTTGTATTTTATTATTTAATTCTGTTCCAATTTCATCTTCTGTTATTTCTTGTATCCATAAATTTTTAGTGAATTCTATGAATTTTTTCCTTGCTTTTTTTACTTTATTTATATTTTTTAGTTCATTTTGTATCTTTTTTAAATATATTTTTTTATATAAATTTAATATATATGTATATAAAAATTGATTCTCATATTCATCCGGTAAAATTGTATAATTATTTATATCTGCACTTGATGAAAATAAGAGCATTCCTAATTTTGTTATTCCAATTTTAGCATATTTCCAAGCAGAAAATACTGTTATTTCATTATCAGAAATTTCTCTACTACTATCTGCTGATAATATATTTGAATATTTAATGAAATTATATTTTATATTTTCAAAATGTCTATTTGAATTCCAATTCTCTTGATCTATACAAGTATATGCATATGTTATAAATCTTTCTGTATCAATATCTAATTTTAAAGCCTCAACTTTTGATCCCGTTATATTTCTTATAAAATCTCGTAAAGTTTCTGTTGTTGAAAAAGTATCATTTTGTAATCTTATATTATCATAATTATCTAAATTAGAAACTTCTTGATTTATATCTCTAAATTTGTAATTAAAATTTAGAATATTAGAAAATTCAAAATTATCTTCCACAGACGTTTTCATACATAAAAAACATATTCCTGTATTAAAACATATTATTTCTACTTTCTGTATACTAAAAAATATGCCTTTTTTTCCATCCACTTTCGCTTGTATATCCTTTTTTAAACTATATTCAAATATAGTACAAGGATATTTATTAAGTATAGCAGATCTTGTTTCTATAGGTAATTCTTCAAATTTTTTCATCTTTCCATTTGTAAAGCTAAAACTTGAAAATAAAAAATCTCTAGTTTTAGGTAAAAAATATTTATACAACCTTAAATCTTTTTCTTTCTGAAAAATTTTTAATTTGCAATTTTTATCTTTTAACATTTTTAAAAGATATTTTTGATATTTACCTTCTTTTACTACAAATGGATGTATAAAATATGTATATTGATATTTTGTCTTTAGTTCCATTTTTACCACCTTTATTATCTATTTAATTTTTTATATATTTAATTATTCTTGATTATAATAGTTCATATTTATATCTTTTCCATAATGCCAGTTATTTATAAAATCAATCTTTAAGTATTCATCTAAATCATATTTAGGTTCTACTATAACATTTCCTTTATTGTCTATTGCTCCCCATTTTCCATCTTTTTTAATTCCTGCATATCCATATTCATTTTGTTTTGTTGCATCATCATAAATATAATCTACTATTACTTTTCCATCTTTATCTATAAATCCATATTTTCCATCTTTTTTATCTAAATATAATGTTTCAAAATTATATATATCTTTTATATTCTTTTCTCCAAATTTAAAATCATAATATTTAATTCCATCATCTTTTCTAATTTCTATAAATCCTTTTTCCGTATTGATATCTGTAACTATTCCAGTTTGTTTTACTGTAAAAGTATTATCTAATATCTCATTATTATAATTCTCATCTTCGGCTATATAAATATCAGCAGCATCATTATATGAAATCGAAATATACTTAAATTCTACTTTTTGATTTTTTTGTAAATCAATTATTCCATATTTTCCATTTTGTTTTGCAATAAATAGTCCTTCTTTTGCTTCAATTAAATCTTCATAATTTTCTAATATTTTTTCTGAATTGAAATTCATTACACCATATTTATTGTCTTTTACAAATATTACTCCTGCATCTTTGGCCTTTAATATTGCTTTTATTTCATTATAGTCTCCATTTAATACTTCTTTTCCTGTTTTATCTACAATAATTTGTTTATTATCTTTTCTAACTACATATAAGTCATTTCCAAATACTTTTTCTATTTTTTCATATTGAGGCTCTACTATTATATTATTAGAATAATTTGCTATTCCGAATTTTAATTCTGAATTTTGAACTATATAGCCTGATTTATTATCTTTTCCTAATGCTTCTATCGAAATATATTCTGTTTTCAATATTTCTTTTCCTTCATTGTCAACTACACCATATTTGCCATCTTTTTTTACTTTTATTGCTTTAGTAATTCCTTTTACTGCTGTTATTTCTTCGTATTCTATTGGTAGTATTTCTGTTCCTTTAAAATCTATTATTCCATATTTTCCATCTTTTTGTACTCTTAAAACATTATCTTCATACCATATATTATTATTGTCATCATAATTTTGTATTGGTTCTATTTTATCATATCCGGTTAAAATCTCTTCATTTTTACTATTCAATACCTTCGTTTTATATTCTCCTGTTTCATAATTAACATCATAAGTGCATAAGAATATATCATTTTTAGGATTTGGTATTATTATCATTTCTTGATATGATGGTGTTATTATATCTTCTCCTTTTGAATTTATTACTCCCCATTTATTATCTTTAAATGAAACAAAATAAGTTTCACTTGTTATTTTCCCCTGTTCTTCATCTTTATCTAAAATCCCTTTTATCATATATATTGACATTATCAATACTATTATTGCTACTATTACAGCAAATACCTTTTTTTTATTTAATTTTGGTTCTTCATATCTTCTTCCTCTACTCATTTTTTCCTCCTATTTTTCACCATTACTATATCATAAATAGATTTTAGTTTCAAGTATGATAAAACCATTTTATGAATCACTTACAAAATTTATATATTTAACATATATAAACTCGCGTTTAGCATATCTGGCAAACGTGAATTTAATATAAAATTTAACTTTAATATTTTTTAAAAAAACCTTTAAGTTTATTTAAAATTTTTATAATTATATTTTCCTTGTATTCTACCATTGCTTTCTGATTTTTCATGATTTCATCTGTTACATTTTTATTTTTTTTAAATATATTATCTGGATTATACTTTTCTCTTAATTCTTTTTGATATCTTTCCTCATTATTGGTCAATTCTAATATAAATTTTTCTTTTTGCTCGGCAGTTTGACACCAATAATTAAAACAAATCATCGCAATTAATCCTTTAGTTTCCTCTTGCAACTCTAATTCTTTAAGTGGTTTCTTATAATCAAATTTACATACATAACTTTCTAATGAATTTTGTTTAAAGTATTCTATTAATTTTTGGGGAATTTTATCTATATCTTCTTGTCTAATTCCCTTCAAATAATGTAAAACTTCTGCCATTGCAATAGCATATTTTATATTATCTTCCACCTTTTTCTTTATCCTCTCTTCCTATTCTCGTTATGAATTTATCTTTTATAAATCTTATTGCATTATCTAATAATCTTTTTCTTATTGGAGTTCCTAATACATCTTCTTTTCCTTTTTTTCCTTCTTCACTCTGTTTCAAAAGTATAGTAGGCGTAATTGTTTGTTTATTTCCTACTTCTTTTCCATCTAAAATTTCTTCAATTTCTCCTAAAATTTTATTGCTTTCTTCTGCATATTTACTAAAGTTATCTGAATTATTGAAAACAACTATTAATTTTCTCATATACTTATCAAAGTCTGAATAATTTTCTCCTATTTTTTTTTCATAAGCACTTTTAAATAATGCTTCATCTGAATTCCAAGCAGATTTAATTATATTTTCTTCTCCAATTTTTTCAGATAGCATATATATTGCTCTAGTCCCATATTTGTATGTTTTAATCTGCTCAATAGGTATATTCTCAATTCTTGTTGAAATATAATTTACAATCGCTTCTACATAATTCGAATTCCCATCAATCATGCTATAATAATCTAATCCAAATAAATTTTTTCCATATGTAGCAAATATATGTTTTTCACCCATACCGTAACTGCCTTTTATTGTATATGCAGCATGTGTTAATTCATGTATTAATGTACTTTTTATCTGTGCTTTTCTTTTGTTTAATTCTTCGATTAGATTTTTTTTATCACTTTCTGTGTATATATTCCAGAATTTTTTATTACTTTCGGATATATCTAAATCACTCTCGTCTGAATATATCAAAATTTCATTTTGATCTGTTTCATCTTTTATTCTTCCTCGATATTCTCCAAAATTCATGCTTTTTTTTCCAGCAAAAGTAACTTTATCCAAATTACTTTCCAATCTATTTAATAATTCATCTACTGAAATATATTTTCCAAAGAGTAGTGTATGATTTTCTATAAACTCTTGTATACATTCTATGACAAATGGATTTGTTATATTTTTATGGCTTAAAAAATTATTAATTTTATCTTGTAATATCATTTTTTCCATAATCATAATAATTCCTTTCTTACTTTTGCTTTATTATATCATAATAATATTTTTTTGTCATAAAATTGTTTTGCTTTTTATATTAAAAGCTCTCAGACTTATAAAGTCCAAGAGCTACTTCATTATATTATTTCAAACAGTGAATTCATTGTTTTATAATCATCACAATAACCTTCTACATGAAATTTTTTATCACCGTTTTTTCTAAGCACCCATATCCGTGTGCCTTTGGGAAGTACTACTAGAAAAAACTCTTCATTTTTAATCTGCTTTGTTCCATCAATCAGTTGTTTCAGTGTGTATTTCCTATACATACTTTTCCCTCCTACAAAATATAATTATATTGATATATTATATCTTTTTCTTAATGTCGTCAAGCAATTTCTTCTTTTTGCTTTACAAATTTACAAACTACTAGGCTCATATCATCTTTTATTTTTCCGAAATTATTATCTATTGCTTCATTTAATATTAAGTCAGCAATTTTTTGTGTATTTGTTGTTTCTATATCTTCTAACATATATTTTAACCATAATTCTTTATTTTTATATTCAACATTTGAATCTAATATTCCATCTGAACACATTAACATTATTTCTCCCTCTTGGATGTCTTTATCAAATATTTGAATATTATCAGTCTTTACAATTCCTGTTGGTAATGAATTAGATTTTATCATTTGTACTTTTTTGCTTGATTTTATATATGTTGGACAAGCTCCACTTTTTATAAATTCTACTTTTCCTTCATATAAATCTACTATTGCTATATCTAATGTAGCAAAAATTTCATTATTGTTACTCATTAATGTTGCATTTATTAAATCTAGTGAACTCTCTCTATCAAAACCAGATAACAATAAATTTTCTAACAGTTTTAATGCTCTACTACTACTGCTATTTGCTTGTTTTCCTGTTCCCATGCCGTCACTTATTGCTATTAAGTACTTCCCATCTTTCAATCTAATGTTTAATATTCCATCTCCACATAATTCATCTTTATCTTTTGCAATTTCATTTTTTCCTATTGTCATTAGATATTTATCATCAGAAATAAAACTTAACTTTTTGCCAACTGTAGTTTCTTGATTAATGACTATTTTTTCTCCTAAAATTTTAGTTAATATCTGTTCTATTTTTTTTATTCTTTCTAATTCTATTATTTCTTCTATATATATTTCTAGTATATATCTCTTTTCTCTTTTTATAGATACGTCAACAACTGGTATTCCTTTTTGCTTAATTAATTCTAATATTTCTCTAGTTTTTTCTTCATATTTTTCTTCTGATTGCATATCTTTTTCCATATTTTTAGCCATTGTTTTTATTGCTCTTGATACACCATCTAATTGCGAATTTACATTTTTTTGATTTTCTTCAATTCTTTTTTTCCAAACAAAATTGGTTTTACTTATTTTATATGAAATATTTATTACTTTTAATATTTGTGATATGTTCTCTTCTAGGTATTTACTTATGTCTTTGTCATCAAATCCTACTATATAGCTATTGCATTTAGCAAATATGTTTAACAAATCTTCTCTTCCTATTTCTTGTTTTTCTAATAAAAGATTAAATATTTCATCTATTATTTTTCCATTTTCATTTGACAAATCTTCATATAACATATTTTCTTTGTATTGTTCTAGATTTCCCAATAATTCTATTATAAATATTTGCTTGTTTTCTTCTATTGCTTGTTTTTCTTCTATTTTTTCACTTTCTTTTGTTTGATTTTGTACAATTTCTTGTATTGCATCTGATACATTATTTAAACTTTGTGCTACTTCCTTTGTTTTATTTAAAGCTCTATTAGGTGTAACTGGTAAAAATTTAGAATTACCAACAAATTCTTCTAAATCTATATGTATTGTTTTTGGAAGTGCTAATAATCCTATTGAAGCAATTAATATCTCTTTAAAATGTATTAATTCTACGGTATATCCATTAGATACATATGCCAATACAATATTCCCTAAAGCAAAACCTACTATTACTCCTATTTTTCCAAATTTATTTAATATCCCCGCTATCATTCCAGATATTGCATAGGCAGCTATCATTATGGGTTCTGATCCTGTAATTACTCCAAGAGTTACTCCGATTGAAACTCCTGTAGTCGTTCCTACTAAAATTCCATTTTTCCAACCTAGTACCATTACAATTAATATACTTAATATATTTTTTATTCCAAATCCAAATATATTTGTGTCCCCAAAGGCTCCTACGGAAATCGCCAACAATAAACTTGCACCTATAACTTCCTCTATTGAAAATGCACTTTTTCTATTAAAATCTTGTAGAACTACTATTGCATTTACAAATATTTTATAAAACACTACTGCTATTATTGATATTGTAATTGTTGATATTAAGTCATAAATTGTAAATATAGACATTGCAAATTTTATTATTTGTACTATTAATGTTGCTATAAATATGTTTTTTCCTATTTTTAATTTTTCATTTCTTTCTAACTCATTATATACAGGTTTTAATATAAATAAAGATATCATCATTACTAAAGTTGTAAGAAAATAGTCTAATGCCCCATTTGCTCCAAATTTAATTAGATTTCCAATTAGTGATATAACAATTATGCCTAGCAATGGAACTGATGATGCAAAACAAGCACCTAATAAACTTATACTGAAAATTGAAAATTCTCCACCTAGCGCTACTTGTGATATCATAAAAGAAATTATATATAATGTTATATATTTTTTAGTAAATATGTTTGCAATTATGTTAGTTATATTTTCTCTTATTTTGTTTTTTTCTAAATTTATTGTATTATCATTTATATTTTGAAACATCCTTACCACCTCGTTATTTTTTATAGGCTTATTTTACTACTTGTCCTTTGTGGTTTTTGTCTTTTTTAGTAACATACCATTGAAAAGTTTTTTACATTTTTTCTTATATATTTTTATTATTTTTAGTTTTCTAGCATTTTGCAGTTTTTATTTTATTACAAATTGTATAATTTTGCAATATAAAACAAAAAAATAGAAGGTTTTGCCTTCTATTTTTTTACCTTATTTATTTAAAATTTTTTTCTTAATGAATACAACTCCTGCTCCTAATATTACTAATGCACTTACAACTATTGATATTGGAACTATAAAGTTTAGATTATCACCAGTTTTTGAAGTGGCTATTACTTCTTCTGCCATATCATCATCTGACTCTGTTTTTCCAGTACCTGGTATATAATTTCCTGGTGTAAATGTAAGATTTCCTCCACCTGTTCTTTCTATTTTAACTATTTCTGTTTCATTATCTAAATTGATTTCTTGAGATACTGCTAATAATTTTGAAACATTTAAGTATATTGTTTCTTTTTCTTCTGGTTTTAATTTTTTATCTTTTAATGCTTCTGTATATAAAATTGTTGTTTCATTTATTGTACTATTTTCATCTTCATATACCACTTCATCAACTATTGTTTTAATATCATCTAAAGTTTTTGTTTCCCATCCTTGATTTGCTTCTTTATCAAAGTTCCAATCATCATCTAGATAATCTATTATTGCTGTTGGTGTTATTGTAGCAACATCTCCTCCTGTTATTCCATATTTATAGTATTCTTCTGTTAAGTATTCTAGTTCACTATTATTTTTTACTGTTATTCTATATTGAACTTCTAAATGTGCTCCTTCCATCAATTCGTTATCTATTTCAATTTTTAAATAGCCATTTTTAGGTAGATTATCTGATGGTGGCATATATGATACATATCTTTCTTCACCAGTTAAATTTCCATTTTCATCAATAGATACATCTGCAATTACTTGTCCATTTGCAAGTGTTAATTTTAATGTATTTATTCTCTTAATAAGTGCTAAATCTTGTCTTGCTCTTTCAACAATACCAAAATCAACATTATTTATCCTATAGGTATATTTATCGCCTGTTGAAGCTGTATATGTTGTATCATATTCTACACCAATTCCCATTGTTGGAGTAGTAGAATCCATCTTTAATGCTTCTCCTTGGTCTATTTTTTGTCTAGTTTCATAATTATCAACTGCATCATTTAATCTTGTCTCTACATCTTGTTTGTACCACTCTTTATTATTTAAATTATTTTGATATCTTTCTTTATCATATATTGTTCCTTTATATTTTTGAACAGTATATGTTTCATCTCCCCAAACATATGTTAATACATAATCTCCTGGAATAAAATCTGCAATTAAGAAATCACCATTTGTATCTGTTGTTGCCTTATATTCTTTTCCACTACCAGTTTTTTCTGTGAATACTACTTCAACATTTGGTATTCCTGCTTCACCTTCCTCATATGCTCCACTACCTTGTCTGATTCTACCTGTTAACAATCCTTCTTCTGTAGAATCTAAGAATACTTTTCCTGCTAATTCTCTTGCATTTGCAACTTCTAATTTTAATGCTGGGCTTGAATCTGTATCATCTTCATATGTTGCAGTATTACCAGGAATTGCATTTCCAGGATTTGAATCTTTATCTATTCCTGCATAAATGTTTCCATCTTTATCAAATACTGAATATGAGTTTATTTCTACTACATTTTCTAAATTTTCTTTGTCATTTAATATATTGATAACTGCTTCTCTATTTAGTTCAAATTGCACATATATATCACTTTGTTGTTGAGCATCTATTTTTATCTTTGTAGGTATTATGTATTTGTTATAGTTATCATCATATTTAGCGATTTGATTATTAGTACTTGTCATCATTGATGAATTTACAACAACATCACCTTTTGCATCTAAAGATGTTCCTATTGATTTAATAGTATATCTACTATCAAAATAGTCTACTATTGAATTTACTTGAGCACTTAGATTTGTTGATTGATTCTTCAATGCTATCTTATAAGTGATATATACTTTCAGTTCTTTACTCTTGTCATTTTCATTTACATATTCGTAATCTGATTTATATATTGGTCTTGTATATGACATACTAGAATATTTATTTCCAAATTTAACACCTACATTAAATCCATCCCCGTATTCTCCTTGATTTTCAAATCTTTGTGCATAATTATATGTATGCTCATATCCATTTATAGCTAATCTAACATTTTGTATATCTTTCATTACAGCTAGATCTGGTTGTTCTCTTTCATATAAACCTAAATTTATATTTTTAATTTCTTTCATACCAGGTTGATAATTTTCCTCAATTTTATATCCTGCTTCATCCGTGTTTGCAACTATTGGATATTGACCATTATTAATTAATGTTGCTGTGTGTGCCGTTTCGTCTATATTATATGTCAAATTATGTTTTCTATTATAATTCGAATCACTTGTATATCCTGTATCTCTACTTTCACCTTGGATAATAGCAAAATCCTTATTAAAGTTTGTTCTGGTTGTTGCATTTTCTATCGCTTTAGATCCATTATCTTTATCTATATGTGGTATTACATTTGTATATGTTAAACCATCATATTCGAATTCTATATAATATTCAGATAATTTATCTACTAAAACATCTGTAAATAAGTATGATCCTCCATTTGCAGTTTTTGCCTCTTTTATTACATTTCCAGATGAATCTTTTAATCTAACTGTTATTCCATCTAATAATATATCTTCACTATCATAATCATTATCTTTGTATAAGTCGTTTCTTAATGATTGCTTTCCAAAAATCTTGTCAAGCCATACATAACCTGATAATTTAATATATTTCTGTTTATTTCCTATTGTCATCTCAGTTGTTTTATCAACAACTATAGTTTTCTCTTGTCCATCTTTTATTATTTCATAACCATAATTTGGATTTTTAGTTTCATATGCTACATATGTTCCTACAAGTAGATTTTTTACTAATATTTCTCCATTTTTATCTGTTACAAATTCTGTTGCCTCTTTTTTATCTACATAAGAAATTGTGCCATCTGAATTTTGTTTTATATATTTTCCTGTTTCTTTATGTTGAATATAAAAACCTACACCTTGAAGTTTTATTGTATTATTATCTTCATCAATTTTTACAACTTTTAAATTTCCTTGTAAATGTATATTATAATTAAAATTACCTTCTATTTCTTGTTTTCCTTCATCCGGTTCTCTTATAATTAGATTTTGTACATTCCCTCCCGTAACACTTTCTAAGAACCATACTGTTGCTTTTTTTATTTTTACATCACTTTTACCATAAATTTTTGTTATCTTTGTTACTCCTTGATTTGCAGGTATTAATACATAAAAATCAGAATCAGTTTTAATTTTGCTTACATTTATCACTTCTTCTGTAGTTCCTTTATATGTACTGTATAAAACATTTGATATTTCTTTACCATTTTGATCATATACAGGTACTTCTGTTATTGTTCCCGGAAATGACCAATTAAAAGGCCCTATTCTTATATATTGTTTACCATTCTTTTCTGTTACATTTGCTTTTATTTTTGATTTATCTGTATTGTCTGTAAATTTCATATTTTTTATTTGATTTGCATAATCTAAAGCATCTTGATCTAAATCCACTTCTTCTCCATGACTAGAACTCATAAATCCTTTATATAGTCCATTATGATATTGTCCTACTTTATTCATCCATGTTGCTCCAAAATTCCATATTGCATTTTGAACTGGTCCAGACTCTTTATCATCCCCATTGTTAGATGTTAATATTTTAACAAATTGTGCATTATATGTACTATCAATTACTTTACCTTTATGATCTGTTGATTTTGTTCCTTCAATTACTACTTTTGATATTACTTTATATGGTTGTGTTCCTTTTAATGATTGATTATGCTCCACACAATATATATCATCATTACTAATATAATCCATATATGAAATATTCAAACTATCTCCAACATTATAGTTATATGCATTTGCAACACTATTAAATCCTAAAATAACCATTGTAAATATAATACTTACTGCTAATGCTTTTTTAATTTTATTCATTCTACTTTCCCTCCTTCCCTTCTATATTTCTTTCTTTAAAGATTTTTTATTATTTCTTATTACAACAACTGCTACTACACTTAATATTGCAATCACTATTATTGTTATACCTATATATACTGCTCCACCAGTTCTTAAACTTATAATAACATCTGCATAATTCATATCATTTTCACCTTGTACTTTATTTCCTGGTGTTGAATTTACATCTTCTAGTCCTAATTCATTATATGATTCAGCAATTTCTGCTGTATTATTTATACGTCCTAAATTATTTTCATTAAGTGTTTTTGTTAATGTTAATGTTAATGTTTTCGTTTCTCCTGCTAATATTTTTTCATTTGCTAAACTTGTATTATATAATACTCCATTACTTAAATACCAGTCTTTATTTAATTCTGAACTAAATTGAAGATCGTTTGGTATATAATCTGCTATTTTCTTTGCATACCCTTCAACTTCACCAACATTAGAAACATTTATTTTATATTCTATTAATACTGTTGTACCTTTTAATTGTTTTGAATCAATTTCAATTTTAGCTAAAGTTTCATTATTAAACTCTTTAACTGTTGTTCCTGCTGAATTTTGTACTATCATTTTGCTTACATATTTATCTAATTTTAAATCATAAGTTTTTAATTCTATTAATCCTATATTAATATCTGAAATATTTTCATTTTCTATGTTTATTATATCTGTACTTGCCACTTTTTGTTTATTATTTTCTATTGTTAATTCAGATATCATAACATCCGAATTAATGCTTTCATCTACATCTGCTACTTTATATTTTGTTACTGTATATTGTGCTGTATTATATTCAAATATTACTATATATTTTCCGTTTACAATGTTATCTAATACATATAATCCATTATCATCTGTTGTTATTTCTAATATATTTCCGTTTTCATCTTTTACTAAATTATTTGTGTTAGCATTTAATAATTTAACTTTTATGTTGCTTAATGTTTTTTCATCAGAATCTTTTTTACCATTCCCATTTGCATCATACCAAGCCAAACCACTAATCATTTTTGTTCCTTCTGCTATATCACTATCTCCATCATTATTATCTCCTTCGTTATCTCCCGTATTGCCTTCATCTCCTCCATCATCTGGTTCTGTTGAATTAGCTTCTATAATATGACTTATTTCTATTGTTTCTGCTAAAATTTCACCTATAAAACTAACTTGAGCTTTATTAGTAATCGTTTCTGCTTCATCTCTTGCATCAGAATAATTAACAACTGTTTCAATTTTTATTTCACATTCTCCATTTTCCATTATATCTACTTTTAATTCTATATCATTGTCCTCTATTCCTTTTACTTCTTCTCCATCAAAAGTAATTTTATTTATTGATAATGATTTTGGTATAGAATCTGTAAATGTTATTCCTTCTGCTCTTACAGGTGTTTCATTTTTTATGTTTATTGTATATTCTATGATATCTCCTGCTTTTATATATTTGCTTTCTGTATTTGTTTTTATTGACATTGATAATTTCATATTATTAACTTCATCTTGCCATACGTTAGATTGATAAGTTTTATTATTATCTTGTGCTTGTGCTGAAAATTTAATTATGTTGTTTTCTGTTTTATTTATTGACATATCATAACTTAATACTTTTGTTTCTCCTGGTTCTAAAGTTCCTATATTTATTTTTTCTGAATATTCTATTTGCTCTGATTTTACATTTGAATTATCTATATTAGAATCTTCTATAGCTTTATTAAAATCTATGCTCTTTCCTGAACCTGGTATATATATATCATCATCATTTACTTCTTCTGTTGCTAACCCTGTTATTAATGTTAATCTTTCTAGTTTTAAATTTTCAGGAAGATTTGTTGATACTTTTACATTATCTTGTTTTTGATCAGAAATATTTTCTACCATTACATAATATTGGACTGAACCGTAATTATATAAATCTATTTTTCTATCAGTTACTCTTTTTACACTTATACTTAATTTTCCTGCTTCTGACAAATTGTATAATTCATTTGATTCATTTATTGCTTCACCATATTTTGTTTCAATAGAATTTATTATCTTAGTAGCATTTTGTGTATCTTTATTTACTCTTACTTCATATTCAATAATGGCCTTTTCGCCCACTTTTAAGTTTTCTATTTTTTCTTCATATTTATCTGTTGCTACCTCTTTATAATATGATGAACCAGTATATTCATAGTTTTCTTGAGGTACTACTAATGTAGTTCCTTCTGGTATTTTTCCTGTTACTATTACATTTTTAATATCCTCAGATCCTGTATTTGATATTTCTATATGATATTTTATTACTTCTCCATTTTTAATTGTTTCATTTGAACTAATATTTTTATCTCCTACTGTCGCCGTTAAAGTTGTTTCTAATTTAGGTCCAACACCTGTGTCCAATTCAATGTCTGTTGAATTCATTTGATTTGTAATATTTGAGATAGTATTTGTATAATTTACCGTATAACCTTCTGTTGCTTTTTGATTGTACTCAAGATTTTTTGGTACTTCTATACTGTATGTTCCCACTATACTTTGTTGTGGCTCTAAATTATCATATTGTATTAAATATTTTTTTACATTTTCGTTATTTTCAATATTTTCTTTCCATTGATTATTTTCATCCTGTAAGTTATCTGTTGCATTTTCATTTTCTGAATAATATATTTTTGCATTTTCCATATTTATATTGCTAGTTACTTTTGCTCCTAAATTATTATTTTGGCTATCTGTTGGGAAATCTCCTAATATTTTTATATCTTTAATTGCTTCTGAATTATTGTTTATCACTTCTACTTGTACATTTAAAGATTTTTTATCTTGGCCCTTTTTCATATCTACTTTTTTGTTTGCTTCTTGGCCAATTGTTTCTATTCCTAATTCACTTATACTGTTAATTGTTGTTACATCTTTTGGGGCAACAAGTTTAATATTTGCTAATGTTTCTCCTATACTTTTATTATCTACATATGTATTTGCATTTTTATTTATGTATTGCATTTTTATGTTACTATCTTGTGTTGCTGTTTTTCTATTCAATGTTACATTTGCATTAATTACAATAACTGCTCCTTCAATTGATGCTTCTTTATATTTAGTTTGTTTTCCTTCTAAATATATCTTTATATTTCTTCCGATTATTTCATAATTTTTTATTTTTAATTCTTCTTCGAATATTAAATCTATATTATTTACTTCAACTTGCTCTACATTTTCTGGTAATTCAATATTTAAAACCGGTGCATCATATAAGTCATATTGTTCACTATTTGTTTTTAATATTACTTTCATTTCAAGATTATTTTTAATCACTGTTGATAATGTATCTTTGTTAATTTCTAATCTTGCTTCTGTCACTGTTTCTTTTAGTTCTATATTAGAAGTAGTTGTAATTTCTAATCCTTTTTTATTCTTTCCTATATATTGAGCAGTTAAATTCGTTTCTATACTATTTGCATTTTTTACTATGTTTCTATCATTTTGTTTTATTATTTTTGAATGTCTTAATTCAATTTTTCCTTCCTTTATTGGTGCTGATGTTTCTATTTCTATATTTTTTGCTTCGACACTATTATATTCTATA
The DNA here is from genome assembly GCA_944393345.1 of uncultured Clostridia bacterium. Taxonomy (GTDB): domain Bacteria; phylum Bacillota; class Clostridia; order TANB77; family CAG-508; genus CAG-269. The sequence goes on from CALXZW010000001.1 coordinate 23,567, forward strand.
ATCATATCTCCATATTCATTTACAGATGTATCTTTATTAATAGTTGTTATTACTTTTCCATCTTCATCTTTAATTGTCATTATACCGTTTTCACCAAAAATTTTATCAAAATCTTCTTTTCTTATGTATGTTGTTTGATAAATTATATTAGCATCTCCTAATTTTTCACCAGATTTAAAACTATTATTTTCTTTTATTTTTATTTGCTCTCCTGTATTTGCAAGATTTACATTTAATGTTGTTATTGAGTTATATAACCTATCTATTCCTGAATATAAATTTCCTTTATACATACTTGTTTCTGTATTATTTGTTTCTACTGATATTGTATAATCCTTTTCTTCATTATCTAATATAGTACTTGTTGTTTTAGCAGTTATTTCATTTTCATCATAAAGTGTTACTTTTTCTTCTGCTTTAATTTCAATATTTTCTAAATTGATATCTTTAGGATATATGTAAGTTATTATTATATTTTCGTTTCCATTTTTATTCCATAATATTTCACTATTAGAATTAACTTCATTTTCTAACTCGAATTCTATAATATCATTCTCATATTTATATTCATATTTTGACATATTATTTAAATTTGTAACTTCTAAAATTTCAGGTTTATTACCATCAATTTCTGGAACATTAATTTTGGAAATTATATTTTTTATTGGATAATTATTATTATTAACACCTAAATCTAAAGAAAATTGAACTACTCTTTTTTCCTCACCATTTAATTCAATAATTTTATTAGTAACAATATTTATATTATTTATCAAATCATCCTCAGTATTATTTTCTACCAATTTAAGAGTAATTTCTCTTTCTGAATTTATATTAATATCTTTCTGAGTGCTATCTTTGTATTCTCCTTCTAATACCACCTTACTATTCATATTTAATAAACCTACATTAAATTTATCATTTGTTATAGGTTTTATTTTTACAGGAATTTCAACTTTACTCCCTGAATTTAATTGATTTAAATAAATAATATTTCCTTCTACTTTATTTACAAATTCACTTTCTATTTTTAAGATGTTAAAGTTGCTATCTACTATTTGTAATTTTCCATTAAAATATCCTTCTTTTTTTACATTTAGGTTTATGTATAAAATTTGTTCTTCATTATTTGGTAAAATTTCAAGAGTTTTTATTCCTTCGCCTTTTTCATTTTTAAAATATGCATCAAATTCTACGTTTGCATGATTTGTAGATATTTTTTCTGCTGCATAACTTACAAAATTTGCTCCAACAAATATGAAATTTACCATTGTTAATGTAAGTATTAACGCTAAAATCAATATAGTTTTTAAAATTTTGTTTTTCATATTATTTCCTCCTTTAAAAAACATTTCAAAATTAATATTTCCTTTATATAATAGCATAATAAACAGAAAAATCAATATTGTTATTTTAACTTTTTTTAATATGCTTAAAATCTATTACGGAAACTCATTATAATTTTTTAGGCTAATTATTACATTTTTATTACATTTTTGTAATTTTTTTGTAATATTTTTAATAGCCTCTCTACTATATATTATACCTTTATTTATTGATTTTTTCAATGTTTTTTATACTTTTTATGTTAATTTTTTAACTTGCTACATTATCATTTAAATTTTTTGATAACATTTTTTATTGTTCTTCATATAATATTACATACAATCAATTATTTTGAATATATATGTTTTAGAGGTGATTATTTTGGAAAATTTTAATTTTGATGAAAATTCTATTAATAAACTAAAAGAAATGATAAATAAAGGAGATTTATCTGATGTTATTTCAAAAATTCCTCCTGAAATGCTACAAAACTTTTCTAATGCAATGTCTTCTAATCAGAACAAAACAACTAATGATTCTACTAAAAATAATTCTTCTAATAATTCCAACAATTTTGATTTTTCTAATCTTGATATAAATACAATAATGAAAATGAAGTCTGTAATGGAAAAAATGAATAATACTAATGATTCAAGATCTAATCTTCTAAACTCACTTAAGCCATACTTAAGAGAAGAAAGAAAAGGTAAACTAGATCAATATTCTAATATTATGAATATTGCTAAAATTGCTGAGTTATTAAATAATAAGGAGAATAATTCGAATGTTTAGTTTTCCTTTTTTTGGATTTCCATATAATTCTATTTATAATAATTATTATAGACCTTATCCTTATATAAAAAAAAATAATAGAGATTTTTGTGATAACCAGAATTCTCATGTTGAAAATGCTGTAAATAAAAAAAAAACATCTAAATACAATTTAAATTCCTCTATCAATTTCTATGGCTTTTCTGATATTGAAAAACCCGTATTAGAAATTATGGGAATTAAATTATATTTAGATGATATTATAATACTTGGAGTTTTATTTTTTCTTTATTCTGAAGGTGTTAAAGATGATATTCTATTTATTTGTCTAATTATGCTTTTGCTTAGCTAATTACTCTATTTCTATTTTACCATTAACTATACTGACATATGCTTGTTTATGTAATGGTTCTTCATCTCTGTCTATTTCTTTTACTATATTAGCAATTCTTATTTGAACTGTATCTATTAAACTTGCTGCTATTATTGCTTGAGTGTTACCTTTAGCACCTGCATGTGCCAATCCCCTTAGTGCTCCTAAAACTATTATATTTTCAGATGCCATTACTTCTGCTCCTGAATTTACATCCCCTATTATTACTAAACTTCCTTCTGATTCTAATTTTTGCCCAGAACGTAATGAACCTTTATGAAATTTTGTTTCAGATATTGTTGTTTTTCTTTCAAAAGTTTTTTTAATACTATGCAAACCTAATGTTTTAGGCATATCAAAATCAATATCTACATCTATTTTACTTTTTATTAATTCTTCAATTTGATCCATCTCCTTATTTTTTAAAACTTTTCCAGTTACTCTAATTGGAGTTTTTTCATCCTTATACAATTTTTTTAATTCTGGTAATTTTCGTCTTAAGACTCCTACTAACTCTACTTGTTCTGCATTTTCATCTAATTTAATTATTATTTCATCTCTTCTTAGATTTATACTAACACAATTTTTCATTTTTACATCCTTCCAATTTATTTATTGCATAATTTCAACATAAGGAATTGCCGTCATATTCTCTTCTACATTTTGCGTATTCATACCAAAATATTCTTCCATTATGTCTCTTACAACCTCCGCCGTATAGTTTCCATGTCCACCATTCTCTACCATTACTACAATAGCAATCTCTGGATTATCAAATGGTGCATATCCTGCAAACCATGCATGTACAATGTCTTTTTGATTTGCATCTTTTCCTGCTTCAGCTGAACCTGTCTTTCCTCCAACTTCTATTCCAAAATCTTTGAATCTTACATATGCAGTTCCTGTAGTATCACTTGTAACAGATTTCATTCCTTGTAATACTGCATCAAGATTTGCTTGTTGTATTCCTAAATCTTCTGTTTCTTGTTTCTGTATTCCTAATTTTTTATTTACAAAATTTTCTATTTCTTGTTTTGAAGCTTCTGTACCATCTGATTTTCTAACTGTTTTTACAATACTTACATCTATGGGCTTTCCACCATTTGCTAACATGCTAACATATTTAGTCATTTGTAATGGTGTAAAAGAATTAAGACCTTGACCTATAGAAGCGTTTATAGTTTGTCCTTTTGTCCATGTTACATTCACTTTTTCAGCATATTCAGGCGTTGCCATTGCACCTGCAGTTTCACTTGGTAATTCAATTCCTGTTTTTACACCTAACCCAAAGTATTTTGCATATTTAGCTAATGTTTCTATTCCCATTCTATCTCCAGTTTCATAAAAGAAATAGTTACATGATTTTTCGATTGCACCTGATACATTTAACCTTCCATGTCCCACATGATAGTCTGTATAATACCAACATGGCCAAGTATCTCCATATTTCTTATATACTCCTGTATCATTAATAGTTTCAGCTCGTGTTATTGCTCCACTTTCTAAGCCGGCTATTGCAGTTACCATTTTAAATATTGAACCTGGAGGATATGAACTTTGTACTGCTTTATCTAATAATGGTTTTGCTGGATTATTTATATAATTATTCCAATTCTCCGTGCTTATCCCACCAACAAAATCAGAAGGGTTATAATTAGGATAACTTGCCATTGCTAAAACTTCTCCCGTATTTACATCCATAACAACACACGCTCCAGCTTTTGCATCATAAGCTTTTCCAAAGCCTCCACTTGCTATTTTCTGTATGTTTGCCTCTAATGCAGCTTCTGTTATTTTTTGCAATTTAGCATCAATTGTTAATACTATGTCAGAACCTCCTATTGCTTCTTGCGCTATGTATTCTGCAGTTGTTGTTCCGTCTACCGCCATATCAATTTGTTTAGTTCCATTTTTTCCTTTTAAATATTCTTCAAAAACATATTCTATTCCAGTTCTACCTATAATATCATTCATTCCATATGTATCTTTTTTTTCTTCATATTCGTCACTTCTTATTTGATTAGCATATCCCAAAATATGTGATGCCATGTTCCCTGAAGTATATTCTCTTACTGGTTTTACTACAATATTTATACCTGCATAATTGTCTGAACTTTCGCTAAATTCTGCGACTGCTTCTTGTGGTATATTTTCAGCTATTTTTAATGATTTTGTACTACTATATCCTTCTCTTACTATTTCATACCTTATTGCCATTATTTTTCTTACTTTTTTTATATCATCATATTTAATCTCATATCTATCTTTTAATTTATAAAAAGCTTCTTCTGCTGTAGCATTTTCATCTATTTTGTTTGATTTTTTCCAATTTTTTAAAGTTTCATCAGATATTATAAATTCAAATGGTTCTATCTTTATTGGTAATGAATCAGCATATTTGCAACCATACTTTTCTAGTGTTTCAATCATATTTAATATCGCAGTATTTAAATCTTCTGTTTCTACTTTTGTCTTATACAATTCAAGAGAATATTGTATTTTTGAAGTAACAAGTGTTACTCCTGTCCTATCTACTATATCACCTCTAGCTGCTTCTAATGTACTTTCTCGAGTTAACCTTGTATTCGATTCTTCTCTATATTCTGCGCCATGTACTATTTGTAATGTAAATAATTTTATCATTAATATAATTCCAATTATATAAATTAAAACTGTTAATACATTAAATCTTAAATTTATATTTGAATTTTTTGCTGGCTTTACCAATTTTTCACCTTCTTTTTAGAAATATCGTGTTAATATTTTATTTCCTTTATATTCATTTTCTATGTAATATCCTGCTTTTTGAAATAAGGGATATATAATAATTGTCAATATTAAATTATAAATTCCTTCTACTAATAGTATTTTGACAAAATTTAATATTTCGATATTAATACCTACTAAAACATAATTTAAAATATAAGCAATAATTTCAAAAATAATAGTTGAAGTAAATACCATTACCATTATAGTAATTCTACTGTCTTTAGAAAAATTTTTTTCATAAACACCTGCTAAAATAGCTATTGTCCCTAATCCTATCGTGTATATTCCAAATTTTGCACTTAACAGTAGATCTAATATTACGCCAATTATTAATCCATACACTATTCCCATTATTTTATTTGAAAAAAGTCCTATAAATAACACCAATATTATAAATAAATTTGGCATTATTCCTGAAATTGTAAACCAATTAAAAAAATTTGCTTGCAAATAATATACAATTAGTATTGTTAGTATTAATATTGCATTTATTATAGTCTTTTTCAATTAGTTCCCTCCTATTATTTATTTGTTATAACTAATACAGTATTCAATTTATTAAAATCAACTGCTGTATCTACCAATGCATATCTATCTGTAATATTTTTGGTATTTTCCACTTTTCTTATTGTTCCTACATGTATACCTTTTGGATATATTCCACCTAGTCCAGAAGTTACAATATTATCTCCTTGAATTATATTAAGCTCTGTTGGCAAATACATAGCTTTTAATGTAGAATTATCATCTAAAGTTCCTTTACATACAATACTATCTTGTGTGCTCATTGAACAACTAACAGAGCTTGCCGTATCAATTATCAATTGCACTTTGGCTGTATTGTCTGTTACAGAAATAACATGTCCTACTAGTCCTTCGTCAGCAATTACTGTCATATTTTCTTCTATTCCTTCTTTTTTCCCTATATTTATAACTATTATCTTAGAATAATTGCTTATATCTTTATTTATAACATATCCTGGAACAGTTTTATATTCTCCATATTTTTCTGTTAAATTCAAATATTCTTTTAGAGTATTATTTTCAGCTTTGATTGTTTCTAATTCTCTTAATGATTGCTCTAATTTACTATTTTCTTCTTCTAACTTTTTATTTTCTTCTTTTAGATTATTTATATCTGCAAAAAATGTACTATTTCCACTTAATTTATTTTTTAAATATGTTAAACCATTTTGCACTGGCATGACAATATTACTTATAGCATTCTCTAAAAATGATGTATTGTTATCACCATTTGAAAATATAACTATTATTATTAAAATAAGTATAGTTATAATTATTCCTATTATTCCAGCTTTTTTATTTTTATACATTCTTTACTCCTTTATTATTTTCTTTTCCTTGCATTTATTAAAACATTTTTTAATCTCTCCAAATCTTCCAATGTTTTTCCTGTTCCTCTTACAACACAATCTAATGGTTCTTCTGCTATATAAACCGGCATATCCGTTTCCAAGCTTATTAATTTATCTAAATTTTTTATTAGAGCGCCTCCACCCGCTAATACAATTCCTTTTTCCATTATGTCAGATGCTAATTCTGGTGGAGTCTTTTCTAACGTAAGTTTTACAATCTCTACAATTTTAGAAATTGATTCTTTTATCGCTTCTTCAATTTGAACTGATGAAACAGTAATATTACGTGGCAAACCATCTGATAAATCTCTTCCTCTTACCTCCATTGTCATTTCTGTCATTAATGGCATTGCACAACCTATTTGCATCTTTATTTGTTCAGCTGTTGTTTCTCCTATAGCTAAATTCATTTCTTTTTTTATATAATTTACAATATCTTCATCAAGTTCATCGCCTGCTACTCTTAAAGAATGACTTACAACAATCCCTCCTAGTGATATTACTGCTACTTCTGTTGTTCCACCTCCTATATCTACTATAATGCTCCCACTAGGTTCTGCAACATCTAATGATGCTCCAATAGCTGCTGCCATTGGTTCTTCTACTAAATATACTTCTTTTGCTCCACCTTGCAATACTGCTTCTTCAACTGCCCTCTCTTCCACTTCTGTAATTCCAGATGGAACCCCAACAACTACCCTTGGCTTCCCTATTGAATATCTTTTTCCAACTTTTCCAATTATATTCTTAAGCATCAGTTGTGTAGCAGAGAAATCAGCAATGACTCCGTCTTTTAATGGTCTTACTGCTTTTATTTGATCAGGAGTTCTTCCGAAGCATCTCCTTCGCTTCACTACCTGTTGCTAAAATATTTCCTGTCTTTCTATCTATTGCCACAACTGAAGGTTCTTTTAAGATTATTCCTTTTCCTTTTAATGTCACTAATAAATTTGCTGTTCCTAAGTCAATCCCTATATCTTTTGATCCAAATGTAAAAAAATTCATATTTATCTTTTCCCTTCCTCTTAATTTTTTCTTTTTGTATCATCTTTTGTTCCAGATATAATTTTAGAAAAGATACTTGTATAATTCATATCACCAATAATTATATGATCTAATAATTCTATTCCTAGCATATTTGATATATCATAAACTTTTTCTGTAATCTCTATATCTGCATTACTTGGATTACTATCTCCTGTTGGATGATTATGCACCAAAACTATTTTGGGTGCTTTCATTTTTATTGCTTCTGATAATATATCTTTTACTCCTATATTAGCAAAATTTGATCCACCTATCGCTATATCTGTTATTTTTAGTATTTCATTTTTAGAATTTAATATGACAATTTTTGCAATTTCTTTTTTTTCGTATCTTAATTCACTCATAAATATTTTTGCTAAATCATATGGCTCTTTAATTTTTATTTTTCTATAATTAGATGGTCTTGCCATTCTTATTGCTAGTTCACACATTGCTTTTAATTGAATTGCTTTTACTTTTCCTATACCTTTTATTTCCATAAATTCTTCAATTGTTAAATTCCTTAAAAAATTCAATTCATCTATTCTTTCATCATTCATATTTAATATTTTTTGCGCTAATTGTACAGAAGTTTCATCTTTAGTCCCTGTTTTTATAATTATAGCTATCAATTCTGCATTTGATAAATTTTTTTCTCCGTAAAGTTCTAATTTTTCATATGGTCTTTCTGCCTCTGGTAATTGTTTAATATTTATAGACAACTTATCTACCGCCCTTTCATATATGTCCCCTTGTCTTTTCTCTATGCTTATTTATATTTTTTTATATATAAATATTGCTAATACCATTCCTATTATACTAGATATATTTATTTTAAACATTAATGCAAAAGTAATTTTTAACACACTCAAATCAAGTACTACTGGATTCTCTAAACCAAAGCTTTGACTATACGATAACCACCAAAGCCAATCAACATATGATGCTAAATTTCCAATTAATCCTCCAACTACTAATCCAGATAAAATAAATATTAATAATATCCATATATTCTTTTCTTTTGTTGCCATGAGTTTTCCCTCCATTTTTTGATTTTTCCTTACGGACCTTTATTTTTTCATAATGGTATTATATATTTATTTAACATTTTTTTCAAGTAAATATTGTATTTTTTTCTTGTTTATGTTATATTTTAAAAATATTTATTTTTTATTACCAAAAATTGTGTATTTAAATATAATATTATTAGTAGTATAATATAATTAATAATTATTTTAGGAGGCTTTTTTCTATATGAAAATTGAAAAATTAACAGAAAATAAAATTAGAGTTATAGTAAGCTCTACCGATTTAGCAGAAAATCATACCGATTTACATTCTTTAATGACTTCTTCTTTAGAAAAGCAAGGAATTTTTTTAAAGATTTTATCAGAAGCAGAAAAAAAAGTAGGTTTTTACACTGAAAATTGTAAATTATTAATTGAAGCTTTTTCTACATCTGAAGATATTTTCATTTTTACAATCACAAAATATGAAATAAAAAATAATTATCATTCAAATAAAAAAATATCAGTAAAAAGAAAATCAATTAATTTGAATATGCCTATTTCAATATATGCTTTTAATACATTTGATGAATTTTGTGACTTTTGTACATCTATTAAATCTTCATCTTTTTTTAATGTTAATAAATTCAGCAAAAACATTTCTTTGTATTTATATAATAATACATATTATTTAATAATTACTTTAGATATTAAAAGTTATCCTGATTTAAAATTTTTACATAATTCAATTTGTGAATTTGGTAAACTAGTTTCTAATTCAACCGTTTTTAAAAATAAATTACTAGAATATGGCTCTCCAATTATTAAAAAAAATGCTATTAATATTAGCATTAAGCATTTTTCATCATAAATTTAATTTTATAATAAAAAACTTTTGGTATTCCAAAAGTTTTTTATTTAATATAAATAATTTTGTGGATTATATGCTACTCCATTTACTCTTACTTCTAAATGTAAATGTGGACCGAGTTGAATTTCCAGTATTTCCAACCGCTGCTATTTTTTGACCTTGTGTTACTGATGTACCTGCTGAAACATATAATTTACTGCAATGTGCATAATATGTTTGTACTCCATTTCCATGTGATATAACAATCATATTTCCATACGAACCTTTATATCCTGAAAAAGTTACTGTTCCGCCAGCAGCCGCTACAATTGGCGTTCCTGTAGAAGTCGCTATATCTAATCCGGTATGTGATGCTCTCCTTATAGCGCTTCCCGCTCCAAATTTTGAAGTTATTATTCCAGATACTGGTTTTATTAAAGAAATACCTAATTTTGCTTTAGCAGTAGATGTATTACTAGATGTATCTACCGTTCCAGATGTTTTATATTTTGAACTAGAACTTCTTGTACTTGCGACTGTTATTTTTGGTGGTTCTATATATAATTTTGAAACAGCTTCTTCTGTTGAAACTAAATCTTTTAATTCTGTTTCATATTTTTCTGATATTGATACACTATCTTTATTTGTACTATTTTTCTCCTTCAATGTGTTGATAACATTTTCTGCTTCTTCAAAATTTGAGACATAATATTTTTCTTCATTATTATCCAATATAGCATAATATCTATAGTATTCAATTCCTTGCTCTTTCACTTTGTTATATATTTCTTCATCATTTGTTACTATATCTTTCTTTAATAGACACATTTTATATTGTGGCAAATTTTCTACTTGTACAAAAGCAACATTTTTTTCGTTTCCATCTCCATGGTTTACAAAGTCATTAATTTTTTGTTGTAAACTTGCTCTATTTTCTGTATAGCCCACTTGTTCCCCTGCTATATAAACACTATATGTTGGCTTATATAAAAAAGCTAGTATACCTAATATAATAAAAATAGATATTAATAAAAGAATTATCATTTTTATGCCTTTTCTAGTATGTATCATTAATTTCTTTAACATTACAATATCTCCTTTGTATAATATTAATGTTATATTATTTCAAGTTTTATATTTTAGCAATAATGGTAAAGAACTAATTTCCGTAGTTTTTTTTTGATTTTCTTTTTTATTCTCTTTTTTATTCTTTATTTTATACTTTTTAAATTAATCATTTTAAATATTTCCCCCTACTCTTAATAAGTAGGGGATTTTTTTATTATTGTAATTCTGTTTTTACAGTATTTATTTCTGTGATAGTTGCTTTTTGAGCAGGAATATAGTAACCTTTATTTTGTGCTATTTTAAAAAGTTCATATTGAAAGCTTTCGTCATTGTTTCTTAATTGTTGTAAAGTTTGTCTTAATAGCATATTTTCAGTTTCAGTTATAGCAGTTTGATATGCCGTCAAACCTGTTTTTACATCTGATAAAATATCATTAACCATTATTTTTTCGTTCATATTTATCCCTCCTAATTATTTAAAAATGTCATCAATTTTTGTTTTGTATTTAATGCATCTTGTGCTGATTTCGTAAAAATTTGTTTTATTTGTGGATCAACTGCTTGTGATGAATATGTGTTTAGTTTTTGATATGCAGTTTCATGTGCTCCTATTAAATGTCTTAAATTTTGTAATTCACTTTGATTTAAATCTGCCATTTTTATCATTCCTTTCGTTTATTGTTCTTAATTAATTATTTCCATTTTTTTTTATATTATTCATCGAATAAAAATAAAAAGCTTTTTATTATCATCAATAAAAAGCTTTTTATTTTATTATATTATTTCTAAATTTGCAAATTTAGCCATAAGCCTTTTATGACCTACTTTATCAAAATTAATATCTACTTTTAAATCTTCTCCCTCTGGTTCTACTGAATTTATAGTTCCTTCTCCAAATTTTTTATGAAATACTCTTACTCCTGATTCATATTTACTTAAGTCTATATTAGATGCAGATTTTTTTCCTATATTTCCTAAATTATTTAAAAAACTTTCTGCTGTTCTAAACATGAAATTATTATTCTTTATACTTGCTGCCATTGCTGGTTCTTTTGTTTCAATTTTATAAGTTTTTATATTTCCATTATCATTTTTACTTCCATAAGACCAACTATATGGTGAATCTTTAAATAATTCTTCTTTATGTGTTTTTTCTTCAAAAACTTCTTTATACCCTTCTAATAGTTCTTCTGGTATCTCCTTTAAAAATCTAGATGCTGGATTATAACTTGTAGATCCAAAAATTGTTCTTTGCTTGCTACAAGTTAAGAATAAATTTTGTTTTGCCCTTGTTATTCCCACATAACATAAACGTCTTTCTTCTTCCAATTCCTTAGGCTCTGCTATAGATTTATATCCTGGAAAAATTCCTTCTTCCATTCCTACTAAAAATACTACTGGAAATTCTAATCCCTTTGCACTATGTAATGTCATTAGTGTTACAGTATCATCAGTTTCTTCTACATCATCTAAATCACTTGATAAAGTAATTCCCTCCAAAAATTCTCTTAATCCATTTTCCGCAAATTCTTCTTCAAATTCTATTGCCACTGTTAAAAATTCATCTAGGTTTTCTATTCTATTTTCTGCTTCTACTGTATTTTCATCTTTCAATGCTTTCGTATAACCTGTTCTTTTCAATATCATTTTAATTAATTCTGATATTGATATTTCTTCCTTTTTCGCTTTTATTTCTTCTATAGTGTTTATAAAATCTCTTGAATTCAAGAAAACTCTATTTAATCCATATTGATCTGAGTTTTTTATCACATCATACATTGAAGTATTATTAGAAATTGCTAATTGCTCTATTTTTTCTAAACTTGTTTTTCCGATACCTCTTTTAGGTTCATTAATTATTCTTTTTAAACTTAAATTATCTGAAGAATTTTGTATTAATCTTAGATATGCAATTATATCTTTTATTTCTTTTCTTTCATAGAACTTTAATCCACCTACTATTTTATATGGTACATTTTCTCTTCTGAATATATCTTCTATTGCTCTAGATTGTGTATTCATTCTATAAAGTACTGCAAAATCTGAATATTTATAATATTCTTCTCTTTTTAAGTGCTCTATTTGAGATACAATATATGAACCTTCATCATACTCATTTTCTGCTAAGTATACTTTAGGTAATTTTCCTTCTTCATTTTGAGTCCATAATTCTTTCTTATATTTTACTTCATTATTTTTTATGACTGCATTTGCAGCTTTTAATATATTTCCAGTACATCTGTAATTTTGTTCCAATTTAATTATTTTTGTTCCTGGAAAATCTCTTTCAAAATTTAAGATGTTTGAAATATCTGCTCCCCTAAAACTATATATTCCTTGGTCATTATCCCCAACAACTGTTATATTTCCATTTTTAGAAGCAAATAACGTTATTAATGTAAATTGAGATTTATTTGTATCTTGATATTCATCTACTAAGACATATTTAAACTTATTTGCATAATATTCTAATACATCTGGATTTTCCATTAAAATTTTTATTGTGTAATTTATAATATCATCAAAATCTATTGCATTATTTTCTCTTAGCCTTTTTTGATATAATTCATAAATTGTTGCAATTGTCTCTTTTCTAAAATCTCCATTCGCTCTTAATGTATATTGATCAGGCTCTAACATCTCATTTTTAGCATTACTTATTTCTGACAATACTCCTCTATCAGTAAATAACTTATCATCTATTGCCAAATCTTTCAAACATCCCTTTATTAATGTTTTTTGGTCTGATGTATCAAAAATTATAAATGAGGTATCAAATCCTATTCTATCAATAAATCTTCTTAAAATTCTAACACAAATGGAGTGAAATGTTCCCATCCATATATCTTTTGCTGAATCTCCTATTAAATTTGCAATTCTTTCCTTCATCTCATTTGCTGCTTTATTTGTAAATGTTATTGCTATAATATCCCATGGCTTTGCATTTTTTTCTCCTATAAGATATGCTATTTTATGTGTAAGTACTTTAGTTTTTCCACTACCTGCTCCCGCTATTACTAGGCATGGGCCTTCTGTATTAACTACTGCTTCATATTGTTTATCATTTAAACCTTCTAATATATTTTGCATTTTTTTCCTTCCTTCATTCAAAATTATGTTTGTATTCTACTATATTTATTTTAAAAAATCAAGTGTTAATCTTTGTTAATAATTTTTCCAAACATTCATCTATTTCTGCCACACAACTTCTATATGTTTCTATGTCATACCCCCATGGATCTTTTATATTTATTTTGTCATGATATTCTCTATTATAATTTACATACTCTTTTAAAGTATATATTTTCCCTTTTAAATTTGGATAAATATATAATAATTCATCTTTATGACTTCGAGTTGCACATAAGATTAGATCCATTTCTTCAATTTTAGAATTTCTAATATTGGTTGCTCTATGACAACTCATATCTATATTATATTCATCTTTCATAACTGTTTTAGCTTCATAAGTAGGTATATCCCCATCCATTGCATATATACCAGCAGAATATACTTTAATTCCATTTATTTTTCTATCTTCTAGCTTTTTTCTTAATAAAAAATCTGCCATTGCACTTCTACATATATTTCCTGTACATATAAACATTATTTTCATATTCTTTTCCTCTTTCTTGTTTTATTTATACCATTTTACAACATTATAGAAAATATTCCAAGTATAAATCCTAATATATTTCCCAAAGCACAAATTCTTCCTCTATATAATTTATTAGATTCCGGTATTAGTTCTCCGAGATACAATATATAACATTGTTCCTGCTGCGAAACTTAGGGAAACTGCTATTACATTTTCTGAAATATTACCAATTATTCCCCCAAATAAGGCACCAATTCCTGTTGTTATTCCTGATAGCACAACATAAAATATTACTTTGCTCTTTTTCATTCCACCATTTTTCATAGGTACTGCCATTGATATACCTTCTGGTAGATTCTAATTTAGACAGTTATTCGAATTTTTTGAATAACTCAATTTTATTTTAATTTTGAGTTATTCCGTGATTTTTATTAATTTCATTCCATGATATTTTTGATTTTTGTTCCGTGATTTTTTGCATTTTTGTTTCTATTCCACTCAAATCCAAAATCACTTCTTTTTATTTTACACATTTCTCCATTACCACGATAAAAAACAATTCCTTCTATATAGTGATTTTCAAGATATTGTTTTATTCCCTCATAATCTCTTGGTACATTTTCTAATATTCTCTTTCCGTGTTTTTCTAAAATATCTGTATCTATATTATATGGATTTCCATTTATATGTTTTCCAATTAATTCATAAGTTCCTTCCTCTAAATTATCATTCTTTTGTCTTTCAAATGCCTCTAAATAATATTTAGCATTTGGATCATTTAATGTACATAAAAGCCAATGTGGAAAGTGCCCTGTTATGGGATCAGGTTTTTCTTGACAAGGAATTGCTCCTTGTGGCAGAGTCCTTCCTTTTTTATAATCATATCTTCTATAAATTTTTCCATTCCTTATTAAACAACATGTCCCATCTATTTTTTCTGTTGCAAAGCCTTCTCCGGTCTAATACCCATTGACATTCATGTTCTACTTCATTTAAACATTTGGCTATTTTATGATTTTCAAATTGTCTTTTAAAAAGTGTTTTCATTTTTTTCATATATTACTATCGCTCCTTTTTAAGTATACTAGCTATTATAATTTTATTTATTTACGTCTAGTAGCCAATCTATTATATTTTTATGTATAATTCCATTTTGAGAAAAATCAGTTTTATCCATAGAAAGCACATATTTAGGATAATTATCATTTATTGTTTTATATGCTCCAAATTCCCTCTCTACTACTCTTGCATCATTTAGTAAATATGCTACTTGAAAATATTTTTTTTCACCACTCTTTGTAGCCATAAAATCAATTTCCCCTGGATTTAATTTTCCAATATATACTTCATATCCTCTCGCCAATAATTCATTAAATACAACATTTTCTATTGCAAAACTCTTATTTATTTCGAAATTGTTGTTTTTTATTTGTGCAATTCCTAAATCTGTCATATAGTATTTATTTAAAGTTTTTAATATTGCTTTTCCGTGAATGTCATATCTATATATTTTTTCAACTATTAATGCTTTGCATAATGCATCAAGATATGTATATAATGTTTCGGTTGAAATTATTCTACCTTCGTTTTTTAGATAACCAATTATATTGTTGGCTGAAAACTCTCTTCCTGTTATATCAATTAAATATTGAAGTATTAAATTAAATAATGTAATATCTTTTAATCCTAATCTTTCTACAACGTCACGTAATATGATTGAATCGAACACACTATGTAGATAATCCTTAATATTTACTTCATCTGTAAATTGAACTCTATTAGGTAGCCCTCCCCATTTTAGATAATCCCAAAAACTTTCTTCATTTTTCGGGTCATTTCCCGTTAACTCGATATACTCTTTAAAAGTTAATGGATAAATATTGAAAAGTACATATCTGCCTGATAATACAGTAGAAAGCTCATTTGATAATAATTTGCTATTAGAACCCGTAATAAATATACTAATATTTTCTAGAGACGCTCTTAAAGAATTTACTACTACTTCAAATTTTTTAACATTCTGTATTTCGTCCAAAAAGACATAATATTTTTTATCATCATGTATTTTTTCTTTAATATAGTAATTTAATTTTTTATAGTCCTTTAATTCTTCAAATTCTACAAGTTCAAAGTTTATATATACTATATGATCTTCTTGAATTCCTTTCTCTTTTATTTCATTCATTATCTGCTTTAATATTACTGATTTTCCACATCTTCTTATTCCAACTAGTATTTTTATCAAGTCACTATCGTAAAATCCTCTGATTCTACTTAAATAAATTTCTCTTTTTAACATTTCAATCACCTATATTGATTATACTGTACCATTATTTTTTTGTCAAGTTATTTTGTCTATTCAAAATAACTTTTGTTTTGTCGTATATTATTTCGTTTTGTCAAAATTGTCAACTTTTTTAAATAATATTATTCTCTTTTATATCAAATAAATTGTTTAACTTCCTAAAATTAAAAATTAAATCCACCTGTT
>CALXZW010000002.1 GCA_944393345.1 uncultured Clostridia bacterium
TTCTGTTGTTGCTATTCCTATTAACTTTGTATTTCCCCTATTATCTTCTGATTTTTCTTTTATATTATCTATAAATTGTTTTTTTGTCAAACTACTTCTAGCAAAATTGCAAAAAATTCTCATCTCTCTATTTTGATTTATTTTTAAGTATTCTATTAATTCACAAGCATTTTTAAACATTAATTTATCTAATTCATAAATCAAATTATTTTTTTCCAATATTTTTAAGAATCTTCTTGGCTTAACAAAACCATTTCTCTCGTTTTCCCATCTTGCTAAAAATTCTACAGCATAAATATTTTTTTCTTTTAAATTTATTATTGGTTTTACATAACTTAAAAATTCTTTTTTCTTAAAAGCATCTAATATATCTTTTTCTAAATGATAATTTTCATCTATTTTATTTTCTAGTGATTGGTTACATATTAACATTAATGTATCATTTTTTTCACATTCTTTTCTAGTTTGCATAGCATAATAAATAGCTTCTTTTAAATCACCAGTATTATTTTTTAAATTATATATTCCAAAATTAATTTTTATTTCTGTATTAACCTTTTTACTTTGATTTTTAATTTTTTCTTCTATTATTACAATTCTTTCTTCTAAATTTTTTTGAGAAATGTAATCTAATAAAATTAAAAATGAATTAGATGTTCTTCTGCAAAACATTTCATTATCTTTTATGTAATCATTTATTATTTGCGCTACTTCTTTTATAATTTCTTCTTCTTTTTCATATCCATAAATATCTTCAATATTTTTTATATCTATTCCTAAGTCTACTAAACAATAATTTGCTTTTACTTCGTCTGTTATAAATTTGTTAAAATTTTTTTCAAAATTATTATAATTACTATATCCTGTAACTTCATCTGTACTTTTTTCTTTCCTTATTTTCTTTTTCAAATTCTTGATATATGTAATTATTGTTACCATCAAAATTAGAATAATTATCATAAAAATAACAGTATAATTAATTTTTTTCTGTTCTATTTTTATATCTTCGTCTTTTTGCAATGTTGTTAATATCAATTTTTCTCTTTCTTCTTGTGACATTTCGTTAATATATGTTTTTACTATATTTTTTACTTCTTCACTTGCTATTTTAGTAAAACCTATATACACATTTTCTTCATTTGGAAGTGTAAAAATTTTTATTTTCTCTGTAATTTCTTCTGGTAAATTTTCTCCTATAATAGATGATACTATTTCTCCCTGTAAATTTTTTATTGCTTCTTCTTTACTTGTTTTTATATCAATATATTTTAAATTCAAACCTGTTTTTTCTCTAATATTTTCAAATAATTTTGGCATTAGTCCAACATATTCTTGTTTTTCTGAATCATATTTTTCTAATTCACCTAAATTATCACTTCCTATTATATATATTTCTCCCAATTGATTATTATATTCTATTTGTTCTTGTGTATATTGACTTAAAGTTTTTGCTTGTATTGCTAATATTATTAATATCAATATTAATATAATTTTTAATATAATTTTTTTCTTTTCCATATTTAATAACATTCCTTTTCTTTTAATCATTAATATGTTGTTTCATTCTAGTTATTTCTCCCCAACTTACCTTCTTTTTTCTATACGTAATAATGGCTATCATTCGAGAAATAGACATTATTTGTCTTAAAATTGTAATTTCAAAAAAACATATTCCTATTGCTTTTATCATATCTCTAATTTTTACTTGGCCTTCTTCAATATATATTCTTGCCAAAAATATTGTAAATGATAGTAAAGCACCAAATAATGCATATAATATTAAAAATAATATCATAAATGGCAAATTGATTAAATTTAAATAATAAGATATTATTATAGTAATTATTCCTATTAATTCGATTATAGGCGAAAATAATTCATATAGTAAAAAATATAAAAATGATACAAAACTTATTAATCCATATTTATAGTTTGCAAACAATTCTTTATACTTTTTCATACTTTGAAATAATCCTATATGCCATCTTTTTCTCTGCTTTATTAAATCTCTTAAACTTTCTGGTGCTTGACTCCAACATACTGCATCTGATAAGTATTTTATGGTATATGGTATTTTATTCATTTTGCAAAACACATGAAGCTTCATAACTAATTCCATATCTTCACCTACTGTACTTGTCTCATATCCTCCTGCTGATATAACAATATCTTTTTTAAATAATCCAAATGCTCCTGAAATTATTAGATTTCCATTAAATCTATCTAACATTATCCTAGAAGCAAAAAAAGATCTATCATATTCAAGCACTTGCATTGCTGGTAATAATTTTTTTGGTAATCCGTGACTTTTTATTTTTCCATTATTGAATTCTATTCCATTTGATATTCTTATTAATCCTCCACATGCTACTATTTTATTATCTTCTAGTACAGCACTTGATATTTTCTTTAAAGAGTCATATTGCAATAATGAATCTGCATCCATACATATAAAATATGGTTTTTCTGCAATATTTATTCCCATATTTAATGAATCAGCTTTTCCTCCATTTTGTTTCATAACTAAAGTTATTGGTGCTTTATATTCATAAGTTTCATAAATATCTCTTTTGGATTTACATTTTATTTTATATTCCACTGGTCTTTGTGTATGTTGCATATTAAATTCATATATTATTTTTTGTGCTGTACTATCTGTTGAACCATCATCTACTACAATTATTTCATAATTTGTATATTCTAATGATAATAATGAATTTATTGTGTCAACTACTGTAACTTCTTCATTATGTGCTGGTATAATTATTGAAATTGGAATTTCATAATCATTTTCTATTTTTTCTTTTAAATTTCTATTCTTTTTTTGCCTATATAAGTCTACTGAACCTATTACTACAGAAATAAATAAAAATGTTGAATATCCTATTAAATATAATACAAAAAATAGATTTACAACCCATAAAATTGTCTTTATTACTTCCATTTTTAAGCTCCTTTTCTTTTCTGTCTATATGTTACATATTTTAATATTCTTCTTGCTTTTTGATTTTCTCCATTGTATATGTCTGCTAATTGCAAATAATTTACTCCTAAATAATTTAGAGTTTCTGAAGCAGCAGTTTGTATGTTCCATTGATTTCTTTGCAAAATTTGTTTTAATTCTAAAATTGTATCTGTGCCTGGATATATCTTAAGTGCTTTTATTGCAGTTATTATATATTCTGTATTTTTCATTCCTTTTAATTTTAAAATATTAAATAATTCTTTTTTTACATTTTCATAATAATTTTTAGAGAAATATTTTATTATTGCTATTTTTATTTCTATTTTCTCTTTAGTATCTAATAATTTTTCATACATTATTTTATTCCAATATTCATTTGCATTTGCACTTATATAATTAATTGTTACAACTTTTAATTTCAGACTATACCCTTCAAAATTTTCCCATAATTTTTTACTTAATTCTTGATTGTCTTTTTTATAATTTTGCAAATTTTTAACTATTATTTCTATATTTTGATAATTACTTTTTTTATCAATTATTTTCGTTGCTTTTATGATATTCCTTATGTTCCCTATTTTACATATTGTACTCATAGCATTATCTATACAATATATTGATTCTTCATTTAACATATCAAATAAAAAAGCTGATACTCCTTCACTTTCTAATTTATTCCCTATTTCAAATTTTCCTAATATATATGTGAAATATGCTTTTTCAATTGCTGGTTTCTTTGTATAAATCTTACATAACTTTATAAAAATCATTTTTATTTCTTCTATATACTCATTTACGCACTCTTTCTCATGAAAATTTAATGTTTCTTCAAAAATATATAAATTTGTAACCTTTACAAGTTTTGCTTCTAAATATTTTTTATGTTTTACTGATACATGTTCTTTACCTTTTATTAATGCCATTTGTACATCTATTTTTTTTATTAATTGCTTATCTCTTTTTTCCATTTTCTTATCTGTTCTTGTATTATGTATCATGTAAAACCAATTAAACACTATCATTGCTACACATAATATCATATAGATGTATATAAGGTTTTGAACTTCAAACATATGTATCCCCCTTTATTTTTCTTTATTCCATTCTTGTTGTAAAATATAATATGACTCTTTTAATCTTTCATGGTATGTTACATTTTTTCCCCAACCTTTTAATTCTACTGCTGATAAATCTGCTCTTTTGTGCTTGTTTTCTTCTAATATCAATCCAACTTTCATATTATCTATTTGTATTTCTTCTACTCCATAATTTTCATAATAGTCATCATGTATTTTCATTTCAGATGGATTAGAAAAATTTAATAATTGCCATGGTATTTTTATTTCTAAAATATTTCCATTTATGCAAAAATCCGCTAATGAGTTAAATTCTTCTGATTCTGGATTTGCATTTCCATAAGTTAATTTGCCTGTTTCATATGTTTCTGCAGTTGCATTGTCTTTTCCTGTTACGCTGTCACTTCTTTTTAAAATTAAGTTAATATTTTTAAATATTGGCGTCTCATAATCTGGTATATTCTTGTATGGACTCTCACTATTTATTTCTCTATTAAATAATGCTCTTGCTTGTTCATATCTTTCTTGTACTACCACTCTACTATTATCTATCCCATCTATCGCAATAACAAAATCCACATTTTGATTGAATTTCAAATCATAATTTTCACAATATGTACTTCCTGATTTATTTGTAGTATCAATTGGTATATATATCTTAGAATTTATATTTAATCCTTCTTTATCGACCATAAAATATATAAATTTTTCATCATATTTCATGTATAATTTTCCATTTTCATCTTCTCTTACTAATTCTTCCTCTTTCCAATCTGATGAAATTCCATCTACATAGCAAATACTTTTTTCATTACCAGGATCAAAAGACAATAATCCAAAAAATTGCTCATTTGTTTGATAATCACTCCAATATGGTGTTTTAGTTAGATCTACTGCATGCATTGTATTCCAAGTACGTTTAAACCATTCGTCTTGCCATGTAAATACTATTCCGCCTGCACAATTTGCTGCCTTTATATCTTTATAGCATTGCACTATTCCTTCTCCTTGTTCTTTTTCAGATAATCCACCTTGATTTCTTCCTGTATATTTATCTATTTGTGTTATCCCCCTTGAAGATGGTAACCCAAATTCTGAAATAACTACTGGAATTGTATGATAATTGTTAATTCTCTTCAAATATTCTCTATATGTGTTAATATTACCATCATCGTCCTTAAAGTCTTCTACATTTGCATAATAGCTTAAGTAATCTGGATAATATGGATATACATGATATGAAGCAAAATATCCTGATTTTACTTCATCTGTAATTCCTATATTTTCCACATCAACATTTGCAACTTTTAGAAAATAATTTTCCACGATTTCAAGATATGATAAAGGATCAGTTGTTGGCCAATTAGAAAATGCTATTAATCTTTGTTCTTTATATCTATTAGATTCATATTCTAGCATTTTGTCTCCCACTCTTGCTAACATTGCCTCAAATGGTGTTGCATTTTCTTTTGTATACATATATTTACCATTATAACTTTTTTTATCTTGTTCTATATCATTTGTATATGCTACTGTTACATCTTCCCATTCAACACCCAATATATATCCTATTACCCATTGAGATATATCCTTTGTATAATTTCCATTACCATACTCTTTATTAAAAGAAATTTTTTTATTTCCATGAATTACATCTGATAGAATTTTTACATCTTCTAACATTTTTCCTAAAAATTCTTCATCATATGCATCCTTTTTAGAAAACAAAACATAATCATTTACCCAAAGTCCATGAATAACATATAATGGATCTGGATTATCTTTATTAAATTCATAAATTGCATTATAGAAGTCATCCTGCAAAATTGTATACACACGAATTGTATTTGCCCCTAATTCTTTTATTTGCTTAAACCATCTTAAATATGTTTCTTTATCAATTGCATAATCGGTTGCATAATGTCCTGGTATCCCTACACCTAAGTTTACACCTTTTATTTCAAAAGTTTCATAATTTCCATTTTTCTTTACATAAATATTCTTTCCTTCTGTCTTTGTAAAAGTTGATATTTCTTTATTAGGATTAAAATCTATATATATTCCAACTCTATAATAAAGAATATCCCATATTACAAATAAAATTATTAAAATAAAACATATTATAATAAATTTTTTCACTTTTCTTCCCCTTTTTAGTGATTATATTTTTTATTAATTGATGGATGACAAAATTGTTTTAATTGTTCTATATTTTCGTCTAACCATTTTCCTCTTTTTATTATAAAATCTTTATATTGGCTAACTGCTTGTTCAAAACTTCCTATTTTTCTACCTTCTGGAAATAAATCATTTTCTGGTTCAAAAGTATATCCCCAGACTTCAAAATTTCTATTTTTGGCATCTCCCAAATAAGCTATCGTCTGATTTATATAATTTAATAAATATTCTTCATTTAAATATGTTTTTCTAAGTTCTTTATATCTATCTATTATTTTGTTCACAAATTCTGAATCTTTAATTAACATTTCAAACCAAACTGCATTTTGTATATCAAAATCTATATTAGCTAATAAATTTTCTCTATAATTTTCACAAGCATTATTAAAATCCCACACACAGAATTTAAATTTTCCTCTTACATCTTTATATAAATATGTAGATAAATTGCCCGCATCATAATTTTGAGTAAATTCGTTTATTATAAAATAATCCACAAATGAATCTACATCAATATATTGATCATATTTTTTATAATCAAATGAATATAATGCTTTTTCAAATTTACTTAAATCATCACTTACATATTTATTTAATTGTGGCGTTAATGAGTCTTTTCCTGGATATACAATATTAATTTTTAGTGTTTTCCCTATATTTCTCGTATATTTTGTAAAATTGTTAATATTTTTTATCTCTGTCGAACTCCCTCTGTCTAATCTTATAATATAACTTGTAAAAGGATCCCCACCCTTATATTTGTCTATATCTACTCTACCGTTTTCTCCTCTAGATATACTTTCAACCAATACGTATACACCTTGATATTCTCCATCTACAAAAAGTTCACAAAATCTTGTTGCTGGAGCATATTCCATAATTTCAGATGAAATATTATACCACATATAATTTCTTATAAGTGTTTTATCTAAGAAAGGTCCATGTAAAACCCATTCATCATGCTCTTCCATTCCTAACGGACTAATTTCATTTTCTTTTCCATTTTCTTTTATACATTTTAGCAAATATCCTTTTTTATCAAATTCCATTGATGAATTTCCTCTATATCGGATATTAGCCAATGTTTCTTGTTTTGGAGTGTCTGATAAATAATTATTTTTTTGCTCATCATCAAATATTTTTATATTTGCTTGAATTGTACTTCCATCTCTTGCTTCTCCAGGAATTGCTTGTCCTCCTGTTTCAATAGAAATTAACGGAAGATGTGTATTAAATTCTTCTCCATCTTCCGTTTTTATTTCTTTTGTATTTACTAAATGTTGATGTACAACATTTTTAGTATTTACATTAAAATTAGCTGAAACTACACCAATTATTATTAATAATATTATTATAATTATATATTTAATTCTTTTATTCATTTTCACTACCCACTAATTTCATCATTTTGTGTCACTATATTAACATATTCTATAGGACCTAATTCATATAAAGTTTCTGTTATATTTCTTTCTTTTTTCAATGTTATGTCATAAGTTTTCTTTGAAAGTTCATATATAAATTCTACATTTTCTGAATCTGTATTTTTTACTTTTAAATTTGCTTTTCTTTCAAAATATGTAAAAATTGTTGACTCTATATTTCTTTCTAAAACTTTTGCTCCTCTTATAACTAATAATATTCTATTATCATTTTTAACTCGTCCTAATATAAGTGTAATTATAAAAACAATTATACTTCCTATTGTTGCAACTGAATAATCTCCTACTCCACAACAGATACCTACAATTATTGCCCAAAAAATATATACTGTATCTCTTGAATCTTTAATAGCTGTTCTAAAACGAACAATAGATAAAGCACCAACCATACCTAGTGATAGTGCTATATTATTTCCTATAACCGTCATAACCATTCCTGTTAAAGTCGTTAATATAACTAATGAAACATTAAATTTTTTACTATAAATTGTCCCTGTATGTGATAGTTTGTATGATAAAAAAATTGCAAATCCTAATACACATGACATCAATACATTCATTATTATTTCTTCAATTGTTAAATTATTTCCTGTTTCTAAAACTTTTGCTAAATATTCTCTCATTTTTTTCAATCCCCTATTCTCTATAAAAATAAATAATTCATACTTACTTGGCGTGCTAAACAATATTTACTAACAGATGTTTCTGAATGTTTAACATTATCTAGTATATCTTTTATATAGCTTAATAAAAAGCCATTATATTTTACTTCTAGTACAACATAGTCTTTTTCAAATACTGGATACATTTTTAAATTTTCTTCAAAAACATTCATATTACTTTCTGTTGCAATTATGTTGCTATCAAATGTTATTCTTATCTTATTCTCTTTGGCTATATATGCTTTTCTATTATATTGAACTATCGTTTTTGGTTTATAACAATACATATTCATTATTCCATAACATTCCAAAGCAAATTTATCTTGATATTTTAATAGGCAAGTATATTTTCCTTTTGTTAACTCAATTGCATCTTCTCTTTTAACTTTTAAAGATCTTTTTAATTGATTCTCTCCTTGTTTTTGTTTTATTTCTAATAATGCATATTCATCATTTGGACTATATACTCTAAGTCTTATTTTTCTTCTTATTTCAACACCATCTTGCTTATTTTGATAATCCATTTCTTCTGGTGTATCAAAATATAATGACCTCACTATATAACCATTGCTTTTATTATGTTCATCTGCTTTAATTATTTGTTTTACTAGAAATTCCTGTTTTTTTGCTTCTTGCAACTTTAACAAATACTTTTTTTCTTTTCTTGCAACAGCATTTAACATATTTTCACCCCTTTATAAGTGTATATATTTTATCATTTTTTTACATTTTTTTCAATAGTTTTATGTAAATTATTATATATTTTGACATTTTTTAACTTTTTTACATATCATTTCTTTTCTATTACATTTTTATTACATTTCTGTTACAAAATGTTGACAAATACTTTTTTTTGCTTTATACTAAATTTATAAAATAATTTTTTTATACTGAAGTTAAGTTTTTGATTTACACAAGAATAAGGAGTTGATTAAAATGAATACTCAAGAATATACACCAGTAACAAGCTGTTTAGCTTTAACAGTTAGAAAAGAACACAAATTAATGGTTATAAAAAGAGCAACAAGAACTACATTTCGTATGTCTTGGAAAACTTTATTATATGCATTACTTTTAACATTTGCCAATATTTTAGTTTAAAATAACTTTATATATAAGATAATAAATTAAGACTTTATTATCTTTTTTGTTATATAAAATAATTTTTAATATTGTTTGATAAATAAAATCTGTTGATTTTTCTACAAAAAAGAGTAAATTTATAATTAATAAATTTACCCTTTTTTATTAGATTGCTTATTTTTCAATATTTGAATTGTCTATTTTTTCATCTTTTAAAGATTCCATATTATCTTCATTTTGAATTGGCATTTCTTCTGTTTTATCTTTGTCATCTTTGTTATTATCTTTTATTTCATTTACAATATTTGCTTTATCCTCTATTATATTATTATTATTTATTGCTTCATTCTCTTTTACAATATTTTTCTCTTTATTTTCTTCATCACTTTGAGAAGAAATTTTATTTGAATTTATATTATCAGTATTTACTATTTCTGATTTTTGAATATTTTCTTTTACTTCTTCTTTTTCTTTACAATCGTTCATTGAAGGTAATACTATTATCTTATTTTTTCTTTTTGTTTCATCTACAAATCTTATATAAATACTTGCTTTATCACTTATTCCAATCGCGTCAATATAATCTCTTAAATCAAATATAATTACATTTTCGCTATAAATTGTTTGCGATAATTTAATAAATTCGTTCCATGTATATGTTTTTATTGGTCTTGAAGTATTTTCTATATAGTTTCCTGTATAAAATTCTACTTTTTGTCCTTCCTCAAACCCTTGCTTTATAGTTGCTTTTCCATCTATTGTAGTAATATATATTGGATTCTCATCTGTTGTCGTAGTTATTGTTTCTGAAATATCTTTAAAAGCCTCTTTTAATGCCTCTCCATCAAATGCTTGATAATATGTTTCTTGTGAAGTTGCTATATCTTGCATTAATTTTGATGATTCTTGATATTTTAAATTAAATCCTATTGTAAACAATCTTGCCTCTTTTGATTTAATCCATTGTGCTGATTCTCTTGCTTCTGAATAATTCTTTTCCGAATCACTATCAACTTTATTTGTATCATCATTATAATAATTATATGGTGAACCATCTGACATTAATATTACTGATGTTGTACTTGCATTTTCCTTTGTTACGAATTTATTTGCTACAGTTAAACCATAATCAATATTTGTACCACTACCTGTTTCATCTTTAGAAATATCTAATTCATTTCTATTAGATGTAAATTTAGTTTCTTTTAAGATATTTTTATCATACTCTATTATTTTTACTTTATTTTTTCCATTTGCTAAAAAATTATCTAGAAATTCATTAACAGCTTCTTTTAATGCTTCTATTCTTGGTCCCTTCATACTACTTGAAAAATCTAATACTAATATAGCATTTTGTGGTGTAGTTATTGTTGTTGTTTCTGTAGATGTTGGAATTACTGTCAAATCTAATTCTGGTTGTTTTTCTGTTTCTGTAGTTACTGTATTTGATGGTGTTTCTCCTACTATTGCTGTATTTATTACTTTTCCTACTAGAACATCTTTTTCTGTTACTATATGTGTAAATTCTACATTTTTACTTTCACCAGGTACTAATTTATCTATTCTTCTAGTTTTTTCTTCTGAATTAGAATCATTTACAACTATATTTGTTAATGTTGTATTTCCAATATTTTTTACATTTACATTGTATTTAATAATTTCACCTTGCTCATATTTACCATTTTTATCCTTATCTTGACTTATTACAGATTTTATTAATTGAATTCCTGGTTTTTGTTCTACAGGGACTTCTACACTTGGTGTCTCATCTCCTACTGTTGCTACATTTTTTATTTTTCCACCATTATCTATATCTTTTTGTGTTACTGTATATTTTCCTTCTACACTTCTTTCTTCTCCTACTGGTATTTCTGTTATTGTTTCTGTTAATCCTATTTTCTCATCTAGCACTTGGATATTTTTTAATGTTGTATTTCCTGTATTTTTTACTGTTATTATGTATGTTATTACTTCTCCTGCTGTTGTTACTTTTTCTTTGTCTGCTGTTTTAGTTGCTTCATATCCTAGTTTTGCCACTTCTACTGGAGTTTCAACTTTTGATTCTTTTTCCTCATTATCATATATAATTTTTCCTATATTAATTATTTTTTGTTGAGCATCAATATCTTGTTGCTTTACTATATAAGTAGCTGTTAATATCTTAGTTTCTCCAGCATTTAGAATGATTTGTTTTACTTCTTCTCCATTTTCATTGTATAATTTTAATTTTTCATTATGATTCTCTAGTAAATCTTCAACTTTTATATTTAATGCTTTGCTTCCTGTATTAGTTACTACTATATCGTAAATTATTTTATCATTTACTTTTACTGGTTCTTCTACAATTTGATTATTTCTTAATATTTGTTTAACTTTTTTAACTATATTAGCATTAATTGTATCTACTATTTCTGGATCTGTTGGTTTATCATTATCCCCAATTAAAGCAATATTTTCTATTTTTCCATCTATATTTGTTACTTTTACTGAAAATGTTATATTAACTTCTGAATTTTTATTTAATACAATTTTTATTCCTTTAATTAAATCTTCTGAAGAATATTTATTAATATCATTGCTAACTAAAACATTTCCTTGCATAGATGTATTTTCTAATATTTTAGCTAAATCTTTATCTTTCACTATTGTTGTTCCATCTAAATCACCTGTATTTTTTACAGATATTGTATATGTTATTACATCTCCAATTTTAGCAATTTTCTCTGTTTTTCCTTCTACTTTTGCTGTTTTAGTCGCTGTTATAATAGATGTTTTTTCTTCATCTTCATTACCATTTGCTAATACATTATTTACTATAGTTCCTTCTGCATCTGCATCTACTTTTACTTTAAAACTTAATATTTTAACAAATTGATTTTCTTCATTATTCCAATTATTTTCTGTTATATCTATATTCCAAATTAATCCAACTATTTTTTCATTTTCTATTACCTCTTGTACATCATTATCTGCTGATTCACTTACATAACTAGTTTGTTCTGGAATAGAATCTTTGACTATAATTCCATTAATCATTTTTTCTGATCTTATTATAATTTTATATGTAATTTCTTCTCCTTGTGTTGTAAGATTTTCTCCTGTACTTGTTTCTGCTATTTTCTCAACTGTTATTCTATCTCTATTTGAATCTATTACTATAGATGATAAATCAGCATTAATATTCATTGGAGTCCAAACAGTTTCTTGTGTTTCCCATGGTTTTTCAGTTATAACTGTTTCTGTGCTTATTATAGTTGTTTCTTGAATTTGATCTGTTGTCGTGCTTGTTGTTCCTCCTGGTGTTATAGCTCCTGTAGTTATTTGTGATTCACTATTTGTGCTTGTTTCACCATTACTTTCTGATATTTCTGATGTTTGATTTTCCGTTTCATTTACATTCTGTGAAACTTGATTTTCTTCTGCAATTTGTTCATTTTCATTCTCTGGCCTCTCTACTTGATTTGTTTCTAAATTAGCGGCTTCAGTTGATCCTCTATCTTTTAAGAATACAACTGTACCTGTTATAGCAATTGCTAAAATTGCTATAATAATAATTATTGCTATAATCGTTGTTTTCTTAGTTGGCTTTTTTAAATCTATTGCCATTAAAACCAATCCTCCTTTATAGAATTTCTTTTGCCTTTAAAATTAACCTTTCTTTATTTCCATTAGTACAAGTTATTAGTGTTACTTCTCTCATTGAGTTATCTTTTGTTTCTAAAATTGTAACATCATTTGGATCTGTTATAAAAATATCATATATCTCATATTGAATTGTTTTATTAGCTAAATCTGTTAATTCTACAATATCTCCTATAGATAATTTTTTTGTTTTTCCAAACATTGTACCATCATAATTGTTATGTCCTGCTATAGATAGATTCCCATAATCATTTACATTTTCTCCCCAATATTTAACAATTGAATATTTCATTGGTTGTTTTGTTTCTTCCGGATTATATGTATTTATATCTAAAATTGGATATTCTATATTTATTTTAGGGATTTTAACTATACCTATAACTTTATAGCCTTTCATCTTTGTGTCTATCATTTCTACATCCTCACCGAGTGCCTATTTCTCTTGAAAATGTTTCTACTACTTTTTGATTTTCAAATTCATTTATTTGATTTTTTCCATATTTTATGATAATTAATATTATTGTTGTTATTGCTGATATTATAAGAATTGCAAATAAAAACTTATATATTTTTAATTTCATTCTATTTTTCTTCCTTTTTAGTTTCTAGTTTTTTAATTCTTATAAATACCATAATTGATACTATTATGATTATTGTTAATATTACAAATAATATTATACTATCTCCAGTTATTGGCAACTTTGATGTCTTTTTAACTTCTTTTTCCTCTTTTATTTCATTAATTCCTTCATCTTCAACTCTATATGATGTCATTAGTTTTGCATCAGTTATTTCTGTCCCATCTTTGTTTACCTTTTTTATATATACTACATATTTATCTTCATTTTTTGCTTCACTTGGTTGCTTAATTTGCATATTTTCTACTAGTTTCCATTTTTGTTCATTTTCTAATTTATGATATAAAGTATAAAATTCTTTTTCAATTGCTATTTTAGAATACCTATCTAATTCGCCATTTAATTTTTCAGCCAATTCAATTATTTTAGCATATTCGTCATTTTTTTCTACTTTATTTATAGAAAAATAATACTTTGCATCTTCCGAATCTGTAATTTTTAAAGCTCCTACTGTAACTTTTTTATCTTTTCCTTCTTCTTCTCCTTCAAATTCAAGTATTTCTTTTTCAACTATTGTAGAAATTCTTTCAGTTGTTTCTTCAACCTCTTTCATTTTCTCTTGATTAAACGAATCTGTAAAATCAAGTTCTTTTACTATGTATGAAGTTGCAGTTGCACTTGTCTTTATGTATAAATAATAAGTTTTGTTTTCATCCATTTTTTCATATTGTTCTGCGGTTATTAAAACTACTCTATTACCTTCTTCATCTAAAGTCGCAATAGTATCATTTAAATTTAATATGTCTTCATCTTTATTTTCTGATATAGCAAAATAGAATTCTGTTTTTGCTAAGTCTTTTACATAGATTATATAATCTCCTTTTTCTGTGCATATAATTTGTAAGTCTTCATTTGCACCTAAAACTTTTGTTGGTATAATTATTGCAAATATTATTAATGTTATAAAGATAATACTTACAATTTTAGTTTGAAGTTTTTTCATAAACCTTCCTCCTTTTAGTTTTCTAGAAATAAAATAAACCTAAATATCTCTTTTAGTTTTTATGAGTATTATATAGGCTTAGTACATATTATTATTGTGAGAATACTCTATTTAAAATCCATATATGCTCTTGTAATGTTACGGATATACAAATTCCCAGCAATTTTTTATTTTATTTCCTTCTTTTTTATTTTTTTGTAATCCATATTTAATAGGCTTTATATAGATTACCAAAAATAGGAAATTATTTCCGACAACATTATATTACAATTTTATTACAAAGTAAATAGTTTTTAAAAAACATTTTAATTTTATGTTAAGCATATACTCCGTAACAGTAACAATAATATTGACTAAAAAGTGTATAAAAACAAATATCCTTTTGCTAATGAAGTAAAAGAAATAAAAGATAATTTTAAAATAATGATTGATTCTATGTCCGATGATAAGTTTATTGATTTTATAGAATATATAAATGCTTGTACTGAAATCTTTGATGAAGATTATGCTGAAGAACTTTGCTCCAGTGATGAAGGCTGGGAAGATGAAGCTGCTAAGTTCTATGGTTATAATCCTGACGATATTGAAGATGACGATAGCTTACCATTTTAACTTCAAAAAATTATATTTTTGAGGCATTTTTACTATGCCTTTTATTTTTTCTTCTTTCTTGCTTAAAAATATAACTTTCCTATAATACAAAAAAAGAAGCTATTTTATTAGCTTCTTTATATGAATTCATATATTTATATTTTTATATAAATTATTTTTTGTTTACTAAATCTTTTAATGCTTTACCAGCTTTGAAAACTGGAGCTTTTGATGCAGGTATTTTGATTTCTTCTTTAGTTTGTGGGTTTCTTCCTTTTCTAGCTGCTCTTTTTCTAACTTCAAAAGATCCAAATCCAACTAATTGAACTTTATCTCCTTTTTTTAATGCTTCTGTTACTACTTCTACGAAAGAATTTACTGAAGCTTCAGCTACTTTTTTTGTTTCTCCTGTTTTTGCAGCCATTGCTGCGATTAATTCAGCTTTGTTCATTTAATTTACCTCCTATAAGATTTATGTTATGTACTTTATTACTTTGTTTAGCAATAAATGTACTACTATTTAAATTTATTCGCCAAAAAAACCTAAAATCCTTCTTTTTTTCTAAAAATTTAGTATATTTTTAGTTTTTCTAAGACTTTTAAAATTTTATTTCCAGCTGGCATCATTTTTATTTCTTCTTTTGAAAATACTTTTAATACTATTATTGCTAACACATATATTATTACTGCTGAAACTATTGCTATTATTGTTGCCAGTTTTTCAATAATTATTCCTGATGCTACAGAAAAAATAAAATATGAACATATTCCCATAATGGCTGTTGCTATTACTGGTTTTATTACAAATTTTGAAAATGTTAAATTTAATTTGATATTTTTTCGTAAAAAAGTTATCGCTATAGTAAAAGCTACTAAATGGCATGCTACTGATGCTATTGCTGCTCCATTAACTCCTATTTCTGGTATTGGAACTAATATTAAATTTAAAATTAATTTTACAATTACTCCGGCAGCCTAATGCAATAGTTGGAATTGCCAATTTTCCATATCCTTGTAATGCTCCATTTATTGTCTGATCTAATATTGTAAATATTATTGCTAAAGAACTTATTTGTAATACTACTTCACCTGAACTCGCATTTGGAAACAATAAATTTAAAATAGGCCCAGCAAATATAAACATGCCTATTGTACATGGTAAACCTATTAACATTGAAGTTAATAAAGAAAACGATGTCTTTTCTTTTATCGTTTTATAATCTTTACATGCTTTAGCAGCAGAAATAGCAGGTACTAAAGCAGTTGCAAATGCTACATTTATAGATAATGGTAAACTTGTTAACATATCTACTTTTCCACCAAGTATTCCATATTGGGAAATTGCCATATCTTCTGGCATAAATTCTTTTAAACTCCTTACTACTGTAAAAGAGTCTATATTTTTATTTATTGATGACATTATAGCTGTTAATGCTATTGGTACTGAAACAAGTAAAATTTTTTTAATTATATTTCTTACTCTTTCATATTTATAATTAACTGTAGATTTTATTTCTCTTCCTATTTCTTTTCTTTTTGTTTGATAAAACATATATAGATAGCCAAAACCTGAAAATGTTGCTAATGTTGTTGCAAGAGTTGCTCCTCCTGCCATCCATTCTGTAGATGCATTTGAAATTATTGCTACTATTTCTACAATTATAATTGTTAGAGCTGTTTTAAATACTTGTTCTAACGTCTGTGACCTTGCGGTTGCCTTTATATTTTGTCTTGCATTAAAATATCCTCTCATTACAGATGATATAGCCACAAAAAATATCGCTGGTGATAAAGCAACTAATGTCATTTCTGCTTCTGGTATTTGTAACCAATATGTGGCTATCATATGAGCACCAAAAAATAGCATTAAACTTCCAACCATTCCTATCATAGCAAAAGTTGCAAAAGCAATTTTGAATATTCTATATGCTCCTTTATGATCTCCCATAGCAATTCTTTCTGAAACTAATTTTGATATGGCATTAGGTACTCCTATTGATGAAATTGTAAGTAACATTGCATAAATTTGGTAACTTGCTGAAACTATTCCATTTCCTTTATCTCCGAATCCTTCTCTGTTTGTTAAATATAGTGTATATATTAGTCCTAATAATTTAATAAGTACTTGAGAAAATATTAAAGTTATTACTCCTTGTAGAAAAGTTTCTTTTTTGGCACTTTTTTGTTTTACTTTTATTTCTGCCATTACCTCACTCCTTCACTCGCTATATCAAATGAATTATTTTTAGCTGTTGTTGGTATTCTTATAACTACTTCTGTTCCTTGCCCTACAACACTTTTAATATCTATACTTCCCCCATTTTTATCTAATATTTCTTTTGCAATAGAAAGACCTAATCCAGATCCTCCCATTTCTCTAGTTCTTGCTTTGTCAACTCTATAAAATCTTTCAAAAATTCTTGATAAATCTTCTTCTGGAATTCCTATTCCATTATCAAATACTTTAATATATGCATCATTATATACAAAACCTACATATATTTTTATTTCTCCGCCATCTTTTGTATATTTTATACTATTTGTTAAAATGTTTAATATTACTCGTTCCATATCATCTTTATCCGCATATACAGGAGGAACATCCGCTGTTACAAAAGAATTGACTGTATGCTTTTTTTTCTTTATTTCTATTGCCAATTTATCTTGACATTTCTTAACTAATTCTCCCAAATCAAAAGATTCTTTTTTAGTTTTCTTTTTATTACTATCATATCTAGAAAGTGTTAAAAGATCTGTTACCAATTTTGCCATTCTTCTTGCTTCTGTTGCAATGACATTCAAAAATTTAGTTTGTGTTTCTTTATCATATTCTCCTTCTAATAAAGTATCTGCATATCCCATGATTGAAGTTATTGGAGTTTTTAATTCATGAGATACATCAGCGACAAATTCTTTTTGCATATTATCCAGTTTTACATGTTCAGTTATATCTTGTATAACAGCAATAACTCCATCTGGTCTATCTGATTCATTTTTAAAAGGTGCAAAAAATACATTCATATATTTATCATCCAATTGAATTCTTTGTTCTGTTGATGTCCAATTCTCAAGATAAATTATTTTTTCCATATTTATGTCTAATTTGAATTTTTTAAATATATCATCAAAAGTATTATCTTCTGGTGCAATACTTAAATATTTTTTGGCTGCTGGATTTATTAAAAGTATTTCTCCTTCTAAATTAAATGCTATGATTCCATCAGTTAAATGTAATAATATTGTTTCTATTTGATTTTTTTGCGTAGAAACTTCACTTAATTTTTGTTTTAATTCAGTTGTCATCATTCCAAATACATTTTCTAATTCCCCAACATCACTATTTTTTTTATTTTTGCTTTTCTTTTTATCTTCATCTGTTACTTTTTCTGCACTTTTTATTAGTTTATTTATTGGATATATTACAAACTTAGATAAAAACCCTGCTATCAAAACTCCCACTAGTGCTAATAAAACACTAATAGTTATTAGTGTTAATATAGTATTTATTTTCAAATTTTTTAAAATTTGAATTTCTTGTTCTATACTTTGAAATTTTTGATTTACTATTTGATATTCTAAATCATTTATAGAATTTACAAAAAATATTCCTAATCCTACTATAATAATTATTCCTATTAAAAAAAAGATTGATATTATTTTAAATTGTATGTTTTTAAACATTTTTTAATTATATGATATTAATACCATATACTCCCTTCTTTATTTTTGTTCTTTTAAAACTTTTAATATTTGTTCATATATTTTATTTTCTACATCAGGTACAGATGCTTTAAAAGCATTTTTACCCATATTCAATAAAGTATCTTTATTATCAACTATTTTTAATATTTCTTTGTTTAGTTTTTCTCCTGTTAATTCATCATTTAAAATTATCTTTGCCGCTCCAATTTTTTCTAGAACTTTTGCATTATATAGTTGATGATTGTTACTCACATTTGGTAATGGAACTAAAATTGATGGTTTTGCCAAATTAGAAATTTCTGTTATTGTCATTGCACCACTTCTAGCAACTATTAAATCTACATTATTCATTATTTCTTCCATATTATATATATATGGTAAGATTTTTATATTTTTAATATTATTTATATTTATATTATTATTTTCTAGATTCTCTTTAATTAGATCATATTGTTTTGGTCCAGTTGCCCAAATAATTTGATAATTTTTATTTAATTTATTTATTATTATTTCTATAATTGATTCATTAATTTTTTGTGCTCCTTGACTTCCTCCAAAAATTAAAACTATTGGTTTTTCTACTGTTATTCCAATATTTTTAATTATTTTTTCTTTTTCCTTTAAAGCATATTCTTTCTTTTTAATTTTTACAGGCGTTCCAGTAAAAACAACATTTTTTGCTTTTTTTATTCTTGGTATTGCATCTTTAAAAGATACTAATATTGTATCTGTTTTTGGTGCTAAAAATTTTATTGCTTTTCCAGGAAAAGCATTGCTTTCATGCAATAAAGTAGGTATTTTATATTTTTTTGCTGCTGTAATTACTGCTCCACATATATATCCTCCTGTTCCTATTACAATATCCGGTTTAAACTCTTTTATAATTTTTTCTGCTTCTTTAAAACCTTTTAATGTCTTTATAGTATTTTTTATAGTTTCTATAGAAATTTTTTTACTTAACCCATATGCATTTATTGTTTTTAATTCATAACCTGCTCTTGGTACTAAATCATTTTCTAATCCTCTAGTTGTTCCTATAAATATTACTTTTGAATTTTTATCTTCTTCTTTTATTTTATTGGCTATGGCTAATCCCGGATTTATATGTCCTGCTGTACCTGCTGCTGCAATTATTACTTTCATTATTTCCTCCTATATTCTTTAAGTTTGCTTTGCACTTGCTCTTGATATATTTAATAATACACCCATTTCACATAGTAATATAAATAAAGCCGTTCCACCGGTAACTGAAGAATGGTAATGGCATACCTGTTGCTGGCATAGATGATGTTACAACCGCTACATTTATTATTACTTGAATTCCTACTAAAGATGTTATTCCTATAGCCATCAGACTTCCAAACATATCTGGGGCTTTCATTGCTATTAAAACACCTCTCCATATAAATATAGCAAAAAGTATTAAAACTGCTGCACATCCAATAAAACCTAATTCTTCACCTAGAATCGAAAAAATAAAATCATTATGTGGCTCTGGTATATATAAAAATTTTTGTTTGCTTTCTCCTAATCCAACTCCAAATAGCCCTCCAGATCCTATTGCATATAAACTTTGAATTACTTGCCATCCTGTATCTGTAGCATCTTTCCAAGGATCCAGGAAAGTAATTACTCTTTGTAAACGATAATCCGAAAAAATGATTAATGCAATTAGTCCGGGAACACCTACTGTTGCTCCTGTTGCAGCAAAATGCCAAAACTTGCAACCTGCCATTATCATCATAATACTGCATATTCCTATTATTACTACTGAAGCACTAAAATGAGGTTCTAAAATAAGTAATAATATTATTGGTGCTAACATCAGTATATGTTTAACAAATCCTTTCATGTATTTTCCTAATTGATCTCTATTTTTTACTAATATTCCCGCATAGAATATTATCATTAACATTTTTACAAGTTCTGATGGTTGTATTGATAGTGTTTCTGTAACATAAATCCACCTTTTAGCTCCATTTATAGTTTTTCCTCCTACTAATACTAAAGCTAATAGGATAAGAGCAATTACCCAAGCATGTATATAAAATTTTTGATAAAACCTATAATCAATTTTTGATATAATTAACATTGCAATTATTCCTAATATTGCAAATAATAATTGTTTTGAAAAATATGTATAACTGTTACCACTTTCTGCTAGAGCAGATGGTGAACTTGCGGATAATAACATTATTAATCCTATTACTAATAGTAAAAAAATTGTTATTATCAATGTAAAGTCTATTGGATTATTTAGAAAACTTGAAAAAGTTTTTTCTTTTTTCTTTTTTGCCATCTAAATTCTTCCCTTCTTAAATTTATATTATCTTTAGTCCTATTATACTTAATATTAATGTTACTACACTAAATATTATTACAACTTTATTTTCCTTCCAACCTGATAATTCAAAATGATGATGTAATGGTGCCATTTTGAAAAACCTTTTTCCAGTTTTTTTAAAGTATACCACTTGGATTATAACAGATAATGTTTCTAATACTGGAATTAATGCTATGAGTATTAATAATATTGGCATTTTTAAATATAATGCTATTGCAGAAATAACTCCTCCTAACAATAACGAACCTGTATCTCCCATAAAAACTTTCGCTGGATGTAAATTGAACATTAAAAATCCTAATACTGCTCCTATTACACAACTACCAAATATTGATACTTCTGGTATATAATAAATCATACCTATTACTGATAAACAAGTTATTATTATTGCACTTACACTAGAAGATAATCCATCTATACCATCAGTTAAATTTATAGCATTTGTGGTAGCTAATATTACAATTATTGCAAAAGGAATATATAAATATATTGGAATATTTATATACGTTTTTAAAATTGGAATATATGTTAAAGTATCAAAGTGTAAAATTTGTAATAAATATATTACATAAGCTACTGAGATTATTAATAATCCCAACATTTTATATTTTGGTTTTAATCCATCAGTGTTTTTTAATACTAATTTTTTAAAATCATCAATAAATCCTATTGTTCCAAATCCAATTGATATTAATAGCATTGGTAATAATTTATTTGCTGTTTCTATTTGATTTTGCGATAATAAATATAAATATGTCCCTGTAATTGATAAGATTAGTGTTATAATAATTATTATTCCACCCATTGTTGGTGTTCCTTGTTTTTTTAAATGAGATTTTGGCCCATCATCTCTCTCTATTTGACCTACTTTTAATTTTTTTAATATTGGTATTACAATTATTCCTAAAATTATTGATATTATAAATGATGCTATTAATGTAACTGTTTCAAATTTCAACATAACTAAACCTTTCTTCTTTTAATATATATTCACATATATATTATTTATTAATTTTTCTTTTTGTTTTTCTTATTTTCTAACTTTTGTATAATTTTTTTTACTATAATTCTTTCATCAAACGGATATTTTTCTCCATTTATTTCTTGATATGGCTCATGTCCTTTTCCTGCTAATATAACTATATCTGTTTTTCCTGCCATTTTTATTGCTTCTTCTATTGCTGCCTTTCTATCTACTACCACTTTATAATTTCCTTTTGTCTTTTTTATACCATCTTCAATTTGCTCTACTATTTTTTCTGGATTTTCTGTTCTTGGATTGTCTGAAGTTATAATAGTAAAATCTGCGATTTTCCCTGATATTTCTCCCATAATTGGTCTTTTTCCTGAGTCCCTGTCTCCTCCACATCCAAATACACAAATTACTTTTCCTCTTGTATAACTTTTTACTGCACGTAAAATATTTTCTAAGCTCTCAGGTGAATGAGCATAATCTATCATAATTGGAATTTCTTTTTTATTATCAACAAGCTCCGATCTTCCCGGTACTCTTACCTCTAATAAAGCTTCTCTAATTATTTCTGATGAAATTCCAAATTTTTGTGCAATACAAATAGCTGCTAAAGAATTATAAACACTAAATCTTCCAGGAATACCTGTTTTAATTCTTTCATTTCTATCAGTTATTTTAACTTTAAAATCTGCATATAAATTTGTAATTGTTATATCTTTTGCTAGAAGATTAGCGCTATTATCTATTCCATATGTTACTATATTATTCTCTGGGAATAAACTTGGAATTTTTGCTCCGTGTAAATCATCTACATTTACAATTCCATTTTTACACATCTTAAATAACTTTAATTTTGATTGAAAATAATCTTCCATATCTGGATGTTCATTAGGACTTATGTGATCCTCAGAAAAATTT
Organism: uncultured Clostridia bacterium; assembly: GCA_944393345.1. Taxonomy (GTDB): domain Bacteria; phylum Bacillota; class Clostridia; order TANB77; family CAG-508; genus CAG-269. Next base: position 23,158 of record CALXZW010000002.1, read on the forward strand.
GTAAATATGACATAATCAAATTCACACCCAGTTACTCTGTTTAATTTTAAACTTTGTGAAGACACTTCCATTACTGCTACTTCTACTCCATCTTCTACCATCTTTGCAAATATTTGTTGTAATTCTAGACTTTCTGGAGTTGTTCTATCACTATCTTTCATTTTCTTACCATTTATATAAACTGCTATTGTTCCTATTAAACCAACTTTTTTTCCTGCTTTTTCTAATATTTCTTTTATCATATATGTAGTCGTAGTTTTTCCTTTTGTTCCTGTAACTCCTATTAATTTTAATTTTCTTGTTGGATTGCCATAAAAATTAGAAGCTGCTACTGCTAATGCTTCTCTTGTATTTTGAGTCATTATTATAGTAATATCTTCGTAATTTTTTAATTTTTTAACATCATAACCATCTTCTATTATTATAGCTCTTGCTCCATTTTCAATTGCATCTTGAATATATTCGTGTCCATCTGTTGAAAATCCTTTTATTGCTATAAATAAAAATCCATCTTTTACTTTTTTAGAGTTAGATTCTATACCATTTATTTCTATATCTAAATTTCCTTTACCTTTCAATTTTTCTAATCCAACTAGTATATTTTTTAAATTCATTTGATCAAATCCTTTCGATTTATTCTATATAATTAGAATAAAATTTTATTCTAATTTTTTACATTATATAACTAATTAAAGATTTTGTATATACTTTTTTTAATATTTTCTTGAAGTTAAAATATGAACTTTAAGGATCATCCTCAAAGTTCACAAAATTTAATTCATTCTCATTTCACAATATTTACATCTATATATATTTTTTTCTTTATCTGTTAATATAAATATTTGATCTAATTCTTTTTCAACACAAGTAATACATCTAGGATTTTTGCATTTAACAATATTAATTATTTTTTCTGGTTTCTCTATATGCTTTTTTTCTATTATTTTTCCATCTTTTACAATATTTATAGTTATGTCAGGATCTATAAATCCTAGAGCATCTAAATTTATATCAAACTCTTTATCTATTTTTATTATGTCTTTTCTTTCCATTTTTTGACTTTTAGCATTTGTTATTATAGCTACAGAACATTGTAATTCTTTCAAATTTAATGCTTCATATATTTTCATTCCATTTTTTGCTTTAATATGATCAATTACTATTCCATTCTTTATACTATCTATATTCATTAGTGTACCTCCAACATTTTTAAAATTAATGCCATCCTTATATATTTACCATATTCAACTTGCCTAAAGTATGCCGCACGTGGATCTTCATCTACTTCTTTGGATATTTCATTTACTCTTGGTAATGGATGCATTATACATAAATTCTTTTTGGCTTTTTTTAATTTTTCTTCATTTAATATATAATAGTCTTTTAACCTAACATAATCTTCTTCATTGAAAAATCTTTCTTTTTGAACTCTTGTCATATACAATATATCTAAATCATTCATATACTCTTCTATGTCTTTCGTTTCTTTAAATTCTATTTTATTCTTTTTTAACACTTCTTCTTTTATATATTCTGGAATTTTTAATTCTGTTGGAGAAATTAATATAAATTTTATGTTTTTATATCTACTCATAGCTGTTATTAATGAATGTACTGTTCTACCAAATTTTAAATCTCCACATAATCCTATTGTTAAATCACTTAATCTACTCTTTTCACATTGAATGGTTAATAAATCTGTTAAAGTTTGTGTAGGATGATTATGTCCCCCATCTCCAGCATTTATAATTGGTACTATTGACTTTTCTGATGCAACTAAAGCTGCTCCTTCTTTTGGATGTCTCATCGCTATTATATCTGCATAACATCCTACAGTTCTTATTGTATCAGAAACACTTTCGCCTTTTGAAGTTGAACTTGAATTTGCAGATGAAAATCCAATAACATTCCCTCCTAGTTCTAACATTGCCGCTTCAAAACTTAATCTTGTTCTTGTACTTGGTTCAAAAAATAAAGTAGCTAATTTTTTACCATCACATTTATGAGAATATTTTTCTCTACTATGAATGATATCATTAGCTACTTCTATTAAATCTTTAATTTCTTCAACTGATAAATCTTTTATATCTATTAAATGCTTCATATCTTTTCTTCCTCTCTTATTTTTTTTAATATATTTTAATAAAAAAGATATGATTTTGTCAATATAAAATTTGTGAACTTTAAATATTCACTTTAAAGTTCTATATAAATTTTATTTCCTTTGTTTAAGATTATTCCAGCACTTGGAGTTTGATTCTTTATAATTACTTTTTCTTTATCTATATTTTCTTCTTTACTTGAATTTTGCATTACAAATTCTAACCCTTTTTCTTTTATTATTTTTTCTGCTTCGCTTAATGTTTTTCCCATAATATCGGGTACTTCTACCTTTTCTATTTCTTCAACTTCTTCTTTGTTTCCTTGTTCTACATTTAAATACGGCAATATTTCACTAAATATTTTTCCTCCAACTGGTGCTGCTACTCCACCTCCTTGGTGTCCGCCTTCACCTGTTGGATTATATAAAGTAACCAGTACTACTACTTGTGGATTATCAATAGGAGCAACTCCACAAAAAGAAGTTACATATTTATTTGTGTTAACACCATCTTCTGAAGTTCCTGTTTTTCCTCCTATTCTATAGCCTAATACTTTTGCATTTTTTCCAGTTCCTTCTGACACTACTGATTCCATCATACTTAATACTTTTTCTGAAGTTTCTTTTGAAATAACTGTTCCATTTGTTTTGATTTCAATATTTTTCATTTCTCCTGTTTGACTATCTATAATTTGTTTTACAACTCTTGGAGTAACACTTGTTCCACCATTTGCTATGGCAGACACTGCCGTTACAAGTTGTATTGGTGTTATTTCAAATCTTTGCCCAAAACTAATAGTTGCAAGTTCTACTGGTCCTGCTTTTTTTTCTGCTAAAAAAATACTGTTTGCTTCACCTGGTAAATCAATCTCCGTTTTATTTAACAATCTAAATTTATTCAAATAACTATAATATTTTTCAACTCCCATTTGTTGACCTAATCCAATAAAAACAGGATTACAAGAATTCATCAAAGCTTGCCTTAAACTCTCCGCTCCATGAGGTCTATAATATCTCCAGCATTTTATTCTAACCCCTGCAACTTCAATCCCGCCCGTACAAGCAAATTGCCCTTGTTTATCTATATCTGTAACTATCTTTTCTTCTAAAGCTGCTGAAGCTGTTATGACTTTAAAAACTGATCCCGGTTCATATGTATCTGCAATTGCTTTATTTCTCCAAACCGCTTGCAAATTTTTTGTTTTTTCAGATTGTTCTAATCTCTCCCAAATTGCTTTTAGTTCATCTGTATAAGGTTCATAAGGTTCATTCAAATTATATGTTGGATATGTTGCCATAGCTAAAATATCACCATTTTGAGGATTCATAATTACTATATTTCCTCCGTCTGTGCATTCATTATCTATACATGCTTCTTTAAGATACTTTTCTGCTATTGATTGAATAGTTAAATCTATTGTTAATACTAAATCATTGCCATCAATTGCAGAAACGTAATTTTCGCCTTCATGGCCTATTTCTCCTCCTTTTGCATCTATATGTCTTTGTATTGCTCCTTTTTTCCCTTTTAATTCTTCTTCATATTTTGCTTCTATTCCATCTAATCCTTGATTATCACTTCCACAAAAACCTATTATTTGTGCTGCTAATGTACTATATGGATAATATCTTTTTGTATCTTCATCTATATTTATTCCTGTTTTTATATTGTTTTCTTCCATCCAAATTCTTAATTTATCCGTTTTATCTTTTTCTACTTTTTTTATTATTGTTTCTATAGAGCTCCTTTTATTCACTTTCTTTAGTATTGTTTCATATTCTAGTTCAAAAATTTCTGATAGAGCTTTTGCTACTTTTTCTTTCTCTTCTTTTTTTATATTTCCAGGATTAATTGTTACAGTTTCTACTGTACTGCTTACAGCTAATTCATTTTTTCCAGTTGCATCATAAATTGTTCCTCTTTTAGGATTTATACTTCTATCTAAAGTTTGTTGCTGATATGCTAAATAGGATAATTCTTTTCCTTGAATAAATTGAATATAAAAAATTTTTATTAGCAAGCACAATATTATTAAAAAAGCTATAAAAAGACCATTTTTCATTTTTTTCTTATTAGAAATTTTTGTAAAAACCATAAAAACACCTCTAATAAATTTTATTAGAGGTATTTTAATTTATTCAATTTTCATTTATCTTTTCTAAAATTTGTTCAAACCAACTTTTTTCTTCTAAAACTACTTCTTCAGAAGCTGCTTCTACATAATCTTTTTTTGGCAAATTCACATATACAATTTGTTTATTTGTTAATTTTTGCATTCCTAATTTTTCTTTTGCCATTTTTTCAATATTATTCAAATTTAAACCATTTGCAATATTTACTTTTAATTGTTCATTTTCTTTTTCTAAAGAAGATAATTCTTTTTTTAAGTTTTGATTGTTGTTGAATTTTTCATTTATCTGAGAGTTCCTGTAACTTATGGTTAGCAAAATTACAAATATTATAGCAACAAATAAAATTAATTTTTTTTGTTTTTTTCTTTGCTCTTTCGAAATTTTTATTTCTCCTCTTGGTAAGTCTTCTACAATTTTTAACTTTGCTTTTTTTTCTTTTTTTCTTTCATTTGTTTCTAATTTTCTTGGACTTGTTTCATATTCATATTTTGAATTTACCATAAGTTACTCTCACCTCCTTTTTAATCATTAGTCTTTTCAAAAACTCTTAATTTAGCACTCTTAGCTCTTGTATTTTCTTCTTGTTCCTGTTTTGAAGCAATAATTGGTTTTTTATTTATTATTTTTCCTAAGGATTTTGCTCCACATATACAATAAGGAAAATCACTTGGGCAAGTACACTTTCCTTGTGCTTCAATATATGCATTTTTTACTGCTCTATCTTCCAAAGAATGAAATGTTATTACACATAACCTTCCTCCTACATTCAGACATTCTATACAATTTTTTACCGTATTATATAATGGCTTAATTTCATTGTTCACTTCTATTCTAATTGCTTGGAAAGTTCTCTTGGCTGGATGTCCATCCTTTTGTTTAGATTTTGGTATTGATTTTTCTATTATTTCAACTAATTCTTTGGTACTTTTTATTTCTTTATTCTTCCTATAATTGCAAATATTTTTTGCAATATTTTTTGAAAATCTTTCTTCCCCATATTCCCAAATTATTTTTGCTAATTCTTCTTCACTATATTTGTTCACTATTTGTTTTGCTGTCAACTCTTGGCTTTGATCCATTCTCATGTCTAAATCGTTCTCACCCAAATAGCTAAAACCTCTATTCCTTTCATCTAACTGATATGAAGATACTCCTAAATCTAATAAAATCCCATCGACCATTTCTATTCCTAAGTTATTTAATATTTCTTTTATATTATCATGGTTATCATGTACATATATTACATTTTTGAATTGTTTTAAATTTTCTTTTGCTGCAATTAATGCTTCATTATCTCTATCTATACCAATTAGTTTACCATTAATGTTTAAATTTTCTAATATTTTCTTACTATGCCCTGCTCCACCTAAAGTCCCATCAACATAAATTCCATTAGGATTAATTTTTAATCCTTCTATACATTCATTTAGGAGAACTGGCTTATGTTTAAATTCCAAATTTACACCTCTACTAAATTGATTTAATTATAAATATTTATATATACATATTACAGCTGGCAATATAAAAATCACCAGCTGCTTATTATTTGATATGTTTTTTTCTTTTGATTTTTAAATCATCTCTAGTAAATCTCTCTTTTGTAGTTTAAATGTTTTTTCATTTGTACATTTAAACTCTTTTGTCATTATTTTTATTTATCTTTTGTAGTTTCTTCTTTTGTATCTTTTTCTTTTAAATTTTTATCTTTTGTAAATTTTATCTTTTGTATCTTTATCTTTTGTTATTTTATATAAACTTTTTTCAAGTTATATACCAAGCATTGTCATATTTTCTGCAATTTCATCCGCTGAAATATTTTCATCGCATTTTTTCCAAATTTCTTTATTCCATATTTCTAATCTTGTTCCCACTCCAATAATTATTGCTTCTTTTTCTAAATTAGCTGCTACTCGCAAATTATTTGGTATTAAAAATCTTCCTTGTTTATCTATTTCACATTCGGTTGCTCCTGATAAGAAAAATCTAACAAAGTTCCTAGCATTTCTATCTGAAAGAGGTAATGATTTTAACTTCATTTCAAAATTTAACCACTCATTTTGTGAAAAAGCAAATAAGCATCCATCTAATCCTTTGGTTACAATAAATTTTTCTCCCATATCTTGTCTCAATTTTGCTGGCATTATTAATCTTCCTTTTGCATCTAGAGAGTGCTCATATTCACCAATTAGCAATTAAATTTCACCTCACTTATACTTTATTTTTTCTACCACTTTATACCACTTTTCTCCACTTCGATTCAATTTTAATATATCTTTATTGATTTTGCAAGTGTTTTTTAAAATTTTTTTATTTTTTTGTTTTTTCTTTCAAACTATTTGTTCTTGTTTTTAAAAGTAATGGCATTATTTATTCATTTCTTTTTTAAATTACTCTTGTTATACTTTGTTTATACTAGAAATATGGAGGTTAAAATGAAAAATAATGAAGAATTTTTATTAAAAAGTATTGGAAAAAAAATTAAATTAGCACGACTTTCTTTAAACTATACACAAGAACAATTAGCAGAAAAACTTGGGCTTTCAACTCGATATGTTAGTCAATTAGAGCGCGGGATTGCCTTTGGGAGTGCCACTACAATAATAAAACTTTGTAAAACACTTAATATTAGTTCTGAATTTCTTTTTAACGACTTAATTAATAATACTTCCTCTATGCCTAATGATTTTGTTGATATAAAATTTTTAGAAAATTACTTAAAACTAGATGAATATAATAAAAATATTGTTAAAACATTAACGAACAATTTATTAAAACTTCAAGAAAATAAAAAAGCAATTTAATTTGTTGTTATAGTTTAATAAAAACATACAATACTTTTTCAATTCATTGTATGTTTTTTTATGTATAATTTAATTTATCGTTGTACTTGTTTTTCCTGTTCCTACTACATCTTCTTGTAATGCTCTCCATGTATTACATCCTATTATTCCATCCACCACTAATCCTCTTATTTCTTGATATTCCCTCACTGCATTTTGAGTCGCCGGACCAAATATTCCATCAAGTCCATTTGTTTTATATCCTAAAGTATTTAAATCATCTTGAGCTATTAATACATAATTACTTAAACTTCCTCTTTTTATTAATGGATACCCTCCTGTACTACAAGCAGGTAAACCAAATCTTTTGTCCCAATGTACCCATGTAGGTGTTAAAGAAATTGGCTCTACATAATACCATATCCCAGAATTATTTGCACTATTCCATAACATCTTTCTTTGTGATTGTGATAATGTTTGCCCCACATCAAAAGCAGTTCCCGCATAATGTTGTGATTATGCTCACACAGTTGAACCACTTTTTGTGCAAAAGATAATTGCCAAAACACAATTTTTTTTTGCATTTGTTATTATATTAATCTTTTATTATATTAGCTTATCAACATCTATTTTTAATTCAAATTTTACAGA
>CALXZW010000003.1 GCA_944393345.1 uncultured Clostridia bacterium
GAAACTACTGAAAAAAGACAAAAAGATATGCCATCAAGACTAAATGCAAGAAGAAAAATAATGAGAAAAGTTAACAAAGTTAAAGATAGCGAAGGTAACAAAGTTGACTTACCATCAAAATTATTTAATGAAATAGCTCCAAAATATGCTGGTAAAAACAATGGTGGTTATACAAGAATAATAAAAGCTGGACCAAGAAGAGGAGATGCAGCTGAAGTTGTAATATTACAATTAATATAGTGTATAAAAAATTGAGGTTAAAAAAATGCCCTCAATTTTTTTTAATAGCTTTTGTAATTAAGGAAAATTTGATAAAATAGATATATAGAGGAAAAGGAGGATTTTAGTTTGAAAATAATAAAAAATGAGTTAAAAAATGAATTGAACATAAGAACCCAGAAGGACTTTCCTAAAAAAGGAATAGAGTTTATAGATATTATGCCACTAATAATGCAAAAAACAACATTTAAGGAAATAATAGAAAAATTTGTAGAAGAACTTTATATTAAAAATATTGATTACATTGTAGGACCAGAAGCACGAGGATTAATATTAGGATCAGCAATAGCATATGAATTAGAGATAGGATTTATTCCTGTAAGGAAAAAAGGAAAATTACCTCCCAAAACTGTTGTAAGTCAGGTAGAATATCAAAAGGAATATGGAAAGGATATTTTAGAATTACCAAAATTAGTTAAAGAGGATTATAAAGGAAAAAGATTTTATATAGTAGATGATATATATGCTACAGGTAATACAGTAAAAGCAATAAAAAAATCTATAGAAGAATTAGGTGGAATAGTAGCAGGACAAGGAGTAATAATGAATATAAAAGAGTTAAATAAAGATAATGATATATATTCATTAATAGATGTAAATGAAGAATAAACAACAAGCAATAAACCGTTATAGAGAATAAGGGAGAAATTTACGAATAAGGAAAATACAATGATCCTCCTAAAGCTTCAGATTGTCCAAAATAAATATTAATAATTCTTAATGAGTGTTATAATGATTTTAAAAATATTTAAGAAAAAGAGAGGGAATATAATGAAGGATTTATGGGTGTGTAGTGAAAAGAAAAAATTAATTATTACATTTTTAATTTCATCAATATATTGTATATGTGAGTATGGATGTTCATTTGCATTAGCACATTTTGCAGTTGCACCATTAACCAATGAAAAGGTTATAGGTTTGGCTAGCACATTAGCAATATTATACATGATAATGTTAATATCTAATTGGATAAGTTCATTTATTGATTGTACTATTTATCCTAAAATAGAGATGAATGTTCAAAGAAATTATTTCAACAAAATTCAAAATATGACAGAAAAAAATTTTATGAATGTTCATACAGGATTTATTTATAATCTGATTAGTGATGTAGCAGAATTATGGGTTGATTTTTTGAGCAATATTCAAAATACTATATTACCGTTAATTATTGGAATAATATCTTTTTTAATTATGGTATGTAACCAATCTGTGATTATTGGAATATTTGCTATTATTATTTCAATTATTGCTATCTTTATAAAATATAAAATGATGAAAGATAGACAAAAATATGATAAAGAATCAAGAAATAAGCATTCAAAATATGTAGCTATATTTGTAGATTTTGTTCAAAATTTAGCAACTGTAAAGAAACTAGATTTAAGAAAGTTCTGTAACGATAAAATAGAAGAAAAAGTAGATGATTATAATAAAACTAAAAAAACAAACGAAGTGAAAAGGGCAAATCAAAATATAGTTTTTCATTTTTTTATGAGAACATTATACATAGCATTGATATTGAGCACAATTATAAGTATAAATGAGGGAATAGATGCTTTACCATATTTATTATTCTATGTAACTTTATTTGAAACTTTATATTCAAAAATTTCATCTATGGCAAGGGTATTAGACTCTAATGTTCAACTAAAAACTGCCAAAAAGCAACTTGAAGAATATTTGCAAAGTTCAATAGAGTTAAAAAAATGTAAAGATTGGGTAAATATTAAATTGCAAGAAGTTGTTTTTTCTTATATAGAAAATTCAACCAAAATAAAGATTCCAGAGTTTACCTTAAATAGAAATGATAAAATAAGTATTGTAGGAGAATCTGGTCAAGGTAAGACAACTATGATGAACATTTTAGCAGGAATATATCCATTACAAAAAGGTAGATTACTAATTGACGGAATAGAAAAAACAAATACAAAATTGGATTTAGTGTATGTATCACAAGAAGTTGAAATGTTTGATCTTAGTATAAGAGATAATTTATGTTTAGGTAAAGAGATACCAAATGAAAAAATTTTTGAATTGTTAGATGAAGCAGGAATGACAAGTTGGTATAAAGAACTTCCAGACGGGTTAGATACAATGGTAGGAGAAAGAGGCATAAAATTATCAGTTGGACAAAAACAAAGATTAAATTTAATAAGAGGAATTTTAATTGATAAAGACTTGTATTTCTTTGATGAGCCCACATCAAATTTAGATGCAGTGTCTGAAGAAAAAATAACGAATATGATTGAAAAATATTTAAAAAATAAAACTTATGTAATAGTAACTCATAGACCTAGGCTAAAAGAATTGTGTAATAAGCATTATGTATTTGAGAATCATATGATAAAAGAATTAATAGTTTTATAAATAAGTCAGAAAATGGTTACAATCTGCTTTTTTGATTAGTATCAAAATTAATAAGAAAAAATGTTCGTAAAAACCTTGACAAAAATAAAAAAAAATTATAATATTATAGCGAACAAAAATTCACGATTAATATAGAAAGTAGAGGTAACTTAAATGATTTCATTTTTGCATATAAAAAATATTGGAATAATAGACGATTTAAATATTGATTTTAATGAGGGATTAAATGTTTTAACAGGTGAAACTGGTGCTGGGAAAACATTAATAATAGATTCTCTTCAAATTATATCTGGAGGTAGATTTTCAAAATCTATGATAAGAAAAGGTGAAAATAATGCTTTTGTAGAATTGTGTATATATGCTCCGAATAATGAAAAATCGATTGATGGAAACATAATTTTATCTAGAGAAGTTAATATGAGTGGTAAAAATATGTGTAAAATTAACGGAAGAATGGTAACAGTTAATGAATTAAAAGAGTTTATGTCAAATTTTATTGAAATACATGGGCAAAATGATAATCAAGAATTATTAAGTAATAAAAAACATCTAAATTATTTAGATGGATTTATAGGAAATAAGATACTAGAAATAAAAAAAGAATATAAATCTTTATATGAAAAATATTGTCAAATAAATAAAGAGTTAGAAAAAAATTATGGCGATGATAAAGAAAGACAAAGAAAACTGGATTTATTAAAATATCAAAAAGATGAAATTGAAAAAGCTAATTTAAAATTGAATGAAGAAGAAGAACTTGAAGAAAAAAGAAAAATAATATTAAATTCAGAAAAGTTAGCAGAAAATTTAAGAAATGCAGAAAGTGCTATTTGCGATAATAGCATAGATGGTGTAAGTTTGGCAATAAAATCATTTGAAAAAATAGAATATATAGATAAAAAGTATGAAAAAATTACAAATGATTTAAAAAATATATATTATGATTTACAAGAAATTTCAAGAGATATTTCAAATTATAATCAAGAAATAGACTTTGATGAAAATGAGAGAGAATATATAGAAGAAAGATTAAGCATAATTTATACCTTAAAAAGAAAATACGGAAATACTATAGGGGAAATTTTAAAGTATAATATAGAATTAGAAAAAGATATAAACCACATAGAAAATTTAGAAGAATATATTAATGAATTAAAAAAAGAAAAAAAAGAATTAGAAAACAAAATGCAAACTTTATGTGAAAATATGCATACTGTAAGAAATAATAGTGCAGAAGAATTAAGTAAGAATATAAATAAAGAATTAGAAGAACTAGAAATGAAAAATGCAAAAATAAATATACATGTAGATTATACTAATGAATTTTTAAAAACAGGAAAAGATATTGTAACTTTTTATATTACTACTAATCTAGGAGAAGACGAAAAAGAATTATCTAAAATAGCTTCAGGAGGAGAAATGTCTAGAACGATGTTGGCAATAAAAAAAGTATTAGCCGAAACAGATATGATACCTATATTAGTATTTGATGAAATAGATACTGGAATCAGTGGAAAAGCAGCAAATAGTGTAGCACAAAAATTAAAAACAATAGCAAAATCACATCAAATAATGTGTATATCACATCTTCCAAATATTGCAGCAGTTGCCGATTATAATTATTATATAAGTAAAAAGGTAATAAATCAAAGAACTACTACATCAGTAAAATTATTAAAAGAAGAAGAAGTTGTTAAAGAAATAGCAAGAATATCTTCAGGAGAGATAAATGAAATAAGTTTGCAATATGCAACTAAATTAAGAAGTAAAAAAGCAAGTTAAATAACATAAAAGAAGGCAAATAAGATATATATTTATGTAAAAGACTTGAAAAAAACCCGAAAACAATATAAAATATTATAGGTAAGGTAGGGATAGAAATGTATTTAATAGTAGGGTTAGGAAATCCAGAAGAAGAGTATTCTAATACTAGACATAATATGGGATTTGATGTAATTAATAAATTAGCTGAAGAAAATAACATAAATATAAATAAAAATAAATTTCAAGGATTATATGGAAAAGGAAAAATAAATGAAGAAGAAGTAATTTTATTAAAACCACAAACATATATGAATTTAAGTGGAGAATGTTTACAGCAAGTTTTGAAATTTTATAAAATAAGTATTAATGATTTAATTGTAATTTATGATGACATAGATATAACGCCTGGAAAAATAAAGATAAGAAAAAAAGGTGGGCCAGGAAATCATAATGGTATGAAATCAGTTATAAAAAGTATAAATACAGAAAATTTTGTAAGAATTCGAGTTGGAATAGGAATACCTAAAAATAATCAAGATTTAATTAGTTATGTTATAGGGAAAATTCCAAAAGAAGATATAGAGGAGTTAGAAAAAGGTAAAGAAGAAGCAAAAGAAGCGGTAAATGAAATAATTATTAATGGAATAGATAAAGCAATGAATAAATTTAATTAAAATATATTAAAAATTTTATAATATATTACTTCGAAAAGAAAGGAAAAACTTTATGTTAGAAATAATAATTCAAGGTAATTCACAAAATAGAAATATAGCATTGGTTGAAAATGGAAATTTAATAGAATATTATGAAGAAAGCAAAGAAATAGATAGAAAAGAAGGAAATATATATATAGGTGAAGTAAAAGACATAATACCAGGAATGCAATCTGCTTTTATAGATATAGGAACAGAAAAAAGTAGTTTTATACATTTAAAAGATATATTACCTAAAATAGATGAAACAAAAGGAAAATTCGAGAATGATAAAAAGATTGAAGATGTATTAAAAAAAGGTCAAAAATTATTAGTTCAAATAAAAAAAGATAGTAATGAAAAAAAAGGGGCAAGAGTATCAACACATATAAATTTGCCAGGTAAATATATTGCTTTGATGCCAAATACTGATATAATTACAATATCACAAAAAATATCAGATGAAAAAGAAAAAAATAGACTAAAAGAAATAGTAAGAAAAAATTTAGATAAAGAAAATGGAGCAATAGTTAGAACAGCAGCAAAAGGAAAAGAAAGTGAAATTATTAATGATATAAAAGTATTACAAAAAAAATGGAAAAAAATATTAAATTTATATCAAAAAAATAAAGAAAATGATAATAAGTTATTATATAAATCAGAAGATATAACAGAAAAAATGTTAATAGATTTAACTTATAAAAAAATAGAAAAAGTAATTGTTGATAATGATCAAGAATATTCAAAAATAGAAGAGTTTAAAAAACAAAATATAGAATATCAAAATTTAGTAATAGAAAAAAGAGAAAGTGTATTTGACATTTACGAAATAAACCATCAAATAGAAAAATTAATGAACAGAAAAGTTTGGCTAAAATGTGGAGGGTTTATTACAATTGATAATACAGAAGCATTAACAGCAATAGACGTTAATACTGGAAAATATACAGGAAATAAAAGTTTAGAACAAACAATATTTAAAGTCAATAAAGAAGCAACAAAAGAAATAGCAAAACAACTTAGACTCAGAGATATTGGAGGAATAATAATTATTGATTATATAGATATGAAGAACAAAGAAGAAAGTAATAAAATTCAAGAATTATTAGAAGAAGAACTAAAAAAAGATAGAGCAAAAACACAAGTAGAAGGATTTACAAAATTAGAGCTAATGGAGTTAACACGAAAACATATATGTAGTCATAAAAAATAAAAGAAAGAGGAAATGAAATGAATGTAGGATTTATATCTCTAGGGTGCAGTAAAAATTTAATAGATACTGAAATTTTAATAGGAATGTTTAAAAAAAACAAATTTGAAATTGTAAATGATGAAGAACAAGCAGATATAATTGTAATAAATACATGTGGATTTATAGATTCTGCAAAAGAAGAAGCAATAAATACTATATTAGAGATGGCAGAATATAAAAAGAAAAGATGTAAATATTTAATAGTTATAGGGTGTTTAGTGCAAAGATATTATAATGATCTAATAAAATTGTTACCAGAAGTAGATTTATTTGTAAAAATAGAGGAATATGATTTATTATGGAATAAAATAGAAGATTTAGTAAAAAGAAATTTAGTAGAAAAAAGCAAAAAGAAATCCTACCAAAAAATTACAGAAGTACCGACAATGCCAATGCTAAAACAAGAAGAATACATTAATAGAGTGGTAACAACGGGAAAAAATTACGCATATTTAAAAATAGGTGAAGGTTGCAGTAACAGATGTACATATTGTGCTATTCCATATATAAGAGGACCTTTTGTAAGCAGGAAAAAAGAAGATGTATTAGAAGAAGCAAAAGAATTAGCAAACAAGGGAATTAAAGAATTAATAATAATTGCACAAGATACAACAAAATATGGAATAGATATATATGGAAAAAGCAAATTAGAAGAATTATTGGAAGAATTAAGTAAAATAGAAGGGATTAAATGGATTAGATTTTTGTATTCATATCCAGAAGGGATCACAGATGAATTAATAGATGTAGTAGCAAGAAATGAAAAAATAGCTAAATATTTTGATATACCAATCCAACATATATCTAATAGAATATTAAAAAAGATGAATAGGAGAACAACAAAAGAAGATATAACTGAGTTAATAAAAAAAATAAGAAATAAAATACCAAATGTAACATTAAGGACAAGTCTAATAGTAGGTTTTCCAGGTGAAGAAAAAGAAGATTTTAATGAATTATATACTTTTGTTGAACAAGCTAAATTTGATAAATTGGGTACATTTATGTATTCTAAAGAAGATGGTACGCCAGCAGCTAATTTACCAAATCAAATACACGGTAATACTAAAAAAGCAAGATATAATAAAATAATGAACTTGCAAAAGGAAATATCAAAGAAAAATTTGCTAAAAAAAGTAGGAAAAGAATACGAAGTATTAATAGAAGGTAAATCTTTTGATGGAAAATTCTTAGTAGGAAGAACAATGCAAGATGTACCAGAAATGGATGGAATAGTGTATATAGAGAGTGATGAGGAAATTTATGATAATATATTTAAAAAATGTGTTATAATCAATGTAGAAAGTTATGATTTAATAGCAAAAATTAAAGAGTGATTATAAACAAATGAAATGTTATAAGAAAGGTTTGAGATATATGGAAAATTCGGAAAAAGAACGACTATTAAAAATTATGAGAAATTTAGAACAAAAAAGAAGTTTAGAAATATTAAAATCTGATATTGAAGATGTTAATTTAGATACTGATTATCAAAAAAAATTAGCCAACAATAAGGTACTAAATGTAAAATATTTAGGAAAAATAAAGTGGAAAGAAGAAATAGATGGACAAACTGTAGAGACAGAAAAAGATATATTTTTATTAATAGAACAAAAAGAAAACGAAAATGGAGATTTAATAGAAGTAGAAAGATATTACACAGAAGATGGAGAAATGATTGCTGGTAATAATTTAGGTGATGGTTATAAAGACTTAATGTTAAAT
This sequence comes from uncultured Clostridia bacterium, assembly GCA_944393345.1. Lineage (GTDB taxonomy): Bacteria > Bacillota > Clostridia > TANB77 > CAG-508 > CAG-269. The sequence continues at coordinate 8,083 of CALXZW010000003.1, forward strand.
GAGAAATATCTTGAAAGGGAAGATTTATTATTAAATTTAAAACAATTAGATGAAAAAGGATTATTAGATTTAAATGAAATGACTCAAGAAAGATTAGAACAAATATCCAAAGTATTAGGTATAAAAGTAGAAGAATTAGACAATGTAGCTGAAATAAATCCAGATAAACCAATTAAAGAAAATGAAGAAAAAGAACAAATTTCTAAAAAAGAAATAGAAAAAGTTTCTACAAAATCAGAAATTGATACTTCTCAAAAAGTAACTGATCAAGAAACTATGGCAAGTTTATTACATGTTGAAGATAGACAATATGTAAAGATTGCTGTTGTATATTCAGATAAATTAAACGATAATCCTAATTCTACTAAGTTTTCTTTTGTTGGTATAAAACCAGATGGTTCAGCAGAAATAATAGACACATTAGAGCAAAGATATGGAACAACACCAACAAAATCAATTTATAATATAAATAATGATGGTACACAAATAGAAGAGGAAAAAGCGAATTCTATATTTCAAATTAAAGGAGAAGAAGAATCACAAGTAGCAGTAAAATTTGGATCTTCTGGTACAATAGAAACAAAATATGTTAGAACACCAAGAGAAAACAATCAAACAGCTATTAGTATTCCAATCGAAAATGAATATGAATGGCCTACAAGTAGAGAAACTAGAGAATTTATGGACAAGAAGAGAAATAATAGTGTTAATGAAGAAACAGAAAGAATAAAAAAAATAGGTAAACACAGAGAAAAATTAGGTGAAGATGAAAGAAAAATAGAAATAAAAAGTATAGATGATAATCCAGATAATAATGAAGTACCCAAAGAAGTTATAGATAAAAAAGCATCAATATATGCTAAAGAAATTTTGAAAAATGAAGAAATTGCAGAAGTATATAATCATGCAGATGTTGAAAAAAGAATAAAGAAAACATTAGAAAATAGTGGAAAGGCATATTTAACAACTGAACAATTAAAAGCCATAGAAAAATCATTAGAAAAAGATGCAGAATTAGAGCATCCACCTAGAGGAATGGCATAGATAGATTGATAAAAATATTAAAAAGCTATTGACAAATACGCAAAAAACATAGTATAATATTAGATGTTACAAGAAGAAGGCAAACTTCTCACCTTATCTAATAAAAGAAAAAGGTTAGAAACTGAATAAAATTTAGCAATTGATATGCTAATATTATGTTTGGATTTGACTTGTAACAAAAGTCAAATTTTTTTATTTTGGAGGTGTTTTATATAAAACAAGAATTACCAATAAACAATCAAATAAGAGCAAAAGAAATACAATTAATAGGTGAAAATGGAGAAAAATTAGGAACAGTCTCATTAAAAGAAGCTTTAATAAAAGCGGAAGAAAAGAATTTAGATTTAGTATTAGTGGCACCTAACACAGAGCCACCTGTTTGTAAAATTATGAATTATGGTAAATACAAATTTGAACAAGCAAAAAAAGAAAAAGAAGCTAAAAAGAAACAAAAAGTATTAGAAATAAAAGAATTGAGAGTAACTCCTAATATTGAGGAACATGACTTTGGATTTAAATCTAAAAATGCTAGAAAATTTTTAGAGGATGGAAACAAAGTAAAAATAACAGTTAGATTTAGAGGAAGAGAAATAAATAATGCAAAATTAGGAGAAGCAGTATTACATAAATTCATAGAGAATTTAGAAGATATTTCAATTGTAGAAAAGTCACCTAAAATGGAAGGTAAAAATATGTTTATTATATTAGCTAAAAAGACAGATAAATAATCTGTTATATAATATATACAAAAAACGAAAGGAGAAACCAAAATGCCAAAATTAAAAACAAACAAAGCAGCTAAAAAAAGATATTCATTAACAGCAACAGGAAAAGTAAAAAGAACAAAGTCAAATAGAAAACATCTATTTGCGAACAAAACAAGAAGACAAAAAAAATCAGGAAAAGTACAAAATGCTTATGCTGATAAATCATGTGAAAATACAATTAAAAAATTATTACCATATGGTAACTAATCTAAGAAAGGAGAATGGAAAATGGCAAGAGTTAAAACAGCTAGAATAACAAGAAAAAGACATAAAAAAATATTAAAACAAGCAAAAGGATATTATGGAGCAAAACATTATAGATTTAGAAATGCTAATCAAGCAGTATTAAAATCATTATCTTATGCATATGTAGGAAGAAAAGATAAAAAAAGTAATTTTAGAAAATTATGGATAGCAAGAATCAATGCAGCAGCTAGAATGAATGGAACAACATATAGTAAATTAATAGCTGGATTAAAAAAAGCAAATGTTACAATAAATAGAAAAATGCTTGCAGAAATAGCAGTAAATGATGAAAAAGCATTTGCAGAAATAGCAAATATTGCAAAAAATGCATAAATACTAAAAATTAGACGTTAATTAATTTAATATGAAAACGTCTAATTTTTTTGTTATTTAATATTTTAAGATTTTTTATACAGAATATGGAATGTTTTAGTTATAAAATTAAATTTTATTGTTTTTTCATTTTAGGTTTAGAAATAAGTGCAGCAAGATAGCCAAAAAATACAGCAGCAGCGATTCCACCTGCAGAACTTTTAACACCACCAGTAAAAGCACCAAGAAGTCCTAATTTAGAAACTTCTTCAATAGTACCTTTTGCTAGATTATATCCAAATCCAGTTAAAGGAACTGTTGCACCTGCACCCGCAAAATCTACAAGATATTTATATATTCCAAGTCCACCTAAAATAACTCCAGAAGTTACAAAAATTACTAATATTTTAGCAGGAGTGAGTTTGGTTTTATCTATTAACACTTGCCCAATTACACAAATTAATCCACCTACTAAAAAACATTTTAAAAGACTTTCTAAATTAAAAACAGAAGACCAATCAATATTCATACCAAATTTTCCTTCCTTATAATTCAATACTTATAGCATGAGCTATGCCAGGTATAGATTCACCTTGTTGAGAACTTGTTGAATTCATCAAAGCACCAGTTGCGATCAATAAAATATTTTTAATTTCTTTTTTTTGAAGTTTTTTAAAAAAATAACCAGAAAAAACACTGCCACAGCATCCACAACCACTACCACCAGAATGAGTATCTTGAGTAGCTTTATCAAAGATTAAAACACCACAATCATTATAATTATCTTTTATATTATATCCCTGTGCTTTGCAAATATCTATTGCAATATCTTTTCCAATATGTCCTAAATCTCCACTAATAATTACATCATAATAATTAGGATTTCTATTTGTATCTTGAAAATGAGAAATTAAAGTATCAGTAAAAGCAGGTGCCATAGCAGCTCCCATATTATTTCCGTCTTTTATCCCCATATCTATAATTTTTCCTGGTGTAATATGTGTAATAAAAGGTCCATTCCCAGTTTTTGATAAAACTGCAGCCCCAGAACCTGTTACTGTCCATTGACTGGTAGGGGGTCTTTGGTTTCCTAATTCTAATGGAAATCTAAATTGTTTTTCTGCACTACAAAAATGACTTGAAGTTGTACATACCACATTGTTAGCAAATCCTTCAATACAGATTGCACCTAAACTTAAAGATTCTACAAATGTAGAGCAAGCACCAAAAACACCAAAAAAAGGTAAATTAAAATCACGTAATCCAAAACTTGAAGAAATACATTGATTTAGCAGATCGCCAGCAAAAATACAATCAAATTGTGATAAAGGAATATTTGATTTTTGTATAGCAAGATTTACAGTTTCTTTAATTATTTTACTTTCTGCTTTTTCCCAACTTTTTTCTCCCCAAAATTCATCATCTAAAGTTTTATCAAAATAATTGTGTAGAGGTCCTTGTGCTTCTTTCGGACCAACGATAGATGCACAATCTACAATAGTTGGAGGAAGGTCAAATTTAATAGTTTGTTTTCCTAATTTTTTCAAAAAAATCACTCCTAAAATAAAACTATACTAAAGTAATAGATTGAGTATTAAAAATTAAATATATAATACCAACAATTATAGCAGTAGAAATACCAAAAACTAAAACTGGTCCTGCAACAGTAAACATCTTTCCGCCAACACCTAAAACATAACCTTCTGATTTATATTCCATAGCAGGAGAAACAATAGAATTGGAAAATCCTGTAATTGGTACTAAAGATCCAGCTCCAGCAAATTTTCCAATTTTATTAAATAAATTTAAACCTGTTAAAAATGCAGAAATTGCAATTAATAAAATTGAAACAATAGTACCAGATGTTTGAGGGTCAAATCCTCTTTCTTTGCAGATGTTAAGCACAATTTGTCCAAGAGTACAAATTAGACCACCTACCCAAAAAGCATTAAAACAATTTTTTAAAATAGGAGAAGGAGGAGCTTTTTTATCTACATATTTTTTATATGTTTCTTTAGATTCTATTGGATTCATAACAAATTCCTCCATTCTAACTTTTAGAATTTCTATTTAGATCAATTATAAAACTCAAATCTAAATCAACAAAATATTGAGAAATTTTATTTCCATCAATATTAGCTCTTTGTTCTAATATTTTTACTTCACTTATATAATCAATAGTTTTAGAAGCTTCAGCAATAGCCTTAACAATAGCATCTTTCCAAGAAACTTCTGATGTTCCAGTTATAATCAAATGTTTTTTTATTTCCATAATCAAACCTCCATATCTTTTAAAAATATTTTTACCAAATTTAGAAAAACTATACAAAAATTTAGAAAAAAAATATATAATGGATTTATTATAAAAATAGAAAAGGTGGTTGTTATGATAGATAAAGCAAGAGAATCTGCATTAAGAATTTTGTATAAAATAGAAAAAGAAGATGGATATTCAAATATAGTTTTAAATGAATATATTAATCAAAATAGGAAAGAATTAAATGCTAAAGATGTTGGATTTATTTCTGAATTAGTTTATGGTACTATTTCATGGAAACTTACAATAGATGAAATTATAAAAAAATATTCAAAAATAAAATTAAAAAGAATATCAGTGTGGATTTTAAATATATTGAGAATTGGGATTTATCAAATAATTTTTCTAGATAAAGTACCTAAGTCAGCAGTAGTAAATGAAGCTGTTAATTTAGCAAAAAGATATGGACATAAAAGTAGTGCTAATTTTGTAAATGCTATACTAAGAAAAATAGATAAAAAAGATTATAATGAATTTTTTGAAATCAAAAATGATATAGAAAGAATATCAAAAACTACTTCTATGCCAAGTTGGATAGTAGAAGAATTATTAAAAGAAAAAGATATAAAAGAAGTTCAAAAAATTTGTGAAAATTCAAATTTAAAACCTAAAATAAATATAAGAATAAATAATATAAAAACAAACAAAATAGAAGTAGAAGAAGAATTAAAAAAACAAAATATAGAATATGAACAAGGAATACTAGAAGATTTTCTAATATTAGAAAAAGTGAAAAATATAGAGAATTTAGATTTGTTTAAAAAAGGATATATTACTGTCCAAGATGAAATGGCTGGTTTAATTTCTTTAGTATTAAATCCAAAAGAAAATGAGAAAATACTTGATTGTTGCAGTGCACCAGGAGGAAAAGCTACATATATTGCTGAATTGATAAAAAATAGAGGAGAGATTGAAGCATGGGATATACATGAACATAGAATAGCTTTAGTAGAACAAAATGCTAAGAGATTAGGAGTTACATGTATTAGTACCAAGATACAAGATGCAAGCAAATTAAATGAAGAAAAAATCGAGAAATTTGATAAAATTTTGTTAGATGTACCATGTTTAGGAATAGGTGTGTTAAAAAGAAAACCCGACATAAAGTGGAAAAGAAAAAAAGAAGATGTAGAAGAAATTACAAAACTTCAATATAAAATATTAGAAATTTGTTCAAATTATTTAAAAAAAGGAGGAGAACTTGTATATTCAACTTGTAGCATTTTAAAAGAAGAAAATGAAGATATAATAAACAAGTTTTTAAATAATAATAAATTTGAATTACAAAAAATTAAATTAAACTTTGGCCAAAACATAGATGATAATAAATTTATAAAATTATATCAAAATGAAAAAAATGATGGTTTTTTTATATGCAAATTGATATTGAAAGAAGAATAATTAAAAAAGTCTGAAATATAAAAATAATATTACGAAAATATTACAGTTATATGACGAAAATATTAAAATTATTGACTTTTGACAAAAAAAAGATAAAATATAAATAGATATTTTATATATTAGATGTAAAATAATACAAGTATGTTTTAAATTAAAAAGAGAAAAATATAGAATATATTAATAAAAAGTAAAGAGAAAGAAATGATAATATTAATTTCATATCTAATTATAATTTTTATGTTAGGAATACTTCTATATAATATGTAATAATTGCGAAATTTATACTAGAACTAGTATCTCCTGAGCAAGCAGAAAATTACAAACGATAATTTTGGTAATAATAGTACAAACCATCAAGAAAATTTAGATAAGGATATTAAAAATTAGTTATTAACATTATATTTATAAAAATATAAATATAATTCAAGAATAAAAAATAAAGAAAAGGAGACATTTTATGAGAAATCAAAAAGGTATTACTTTAATAGCATTAGTAATTACTATTATAGTATTAATAATTTTAGCAGCTGTTTCTATAGCAATGTTAACAGGAAATAGCGGAACATTAACAGAAGCAGATAAAATAAACATGGAATTAAATGCTTTTAGAAAAGATATATTGGTAAATGATAAAATTTCGTATGAAAGTTTTGAACAAACTAAAAAATCTTTAGGAAGCGGATATAAAATTAAAGCAGGAACAGATGCAGAAAGTGCAGAAACAGTGACGGCAGATTCTCAAGAAGCTTTAGATACAGCCTTAGAAGGAGATACAGTATTAGTAATTTCAAATGGAAAAATTTCAGGAGAGATTACGTTAGCAACAGGAGCAGTAACAGAAGCAACAGATCCAAGTGTAAATAATTAATTTATAGAAGCCATACGCACACAAAGTGTGTATGGCTATATTAAAAAAAGGAAAAGTAGATATGGAAATATTTTTTTATATAATGATATTTATAATAGGTATATTATTTGGAAGTTTTTATACACTTGCAATATATAGAATTCCTAGAAAACAAGATATAATACATACAAATTCATATTGTCCTAATTGTCATCACAAATTAGGATTTTTAGACTTGATACCAATATTTAGTTATATATTTTTGATTGGAAAATGTAGATATTGTAAAGAAAAAATAAAACCAAGATATTTTTTTATAGAATTAATATCAGGGATAATTTTTGTGTTTATGGCATATTTAACAAATCTTACAATAGTTAATATTAATATTCTTAAAATATTAGAATTTTCATTTTTAGTATTATATATAACATTTATATTTTTAATGTCTGGAATAGACTTAGAAAATAGAAAAATGGAAAAATCAATAACAATATATGGAATTGTTATATCTATTATGTATATGATATATCTATGCATAGTAGAACAAAATAATATATATAGATATATTATTTACTTAATACTTTATATAATAATATTAACATTTGATACTATAACGTTAAAAAGATATGCAAAAAGTACATATTTGAATGGTATATTATTATCATTGATTACAATGATAGTATTTACAAATGAATATGTTGTAGCAAATTCAATTTTAATAACACTAATAGCTTTATCAACTTATTTATTGCTCAATAAAATAAAAAATAATTTTAAAAAAAGTAAAATATCTGATAAAAAAGTTGCTCAAACTATAAGTATTGGCTTTTATTTAGGTACTTCAAATATAATAGTATTAATTATGGTTTTATTTTACACCAAAATATTAATATAAGATAAGAATAATCTGAATTTAAAGGAAAAAATGGATATACCATTACAGTTTCAATAGCAATAAATTATGTAATTTCAAAAATTAAAGAAATTAAAGCAACAGATTTTTTTGAATATGAAGGCATAAGTGTAAAAAATATTAACAATATGCAAAGTAGAAAAATATTTAGACGATAGTGCAATTTTAACAAAAAGAGTAAGAGGAATATTAATACCTAATAAATTCAATTTGTGTTATTATTAGTAATGTCAGTACTAGGAACACTATTTGTAATACCCGAATTTCAAAATGTATTTGATAAGTTAGAAACAAAAGTTACTCTTTATACAATAATATTGAGGTTTATTGATTTTGTAGATAAAGTAATATAATATTAAATAGTTAGTGTAGTATTAATATTCTTTGTATTAGTAGTAATAATACAATGTTTTCAAGTATATATTGGAAATTTTTTATTCTTAGCTTATGAAGTGTAGTATTAAGTCGTTCAGTTTGGAAACATTTTGTGCAATTTGGGACAGAGGTTATGAATTTTAAGGATGTCCCTAAAATTCAAGGAGGAGTTTATGAAAATAGGTATTGATTTAGGTGGAAGCCATATTGCAATAGGAGTCGTAAATAATTTAGGAAGAATACAGGAAAAAATAGAAAAAAGAATATTGCCAAAAGAGAAAAATAATATAAAAAATGTAATAGAAGAATACATAATTACAAATGTAAAAAATTTTACTTCTAAATATCAAATAACAGAATTAGGGATGGCAGTTCCAGGAACAATTGAAGGAAAGAAAATTAAAAGATCTGTGAATTTGAATTTAGAAAATTATAATTTGGTAGAAATTTTAGAAGAGAAATTGGAATTACCTATTATAATAAAAAATGATGCAAAATGTGCAGCAATTGCAGAGCATAAATATGGATGTCTTAAGGATTATGATAGGACTCTTTTTTTAACATTAGGAACAGGAATTGGTGGAGCAGTAATAATAAATAATAAATTACTAGATACAGGCGAATATCCTGGATGTGAAATAGGTCATATGATAATAGAAAAAGATGGTATTGAATGCAATTGCGGGAAAAAAGGTTGTTTTGAAAAATATGCATCAATGAAAACTTTGAAGAATAATTTAAGAAAAGTATTAAATGTAAGTGAAAAGACAAGAGGAGAAGAATTATTTGAAATTATAAGGAACAATTCAAAAGAAAATCCAAATTATGAAGAAATAGAAAAAATAATAAAAGAATATATAACAAATTTAAGCATTGGAATAACAAACTTAGTAAATATTTTTGAACCAGAAGCAGTTGGGATTGGTGGAAGTTTTGTTTTCTTTGAAGAAGTTTTATTACAAAGATTAAAAAATGAAATATTAAATAGTAATTTATTATTTAATAAAAGAGAAGAATTCAATATAAGAACAGCTATATTAGGAAACGATGCTGGAATAATTGGTGCAACAATTAATTAAAAATAAAATATAAAAGAGAGTAGGAATTTTATGGAAAACATAGGAATAGTAGTTGCTATGGATGAAGAAAAAGCAGAAATAGAAAAATTAATATCAAATAAAGAAATAAAAGAAATAAACAATTTGAAATTTATAACTGGAAAAATAAAAGATAAAAATATTATTTTAGTTCAATGTGGTGTGGGAAAAGTAAATGCTGCAAGAACAACACAAAAACTTATAGATAAATTTAATGTTACAACTATAATAAATGTTGGAGTGGCAGGGGCAATAAATTCTAATTTAAAAATTGGAGATGTAATAATAGCAAAAAAAGTAATTCAACATGATTTTGATATTACTGCTTTTGGACATAATAAAGGATATATAACAGATGTAGGAGAAGGGATTGAATCAGATGAAAATTTATTAGAAAAAGTAAAAGAAATTAGCCAAGATAATTCATATAAAACAAAGATAGGAATTATTGCAACAGGAGATATATTTTGTACTGATATAAAAATGAAAGAAAAAATAAATAATAAATTTAATGCTGATGTAGTTGATATGGAATGTGGTGCAATAGCACAAGTTAGTTTCTTAGAGAATATTCCATTTTTAGCTATTAGAAGTGTATCAGATATTCCAAATGGTGATAATGCTAAAACATTTGATGAAAATTTAAAAATAGCTTCTAAAATAGCAAGTGAAATTTTATATAATATTATATAGTACCTATTGTATAAAATATATAAAAAAGTATATAATCTATATATTGAAAGGAGTGATTATATGGACAAAAAAACAAGAGTAGTCCAATATGGAACAGGTAAAATGAGTGTATACACAATGAGATATGTTTATGAAAAAGGTGGAGAAGTTGTAGGTGCGGTTGATGTAAATCCAGATGTAATAGGAAAAGACATTGGAGAAGTTATGGGAACAGAAACAAAAGGTATAAAAGTAGTTTCAATGCAAGATGCAGAAAAAATGCTATTAGAAACACAACCAGATATAGTAATAGTTACTACAATGAGTTTATTTAAAGATGTAGAAGATGCACTAATGCTATGTGCAAAATTAGGAATAAATGCAATAACTACATGTGAAGAAGCATTTTATCCAATGAATTCAAATCCGGTTGCAACAAAAAAAATAGATGAAATGGCTAAAAAGACTGGGTGCACAATAACAGGAAGTGGATATCAAGACATATATTGGGGACAACTTATATCAAGTATAGCAGGTTCAACACAAAGTATAAAAAAAATAAAAGGAAGTTCAAGCTATAATGTTGAAGATTATGGTATTGCTTTAGCTAAAGCGCATGGTGCAGGATTATCATTAGAAGATTTTGAAAAAGAAGTAGCATCTGTTGATAAAATAACAGATGAAGAAAGAAAAAATTTAATAGATAAAGGAGAATATCTGCCATCATATATGTGGAATGTAAATGGTTGGCTATGTTCAAAATTAGGTCTAACAGTTAAGTCTCAAACTCAAAAAACAATACCACAAACGTATTCAGAAGATATTTATTCTTCAACATTAGGAATGACAGTAAAAAAAGGTGATGCAACAGGAATGAGTGCAGTAGTAACAACAGAAACAGAAGAGGGGATAACAATAGAAAGTGAATGTATTGGAAAAGTATATTCAAAAGAGGATTATGATAAAAATGAATGGACAATAATAGGTGAACCAGAAACAACATTAGTAATAAATAGACCTGCAACAGTTGAATTAACTTGTGCGAGTATTGTAAATAGAATACCAGATGTTATAAATGCAAAATCGGGATATTTACCAACAGAAGAAATTGGAGAATTGAATTTTAAATTAAAGATATAAAACAAAAAATTATTAAATAAAGGATTATATAAAAAATTCAAAATCTAGTAAGTAAAATCCCCTGGGGATAGATAAAAGAAAAAATGGAATTTTGAACAAACTCAAAAATTCCGTTTTTTTTAATAAGTCTTTAATAAATCATGTATAAACAACTAATAGAAAAACTAAAAATATGAGACGGGTATAATGTAATATTACAAATGATAATAATGAGTTATAATTTATGGAAAAAAGGACATTTACATGATTTTGAAAATAGAGGAATAACGAAGTTTAGATATATAGATGAAATAAGAGAAAGATTGTATGTTGTAAATAGTGAAATATTAGGCTTTCCAAGTGCATAGAGTAAATAATTTACGGATTAAAAAAAGTATGAAAATGCTTAAGGTTACTTTTGAGAATTTTTATACAATAAAATAGATTATGAGTAATAAGAAATAAGAAAAATATTGGAAATACATTCATTGACTATGTTAGAAAAGATAAGGGTAAACTTCTAAAAGGTTACATAAATGATTGACTAAGCCGCATGATTGTGATATAATATAATTGATGTAACAAATTTAGCGAAAACCTCGTTACGTCAAGAAAACTTATCAAATTTTGTTGGACAAATGTCCAGGAGGTAAGCAACATGGCAAAAGGTATTAAGAAGTTCGTCTCTGAGTTAAATCGGCTGAACGAAGGTAACTATCAGTTTGTGGTTGTCGAGCAGTATCCGAACACTTTTAGTATTGTGGGCGCACACAAAGGTGATCAGGTTACTTTCAACTACCCTGGAGGTTTCAAATGGGATGGTAGTTCCTTTAATCGCATCAATGATGGAGGAATTGTGGAAAACTACTATCTTCTGGTGGAATAAGAGGTCTTCTTTATTCCTTAAAAGAATTATCTTTTACTCTCGCCAAATGCGAGAGTTTTTCTTTGGTAAGTAAATATATGTTGATTCACAATGGATAAAATATAAATATGATGAATATAATATATAAATCTAAGATAGGAAAAAAGTTAAAATTTGACTATCTATATTTTTTAATGTAAAATATAATATGATTTAATTCAAAAGATAGGAGTGATAATATGAATATACAATATAAAAACCAAGTATTAGAGGTGAAAGAAAAAACAAAAATAAGTGAATTATTAAAAGAAGAAATACAAAATAGTTCTCATGCAGTTATAGCGGCAAAATTTAATAATGAATATGTAAATTTACAATATGAAATAGAAACAGATGGGATTATTGAATTAATAGATACATCTTCGAAAAAAGGAATGAGAGTATATAGAAAAACACTAATTTATATATTAGGAAAAGCAATAGAAAAAATATATCCAAATGCAAAATTTGAAGTAGATTATCAATTAACAAATTCATTATTTTGTGAGATACATAATTTAGATATAACAGATGAAGTAATCAGAAATTTAAATGAAGAAGTAAAAAAAATTATAGAAGAAAATTTACCAATAGAACAAAAAATAATGACTAGAGAAGAGGCAAAAGAATTTTTTGAAAAAAATAAGACTACTAAAGGAAAACTTCAATATGATTTAACATCAAATTCAAAAATATATATGTATTTTTGTGAAGATTATTATAATTATTGTTATGAAACATTAAGTGATAGAACAGGTAGTGTTAAAGTATTTGAAATATCTAAATATAAAGAAGGATTTTTAATAAGATATCCAAATTATAAAGAACCAGAAAAATTACCACCTTTTGTTGAAACTAAGAAATTAGCATATGCGTTAAAAGAATACGAAGATATACATAAAATATTGGATGTAGATACAGTATATAAATTAAACAAAACTGTAAAAGAAAATAAGGTAAAAGAAATTATAATGCTTGATGAAGCATTACATGAGAAAAAAATTTCAGATATAGCAGATAATATAGCCAAAGATAAAAATACAAAAATGGTATTAATAGCAGGTCCTTCTTCTTCAGGTAAAACTACTTTTGCCCAAAGATTAGGAATACAATTAAAAATAAACGGAATAAAGCCAGTAACAATATCTGTAGATAATTATTTTGTTGAAAGAGAAGATAATCCAAAGGATGAAAACGGAGAATATGATTTTGAATGTTTAGAAGCAATAGACTTAAAACTATTTAATGATCATCTAACTAAATTATTAAATGGTGAAGAAGTAGAAATGCCTACATTCAATTTTCACAAAGGAACAAAAGAATATAATGGTAATAAATTAAAATTAAATGAAGATGAAGTATTAGTAATAGAAGGAATACATTGTTTAAATGACGAATTAACAAAAAGCATATCAAAAGAACAAAAGTATAAAATATATATTAGTGCATTAACAGTATTAAATATGGATAGATTTAATAGAATTTCTACAACAGATACAAGGTTAATAAGAAGAATAGTAAGAGATTATCAATTTAGAAGTTATTCTGCTAAAGAAACATTAGCAAAGTGGGAGAGTGTAAAAAGAGGCGAAGAGAAATATATATTTCCATTTCAAGAAACTGCGGATATAATATTTAATACATCATTAATATATGAATTGGGAGCATTTAAACCTATAGTTTTGCCATTGCTTGAAGAAATAAAACAAAATGAAAAAGAATATGCAGAAGCACAAAGATTAATAAATATGTTAAAATATTTTGAGGAAATACCATCTAAATTAATTCCAACCAATTCATTATTAAAAGAATTTTTAGGTGGAGGAGATTTTAAATACTAAAGGAGCTTTAAATGGAATATAGAAATTTTACAGAAATTGATGAAGAATTTATATGTGAAAATTGTGGTAAAAAAGTTTCAAAATTAGGATATTCATGTAGAAACCATTGTCCATATTGTTTACATTCAAAACATGTTGATAAAAATCCAGGTGATAGGCAAGAAGAATGCCATGGGGATTTAGAACCGATAGGATTAGAAATAGATTCTAAAAAAGGATATGTTATTATTTTTAGATGCAAAAAGTGTGGATCAATACGAAAAAACAAAGCAGCAAAAGATGATGATATGGATTTAATAATAAAATTAAGCAGTAATCAATTTTAAAAAAGTATGTATAGCAAGAAAATAATAAAGCTATACATACTTTTTTAATAATATTATATAAAATAATATCAATTCTTTCATATTTCTCTATTTAAATTGCCATTCGTATAAGATGAACCTTCTAATTTTTTACCATTTTTTACAATATTAATTATATTGTTGATTTCAGTAATATTTTCATCTAAAATATCGATTCTAGCAAAATCTATGTTAAAAGTTTTAGGAGATATTGAAGTTATTTTACTATTGTAAATTGTAGTAACAGTTTGAATATTATCAGGCAAAATTCTAAAGTTTAAATTAAGTCTATCTTTTAAATAATAAATATTATCAGAAATACAACGTTGTTTGCAATTTGGATAACATTTATCAGTTTCTCCCAGTAAACAATAATTCATATTTATTAAAGGAATACGACCATAAACTATTAATTCTTTTTGCAGATAACCATAAGAACATAAATCTAAAATCATATCTTTATCTGATTCAGGCGAAATAGTAAATTGGCTAATTCCTAGTTTTTTTAATTCTAATACACTATTTACATTAAAAACATTAAATGTATAATTAGTAATAATTTTAAAATATTTATCTACATCGGTAAATAAATCGTTAAGTAATTTTATATTACAAATATTAGATATAACAAAACCTTGAATATCATATTTCTTTATAGCATTTTTAACGTTAGAATAAAATAAATTTTTATAATTACCTTTTACAATTGTAGGCATATAAATAAATAAGTTAGCTTTTTGACTCAAGAGTGATAAAATATTTTCGTATTTTTTTAATGTAAAATATTTTAGAGGAATATAAATATTTTCTATATTTTCTAATTTTGAGTAATCCATAGAAGTATTCAAAATATTTAACAATAAAGAAACTTTATAAGAATTAGTATTAGAAAAAATACCAGTGTCTTTTGCATAAGTTCTCATACTACTCAAAATAGAATCTTTCCTATTAGTTAAAGAATAATCCTTTTCAATTATGTTTTTAGAAATATTAGAAATAGCAAAATTTTCAACTGCAGTTAAAGCATTTCGTCTTAATTCATTTAAAATACTTATTTTAGGTAAAAATAAATTATCATCTAAATCTATAGTAATATTTTTAAATTCATAAGGAGTTGATTGAGTTTTTGAAATATGTTCAAAAACAAAATCTTTAGTCAAAGGTTTCGTTTTTGCTGGAATTGGAAAATAATCAATTTTATATGTGATATTTAGATTTTTATAAATCAATAAATTATTTGCAGATGTAATTGTAATTGATATTGGTGTATTTTGTTTAATTACTACATTACACTTTAATCCTATTTTTATATTTTCCTTTTTATAACTATTTTGAGCATTTGATAATAAAGATTTTGAAGATATTTTGTAAACTTTATCACCAGGATTTATATCACCTTTAATTCGCCCTAAAGTAACTAAACTATTGATTTTAGGATTTGTTATATTATTATTTCCAGACATTAATTCAGAAATTGTATATGTAGAAGAATTATTATTAAAAGAAATGGAATCACCAATATCAATTGGTTGATTTATTTTTATATCAATATATCCTTTTTTATAATTGTATTTTTGAACAATTCCAAGGAAAAGTCCCATATTATTTGGCTTTTCTTTAAAAACTAAATTTTTATTAGGTTCAGAATCCAAATGCCCTGAAGAAGACATACCTCTATTAAAAATTTGCAAAAGTTCTAATCTATCTTTATTATCTATAACATATTTTTCCCCAGACAAAGCTAAATCTATATATTTTCTATATATTCTAGTTACTGTTGCAACATATTCAGGAGATTTCATCCTACCTTCAATCTTGAAACAATCTACACCAGCATTTATTAAAGAGGGAATATAATCTAGTCCACATAGGTCTTTAGTATTTAATAAATATCCAGTATCTATCTTTTTAGAATTTTCTAGTAATTCAAAAGGAAGTCTACAAGGGCCAGCACATTTCCCACGATTTCCGTGATCTACCTCCTAAAAGACTAGAAAAAAGACACTGACCAGAATATGAGATGCATAAAGCACCATGTATAAAAGTTTCTATTTCGATATCAGTATTTTTACAAATATATTCAATTTCATTTATTGATAATTCTCTTGCTAATACAACACGCTTAAATCCTAATTTTTGTAATTCTAAAGCACCATTAAGATTATGAACTGTCATTTGAGTGCTACCATGTATTGGTAAATCAGGAAAAGTTTTTATTAAATCAAGAGCTAAACCTAAATCTTGAACAATTATTGCATCTATTCCGAACTCATAAGCTTTATTTGCTAAATAAAAAGCATCATCATATTCACAATCTTTTATTAAAGTGTTTAAGGTGAGATTAGTTTTAACGCCTCTTATTTTAGCATATTGTATAGCTTTTTTTAAATTTTCTAAATCAAAATTATTAGCAAAAGCACGAGCACTAAAAATATTTGCTCCAAAATACACACTATTTGCTCCATTTTGTACCGCAGCTTTTAAACATTCAAAATCACCAACTGGTGCAAGTAAATCAACCATATAAATTTCTCCCCTTAAAAGATTAAATATATACTAAATTCTTGTATTATTATATCATATTAATATAAAAATAAAAATATAAAATTGAGTTATTGACTAAAAAAAATTACAATGGTATAATCCTAAGTATGAGGTTTATAGATAAATCCATAAAATCTAAATACATACGAAAAGGAATTTGAATATGAAAAAAAGAATTTTAAAAGTACTAATAATAGCAATAATAATTAATGTAATTTTAGTAGCAGAAACATTTGCAAATAACGAAACTGTAAATGAAGAAGCAAATACTAATAGTACTGCAACAAATAATACAGTAGATCAAAATAATACTACAACATCTGAAAATACAACTGAAAAAAATGAAGTAGAAAATTCAAACATAACAAGTCCATCAACTTCAAATAATAATAATAATAATAATACAGCAAGTAATAAAACAACTAGTCAAACTTATAGTAAAAAATCTGATAATGCGAATTTAGTTAATTTAGGAATAAAACCACATGATTTTTCTGGATTTACACCTAGTAAGACAAATTATGAAGTTGAAGTACCAGAAGATGTAGATGAAGTTGAAGTTTATGCTCAGGCACAAGATTCTAAAGCAAAAATTTCAGGAACAGGAAAAGTTACTTTAAGTTCAGGAGAAAATATAGTAAATGTACAAGTTACAGCAGAAGATGGGAAAACTGTTAAAACATATACAATAAATATCATAAGAAAAGAATCAGAAACTGAAGTAGCACCAGTAGAAGAATTAGAAAATGAGCAAAATACAGGAAAAGGTCTTTTAGAATTAAAAATAGAAGGGGTTAAAAATTTTGAACCAAAATTTAATACAAATATATATGAGTATAATGTAAAATATATAGGTGAAGCAACAGCATTAAACATAGAAACAAAGCCAACAGAAGAAGATTTTGTTATAGAAGTGATTGGAAATCAAGAACTAAAAGATGGAGAAAATACAATTACAATTTTGGTATCAGATGTTGACGGAAATAATATAGCAACATATCAACTGATGGTAAATAAAAGTTTAGTGGATGAAGAAGCGATAGCAAGAGAAAAACAACAAAAACAAAGAATAATGATTGTAAGTGCTATTGTAGCAGTTATAATAATTATAGCAATAATAATTATTATTAAGAAAAAGAAAAATAAATCTTATGCTGAAGAATATACAATTCCTTATTCTAAACAAGACGATGAAGAAGATTATTATGAAGAAAATAATAATTATAATTTTAATGATGAGTATAATTATAACAATTATAATAATGTTCAAAATGATATGAAAAATAATGAAAAAGAAGAATTAAAAGAAAAAATTAGACAAGAATTTTTAGATAATTATAATTTTGATGATAATGGAGAAGAAATTCCTAGAAAAAGACATAGAGCCAAAAGGTATAGATAATAATATTAAAAACTGCTAAAAGTATATATTACTTTTAGCAGTTTTATTTTGGTTATGAATGTGAATTATTAGCAACATCCACCTTT
Source organism: uncultured Clostridia bacterium (assembly GCA_944393345.1). GTDB lineage: Bacteria > Bacillota > Clostridia > TANB77 > CAG-508 > CAG-269. The sequence continues at coordinate 26,317 of CALXZW010000003.1, forward strand.
GTTACCACCACAGCAGCAACATAATAATAATATAAGGATTATAATCCAGCAACAATCATCACCAAATCCGAATCCACCGCAGCATCCTCTATTTTCTGGCATAGTCTAGACCTCCTTTCGACTAAACAATTATGTTTTGCTTATTTCGTTTTCCTTTGTATAATATATAATATGGAAAAGAAGAAAAAGTGTTACAGAAGAAAAAGAAAAAATTTATATATTTATGTTCGCTTTAAAAATAAAAAAAGATATGTTAAAATAGAAAAATAAAATGATAAATACTAAAAGGAGAGTAATAACAGTGGCAGAAAAATCAAAAAAAATAGGAGATATTTTTAGTGATTATAGTACGAATTCGAATATAAAATATGCAACAATAACAAAATTAAATGTAGTAAAAAAAACAAATACTTTAGAAGTAGACATTTATTTTGATGAATATATTGAAATAAAAGAAATATGGTATTTTGAGAAATTCTTAAAAGAAAGATTTCAATTTAATGATATAAACTTAAAAATAATATATCATGAAGCGGTTAAATTTAAATCTATTCAAGAGGAATGGAAAAATATAATAGCATATATGGCTCATAAATATCCTTTAACAAAACCAATGTTATTATTAAAAAGTGACGTAGAAACTGATGGAAATACTATAAATGTGAAAATGCATATAAAAGGCGCAGATTTTTTAAAAGCTAAAAAAGCTGACTTGGAATTAGAAAAAATTTTGAAAAATTTATTTGGAATAGAGTACAAAATAAATTTAGAAGAAGAATTATCAAGAGAAGAAATTCAACAATTAAAAAATAGCATTGATAGTGTGCAAAAAGCTGCAATAGCATATATAGAAGCGGAAAATCAAGAAAAAATTCATAAAGAAGAAAGTATAGTACCAGAATATAATGATCCTGACTATAAACCACCAGAAGATATAGAAGGATATATTCCAGAAGAAATGCATGATGAAAATTATGAAAAAGTAGAATTAGAAAGTCAAGAAGGACAAGAATATATAATGGGAAAACCATCAAAAGCAAAAGAGAATAAAGTAAATATAAAAGATATTACAGCAAATGATGCAAGGGTTACAATAGAAGGACGTATAGTAAGTGCAGAAGCAAAAGAAACAAGAACAGGTAAAGGAATGCTAATTTTTGAAATATATGATGGAACAGGAATGATTACTTGTAAATCTTTTGCCAAGGATTTAAAAGAAGGAAAAGAAATAATAGAAAAAATTAAAGAAGCAAAAGCAATAAAAATAATAGGAAAAGCAGGATTAGATACATATGCAGGAGATGTAACAATAATTTCAAATACAATAATAAAAACAGAAACTGATATTCCAGAAATGCCTGAAGAAAATGAGGATACACCGATTATATTGGGAAAAACAATGAATATAACAGAACCAGTTATTAAAATTTCAGAATTAGGTGTAGATGATGGAAAAGTTGCAATAGATGGCGAAGTTATAGGAATGGAAGAAAGAGAATTAAAGTCAGGAAAAATATTACTTAGTTTTGATATATATGATGGTTCTAGTACAATGACGTGTAAAGCATTTTTAAATAAGGATAATGGTAAAAAAATTATTAAAAGAATACAAAATGCAAAAGGAATAAAAATTGCAGGAACAGCACAAATGGATACTTTTTCTAATGAACTAACTGTAATGGCAAATGAGATTGTAGAATCAACAGGAGTAAAAAAGCAGACAAGACAGGATAATGCAGAAGTAAAAAGAGTAGAATTGCATATGCATACTCAAATGAGTCAAATGGATGCAATGACCTCAGCAAAAGATTTAATAAAAAGAGCAATGAAGTGGGGGATGAAATCAATAGCAATTACAGACCACGGAGTAGTTCAGAGTTTTCCAGAAGCTCATAAAATGCTTCGGTTATGATAATCCAGATATGAAAGTAATATATGGTGTAGAAGCATATTTAGCTCCAGATAATACAGCAGTTGTAACAAATCCTAAAGGACAAGATATAGATACAACATATTGTGTATTAGATTTAGAGACAACAGGATTTTCAGCTATAACAGAAAAAATAACAGAGATAGGAATAATGAAATATAAAGATGGAGAAGTAATAGATGAATTTAGTTGTTTTGTAAATCCTGAAAAACATATACCAGAAAGAGTAACAGAAGTAACGAATATAACTGATGATATGGTAAAAGATGCTGAAACAATTGATAAAGTATTTCCAAAGGTATTAGAATTTATAAAAGATTCTGTTTTAGTAGCACATAATGCAAGTTTTGATATGGGATTTTTAAAGCAAAATGCAAAAGTTTTAGGATATGAATTTGATTATACATATTTAGATACATTAAGTTTAGCTAAAGATTTATTTCCAGATTATAAAAAATATAAATTAGGAAAAATAGCAGAAAATCTAGGAATAAAAGTAGAAGTGGCACATAGAGCATTAGACGATGTTGATACAACAGTTAAAGTATTTAGAGTAATGCTTGATATGTTAAAAAAACGAGGGGCTAAAAAGGTAGAAGATATAGAAAATGTAAGTCAAACAGAAGAAACTAAAAAAGAAGCATATAAAAAATTAAAAACATATCATGCAATAATTTTAGCTAAAAATTATATTGGGTTAAGAAATTTATATAAATTAGTATCTTTATCACATTTACATTATTTTTATCGTAAACCAAGAATTTTGAAAAGTTTATATAAAAAATATTCGGAAGGATTAATTCTTCGGAAGTGCTTGTGAAGCAGGAGAATTATATCAAGCAATAGAACTTCGGAAGGACGGATGAAGAAATAGAAGAAATAGCTCAAGATTACGATTATTTAGAAATACAGCCAATTGGGAACAATCAATTTTTAATAAGAAATGGTATAGTCAAAGATGAAGAAGCATTAAGAGATATAAACAGAAAAATAGTAGCAATAGGGGAAAAATTAAATAAGCCAGTAGTTGCTACTTGTGATGTTCATTTTATGGATCCGCAAGATGAAATATATAGAAGAATATTAGAAGCGGGACAAAAATATGATGATGCAGATAACCAAGCTCCACTATATCTAAGAACAACAGAAGAAATGTTAGAAGAATTTAAATATTTAGGTGAAGAAAAAGCTTATGAGGTAGTAGTAACAAATACAAATAAAATTTCAGATATGTGTGATCAAATAAGTCCTATCTCTCCTGAAAAATGTCCTCCACATATACCAGGGTGTGAACAAACAATAAAAGATATAGCATATAAAAAAGCACATGAATTATATGGAGAAACATTACCAGAAATAGTACAAACAAGATTAGATAAAGAATTAGATTCAATAATATCAAATGGATTTTCAGTTATGTATATAATAGCACAAAAATTAGTATGGAAATCAAATGAAGATGGATATATAGTTGGTTCAAGAGGATCAGTAGGTTCATCATTTGTTGCAAATATGACTGGTATTACAGAAGTAAATTCGCTTCCAGCACATTATAGATGCCCAAATTGTAAATATTCAGACTTTACAGATTATGGATATAAAAATGGATTTGATTTACCTGATAAAGATTGTCCAAAGTGTGGTCATAAACTTGCAAAAGATGGAATGGATATACCATTCGAAACTTTTTTAGGATTTAATGGTGATAAAGAACCAGATATAGATTTAAACTTTTCAGGAGAATATCAAGCAAAAGCACATAAATATACAGAAGTAATTTTTGGAAAAGGAACAACTTTTAAAGCTGGAACAATAGGTACAGTTGCAGAAAAGACCGCTTTTGGTTATGTTAAAAATTACTTTGAAGAAAGGCATATACCTATAAATAATGCAGAAATAAAAAGACTATCAGTAGGGTGTACAGGAATAAAAAGAACTACTGGACAACATCCAGGAGGAATAATAGTTGTACCAAAAGGAAGAGAAATATATGAATTTTGTCCAGTACAGCATCCAGCAGATGATCCTAATTCAGATATAATAACAACACATTTTGATTATCACTCAATAGATGCAAATCTTTTAAAATTAGATATACTAGGACACGACGATCCAACGGTAATAAGAATGTTGCAAGATATAACAGGGATAGATCCAACAAAAGTTCCTTTAGATGATAAAGAGACAATGTCAATATTTAGTTCGACCAAAGCACTTCGGTGTAACACCTGAACAAATAAAGTCAGAAGTTGGAAGTTACGGTATTCCAGAATTTGGAACAAAATTTGTAAGAGGAATGCTAGTAGATACTAAGCCAACGACTTTTGATGAATTAATTCGTATATCAGGATTATCGCATGGTACAGATGTATGGCTAGGAAATGCACAAAGTTTAATAGAAGAGGGAACAGTAACTTTAACAGAGGCAATATGTTGTCGTGATGATATAATGATCTATTTAATAAAACAAGGGTTGCCTCCAAATCCAGCATTTAAAATAATGGAAACAGT
>CALXZW010000004.1 GCA_944393345.1 uncultured Clostridia bacterium
GTGTTTTTAAAATCCTAAGGAGGAAAAATATGGGAGAAGTAATAGTTATAACATCAGGAAAAGGTGGAGTAGGTAAAACAACAACAACAGCTAATTTAGGATCAAGTTTAGCATTAGAAGGAAAAAAAGTTGTCTTAATAGATACAGATATTGGACTTCGTAATTTGGATGTCGTTATGGGGTTAGAAAATAGAATCGTGTATGATATAGTAGATGTAGTAGAAGAAAAATGTAAATTAAGACAAGCCCTAATAAAAGATAAAAGATTTAAAGAATTATACCTATTACCAGCAGCTCAAACCAGAGATAAAAGTGCTGTAAACGAAGAACAAATGAGAAATTTAGTGAATAAACTAAAAGAAGAATTTGACTATATACTTATAGATTGCCCAGCAGGAATAGAGCAAGGTTTTAAAAATGCCATTGCAGGAGCAAATCGTGCAATAGTTGTAACAACAGCAGAAATATCTGCAATAAGGGATGCTGATAGAATAATTGGATTATTAGAATCTTCTGAAATAAAAAATCCAGAATTAGTAATAAACAGAATTAGACCTAATATGGTAAAAAAAGGAGAGATGATGGACGTAGAAGATATCGTTGACCTTTTATCAATAGACCTTATAGGTGTAGTTCCAGATGATGAATACATAATAACACAAACAAATAAAGGAGAACCAGTAATTCAAAATAAAAAAGCACCATCAGGTAAAGCATACATTGAAATAGCAAAAAGAGTATTAGGTGAAAAAATTGATGTAACTATACCGGGAAGGGAAAAAGGTTTTTTTGCTAAATTAAAACGATTATTTAAAAAATAATAAACATAAAGAGTTGGGGGTAAGACAATAATGTTTGAAAACATAATGAATATTTTCAAAAAAATAGGCAAAAAACAAAATGTAAATAATTCTAATTCAAAAGAAGCTGCCAAAGAAAGACTGCACCTAGTATTAATGCAAGATAGAGCAAATGTTTCAGCAGATTTCTTAGAATTAATGAAACAAGAAATTATTGAAGTAATAAAGAAATACATAGAAATAGATGAAAAGGCAATAGACGTAAGATTAACTAATAAAGAAAATGATGATGGTACTAATGGAGCACCAGCATTATATGCTAATATTCCAATTTTAAATATAAAAAATGATGCAAGAAAAGTTGAAAAAAGAAAAGCAGAACAAGAAGAAAAATTAAGTGAGGATAAAGAAATTAATAATAAAAAAGAAAATAAAAATGATGGCCAAGATATATTAGAAAACAACGAAAAAAAATTAGAAATTGCTAACAAAGAAAAAAGTAATATTACTAATAACAAAAAGGAAGAAATAAAAGACGAAAAAGCAAAAGATAAAATTAAATCAGAAAATAATATAGAAGAAGAGTGATTTAATGAGAAAAAGAGAGTTGAAAAATGTAGAATGGAGTTTATTGGTAATTGCTATTATCCTAACTATTATAGGATTAGTAGCATTGTTTTCTGCCACACAAGAAGCAGGGTATGATGAATTTTATAAACAATGTATTTGGTTAATAGTCAGTTGCATAATTATGATAGTAATAATGCTAATAGACTATGAAATGTTAGTAAGGTTTTCTCCAATATTTTATGGCGGGTTTATAATACTATTAATAGGAGTTTTATTTACAACACCAGTAAATGGTGCAACTAGTTGGTTTGATATAGGATTTTTTTCATTTCAACCAGGAGAATTTGCCAAAGTATTTGTTATATTATTTTTAGCATATATAATAAATAAAATTCAGCAAGGAAATAAACAAAATATAAATAAACCATTGAAATTATTAATTATAGGGGCAACAGTATTAGTACCAATTTTTTTGATAATTTTACAACCAGACTATGGTACTGCAGCGGCATTTATTGTTGCAACAGTATTAATGTTAATAACTGCGGGAATAGATAAAAAATATATAATTATTTCAGCTTTGTTAGTAATCATATTAATTCCAATTATGTATAATTTTATTTTACCAGATCATGCTAAAAAAAGAATAGATATATTTTTAAATCCAGAATCAGATCCAAGAGGTGCAGGTTATAATATAATTCAATCAAAATTAGCAATTGGTGCAGGTGGGCTAACTGGAATGGGACTTTTAAAAGGGAATCAAACACAATTAGGGTTCCTATATCCTAAAACAACAGACTTTATATTTGCAGTAATTGGCGAAGAAATGGGATTTATATTATCTTCATTTGTAATAATATTGTATGTATATTTTATAACAAAAGCATTATATATAGCAAAAACGGCAAAAGATACTGAAGGAACACTTATTGCATCAGGAATTGCAGGAGTATTTTTATTTCATGCATTAGAAAACATTGGAATGGTTATGGGACTATTACCAATAACAGGAGTTCCTTTATTATTCATAAGTTATGGAGGAAGTTCTTTAATTACAAGCTATATGTGCGTTGGATTATTATTGAATATAAGTAGTAAAAGAAAGAAAACGATTTTTGTAGCAAATTAAAGAAGATGGAGTAAAAAATGGGGTATATTAAAAAATTAAAAATAGGAAATGTAGAATTAGCAAATAATTTAATACTAGCTCCAATGGCAGGTATAACAGACCTGCCATTTAGAATTATATGTAAGGAATTTGGAGTAGGTATGGTATGCACAGAGATGGTAAGTGCAAAAGCAATTTTTTATAATGATAAAAAAACTCTAAAATTATTAAATACCGAAGGTGAAAAAAGACCTATAAGTTTTCAAATTTTTGGTAGTGATGAAGAAAGCATGGGATATGCTGCTAAATATATAAGTGAATTTGCGGATATTTTAGATATAAATATGGGATGTCCAGCACCTAAAGTAGTGAAAAATGGAGATGGAAGTAAATTATTATTAGATTTAGAAAAAGCAAGAAATATTATAAAGGTTGTAGTAAAAAATTCAAAAGTTCCAGTAACATTAAAAATTAGATTAGGATGGGATAAAGAGCACATAGTTGCAACAGATATTGCTAAGATTGCAGAAGAAGAAGGGATATCTGCTATAACTGTACATGGAAGAACAAGAACAGAGTTTTATTCAGGATCAGCTAATTTAGATATTATTAAACAAGTAAAACAAAGTGTAAAGATTCCTGTTATAGGTAATGGAGATATAATTGATGAAGATAGTGCTGAAAAAATGTTTAAATATACTGGAGTTGATGGAATTATGATAGGAAGAGGATCTTTTGGAAATCCATGGATATTTAAAAAAATTCTTACATATTTGCAGACAGGAAAAAAATTAGAAAATCCTAATAATAATGAAAAACTTCAAATTATTAAAAAACATATAAATTTAGAATTACAAGAAAAAGGAGAAAATGGAATTAAAGAGTTAAGAAAACATATTTCTTGGTATACAAAAAACATGCAAAATTCTAGTGAGTTTAGAAATAAAATAAATAAAATAGATAATTCTAATGAACTATTAGAAATTTTAGAACAATATTTCAAATAAAATTTCTATAAAGAGGTTTAAAAAATATAAAAAAGCTAATAATATTATTAGTCAAAAATATTTTGCAATAAATTTATATATAACCAAAAAACGACAAAATACATATTATAATATAAATAATTGCAATTATTTTATGTATAAGAAAAAATAACTTGTACTAAAGTGACAATAAATATTATTAGGAGTGAAAAAATATGCAAATAAAAAGAGGCGATATGTTTTATGCAGATTTGAGTCCAGTTATAGGTTCAGAACAAGGAGGAATAAGACCTGTTTTGATAATACAGAATGATACTGGAAATAAATATAGCCCTACAGTAATTGCAGCAGCAATTACTTCACAGACAAGTAAAACAAAATTGCCTACACATATAGAAATTGATTCAGCAACATCTGGACTAAAAAATGATTCTGTAGTGTTAACAGAACAAATAAGAACAATAGATAAAAGTAGGTTAAAAGAAAGGATAGGGCATATAGAAGATGCAAAAATAATTAATAAAATTAATAATGCACTAGGTGTAAGTTTTGGACTTGAAGAATAAAAAATAAAAGTGGGCTCTTTAACATTTATTTTTATAAATGTAAAGACCCACTTTATAAAATTAGACTTTTAATTTTTTTATTTTCTTTATTTCTTCAAACAAATTATCAACAACACCTTTTCTTAATTTATAAGCTTCTTCATATTCTTTATGAATTTCTTGATAATTTTCTAATGTTTCGTTATCTTTTAAAAGTATTTTTATACCTTCAAGATAATAGTTTTTTTGTTTTTCACTTTTGGATTTTTCCATTTTTATCCTATATTTTTCAATTTCTTTAAATCTTTTTAATTCTTCTTTTAAATCTTTTATATAATTTAAGGTACAATAGATTTCATATTCAATATCATCAATGACAACTTTAAATAAAGTCTTAACAATTATAGGATTATTTTTCCCAAGTCTAGTATTTTCAGCCATTTCGTGTAAAGTATCAGATTTACTTGTATCTTCAGTTGGTTTTGTATTTTCAATTAAAATTTTTAATGTGTCACAAATGCCAATGTGAGATTTATATTGTCTTTTACTAACAATTGCATCATACTCATCAGCAACTCTTATAATTTGACCTTCATAAGGAATATCTTTTTTAGTTAATCCCTTAGGATAACCACTACCGTTTAATGCTTCATGATGATATAAAGGTCCGGCAGCATAAGGTCGTAAATCTAAATCTTTCATACACATATTGTATCCAAGAGTCGTATGTTTTTTCATTACTTCATATTCTTCATCAGTTAATTTCCCAGGCTTTTGTAAAATTTCTGGAGGAATAAATAATTTACCTATATCGTGTAAATATGCACATATAGTGCAGTATTCTGTAAAACCCTTATTGCAATGCAAATATTCGCAAATTCTACAAGTTAAACTAGCGACATTTTCACAGTGTTTTCTTGTAAAAACATCTAATTTGTCCAATAAATTTAATTGATATTGCATTGTTTTATCAAGGTTATATGATTTTAAACTAGTTTTATCATAAAAATCAAAAACATTATCTTTCATATATCACTCCAAATTAAAACTATTCTTTATTAGATATTTCTTCTAGATCTAATAATTCTTGCCATCTTTTATCCACTTCTTTTTGGAATTCTTCAATCATCCATTCATTTCCAGGTTTGAATAAATGTTTAAATCTTTTTTGAGGTTTTAAGAATTCTTCAATAGGAAGTTTTTTAGCAGGTTTATATGATATTTTATATTTCCCATTAATAACTTCATATAAAGGCCAATAACAAGTATCAATAGCAAGTTTATTTATTTGCATTAACATTTCTGTAGGATATCCCCAACCTCTAGGACATGGTGATAATACATTTAAGAAGCAAGGACCTTCTGTATAAATTGCTTTTTCTGATTTTTCATATAAATCTTTAAAATTGTTTACTGCGATTGTTTGAGCAACATAAGGTAAATGATGACTTGCCATTATTTCAGTTAAATCTTTTCTTGATTGCATTTTACCAGGAACAACTTTTCCAGCAGGAGAAGTTGTTGTATCAGCAAATTTAGGTGTAGCAGAAGATCTTTGAATACCGGTATTCATATAAGCACCATTATCATAGCAAACATAAACCATATCATGTCCTCTTTCCATAGCTCCAGATAATGATTGAATTCCAATATCATAAGTTCCACCATCTCCACCAAAAGCGATAAATTTAGTATTTTTATCTTCTGGAAGTTTTCCTTGCCTTTTCATAGACTTATATGCAGCTTCTGCACCAGCTAATGTAGCACCAGCACATTCAAATGCTGTGTGTATAAAAGAATCAGTCCAAGCAGTATATGGATAGATAAAAGTAGAAACTTCCATACATCCGGTTGCACAAGCAATAACTGCATGATCATCTTCTTTTAAAGCTCTTAAAACCATTCTTGCAATAGGTGGAGCTCCACACCCAGCACACATTCTGTGCCCTTCTGTAAATCTTGAAGGTTTATTTGCAACTATTTCTTTTAAATTATATGCCATTATTTTTCCTCCTTTCTTAAACCTAAATATCTATAAGGATTTTCAATTTTGTTTGTTTTTACTATTTCTTGTAAATCAGTAAATACTGATTCAATGTCTGTTGATTTAGTATCTCTACCGCCAATACCATATATATAATTTACCATTGGAACATGAATATTTTCAGTATACATACTTGATGCAACATCAGAATATAAAGCACCACCAATAGCATTTAAAGAATCTGCTTTATCTAATACTGCAATAGCTTTTAAGTGTGATAATGCATTAGCAATTTCTTTACCAGGAAAAGGTCTATAAACTCTTAATTTTAATAAACCAGCTTTAATACCTTTATTTCTTAATTCATCTATGACAAATTTTGTAGTTCCTGCTGTAGAATTCATACAAACTATTGCAATTTCTGCATCGTTTAATTTATATTCTTCGAATAATCCATAATGTCTACCAGTCCATTTTTCAAAATCTTCAGAAACTTTTAAAATAACTTCTTTAGCATTTTTCATAGCTTCTGCTTGTTGAGCCTTATGTTCAAATAAGAATCCTTGTAAATCTAATGGACCTACTGCAATAGGTTCTTTGTCATTTAATAAATAATGTTTAGGTTTGTATGTACCTACAAATTCTTTGACTTTTTCATCATCTTCTAATTCTATATTTTCAATAGAATGTGATGTTATAAAACCATCTTGGCATACCATTAAAGGTAGCATAACATTTTCATTTTCTGCGATTCTATGAGCCATTAATAAATTGTCATAGGCTTCTTGATTATTTTCTGAAAATAGCATAATCCATCCACTATCGCGAACGCCCATAGCATCTGAATGGTCACAGTGTATATTTAAAGGACCAGATACTGCTCTATTAACTAAAGATAATACAATAGGTAATCTTAAACTTGATGCAATATAAATCATTTCCCACATTAAAGATAAACCATTTGCAGAAGTGGCAGTCATAGCTCTTGCACCTGCAGATTCTGCTCCTATACAAGCAGACATAGCACTATGTTCACTTTCTACTGCTACAAATTCTGTATCAACACTCCCATTGGCTACAAAAGTTGAAAAATATTGAGGAATTTCTGTCGAAGGTGTTATAGGGAAGGCGGCAACAACATCTGGATTTATTTGTTTCATAGCAGTTGCGGCAGCTTCATTACCACTTAATCTCTCTCTTATACTCATATTATTTTCCCTCCTCTACCATAGTAATTGCACCAAATGGGCATACTTTTGAACATACACCGCATCCTTTGCAATAATCATAATTAAAATCTTTTCTTTTTAAATCTTCTTTACTAACTGGAATAGCATTTTCTGGGCAAACAGGAAAACAAAGTCCGCATTGTTTACATTTTTCTATATCAAAAATAGGTTTAGAACTTCTCCAATCACCTGTTTTAAATTCTCTTGCATTTCCAGCATTATAAATATTTCCACCAATTGTTAAATTTTCCATTGGTGTATTTGAATTTATATCAGTCATCTTATTACCGCCTTTCTTATATTTTTTTAACTTCTTTTAATGCCATTTCTAAAGCTTTCATATTACCTTCAATAACTTCAGGTTTCTTAGCAAATTTATGTTTAAAAGAACCTTTCATATCTTCTAATAAAGCTTCATCTGACATAATATTGCTTACTTTTACAATAGCAGCTAACATAGGAGTATTTGGAAAATATTTTCCCAGTGCTTCTTCAGATATTTTTCTAGCATCTATTGTATAAATATTACCTTTATATCCTTTTAGCACTTTTTTTAAATATTCGGCAGATTTTGTTGTATTTATTACAATTCCACCATTTTCTTTTAAACCAGCGGTAACATCAACACACTCTAAAAGAGTATCATCAACTACAACAACATAATCTGGTTCATAAATATTGGTATGAATAGTGATAGGTTTTTCACTGATTCTGTTATATGCTGTAATAGGAGCACCCATTCTTTCTGGTCCATATTCAGGAAATCCTTGAATATATTTACCAGTATTAAAAGCAGCATCAGCAAGTAATAATGATGCTGTTTTTGCACCTTGACCACCTCTACCATGCCATCTTATTTCTATTAAGTTTTCCATATTAATAGCCTCCTTTTTTATTTTATGTGTTTAGTATATGACTAAAATTGCTTGATGTCAAGAAAAAAATAATTAACTGAACGAGTACTCATTTATAATAATAAAAGTGACTTCTTAATATGTATATTTTGCTTCACAAATACGCAGAAATTAAATAAAATTAATCATAGTGTATACGTAACAATATGCCGTTTTTTTCATATATAATAAAAAATACCAATTGAAATAAAATTTATATCAATTGGTAAAGTTTTTTCTTCTATTTTTTTTCATTTTTTTTATCAATTTTTTTAGAATCATGATTTTCTCTAGGTATTATTACATTTGAAGGTTTTTTTGTATTAGGCTTTCCAGCAGAAATATTTTCATAAACAGGTGAAATATCTAAATTTGAACCATCACCAGATACAACTTCTATATTATTTTTTTCCATTTTAATCCTCCCACATATTTACTATCAAAATAATATTAGCATAGTATTATTAAAACTGCAATAAAAAATGTAAAAAAATGTATTGTTAAATAAAAAATAATTGACATAACTGCTCAAATATGACATAATATATGCATTAGATATTCAAAAGAATATTAGGAAGGTAAAATATGAAAGAAGAAAAAATAAAAGCAATAATTGAAGCAATTCTTTTTTCAGCAGGAAGAATTGTAACTAAAAATGAATTAATTATGAATTTAGAAATATCAGAAGAAAAATTAGAAAACGTAATTCAAAAATTACAGGAAAAATATGATAACGAAGAAAGTGGAATTGAATTAATAAAAATAGAAAATGGATATCAATTATGTACAAAAAAAGAGTTATATGAATACATATATCCAGTTATAGATAAAAGAACAAAACCAAATTTATCAAATGCCGCTTTAGAAACATTAGCAATTATAGCATATAGCCCGAGAATAACGAGAGCAGAAATAGAAGCCATAAGAGGAGTATCAGCAGATGGTGCAGTATATAAATTATTAGAGTATGGACTAATAGAAGAAGCAGGAAAAACAGATCTGCCAGGGAAGCCTATGTCATATAAAACAACAAATGAATTTTTAAAGATGTTTGGATATAGTACTTTAAATGAGTTACCAGAACTTCCAAGATATAAATTGGATTCAAATAATCAAATAGTAATTGATGAACTAATAGAAAAAGATTCTGAAAATCAAGAAAAATTAGATATTCCAAAGTTAGAAAATAAAAATTAATAAAGATAGGGAGAGATAAAAATGAGATTATCACAAACAGGAATGGGAACATATAAACTAAATAATATAGATGAAATGTATCCAGGACAAAGTATATTATTGCAAACAGGACAATTAGTACAATATGGAGCAGGTATTTTTGCATATAACACAGTTCCACTATTAGTAAAAAGAAATATTGAAAAAATTATAGTAGAAACTTTAAATAAATATGGATGTATAGAAGTATTGTTACCAACATTACAGCCAGATACAATATGGAAAAATTCCGGAAGATATAATCAATATGTAGATGATGGAACAATGCTAATAACAGAATCTAACAAAGGAATTTTTTGTTTGGCTCCAACTGGAGAAGAAGCAATGCTGGAATTTGCAAGAGAAAAATTAAAATCATACAAAAACTTACCAGCAACTTTTTATCAAATAGGAGAAAAATACAGAAATGAAATAAGAACTAGAGGATATTTATTAAGAGGAAAAGCATTTCCAATGCTTGATGCATATAGTTTTGATATAGATGAGAAAAATATGGCAAAATCTTACGAGAATGTTAGAAAAGCATTTTTAGAAATTTTTGAAAAAATAGGTCTAAACGTATTAACAATAGTTGCAGATAATGGAGCAATGGGTGGAAAAAAATCAGAAGAATTTATGCTAATCTCAAGTCAAGGTGAAGACAAAATTTTATATGATGAAAAATCAAATATAGGATTAAATACAGAGATACTAGAAAAAGAAAATTATGAAGAATATTTAAAATCAGAATATGGAATAGAAGATATTTCAAATTTTAAAGAAATAAGAACAATGGAATTAGGACATATTTTCCAGTTAGGAACAAGATATTCAGAAATTATGAATGGAAAATATATAGGTCAAGATGGAAAAGAAAACTTATATTATATGGGATGTTATGGTATAGGAGTAAGCCGAACTTTAGCAGCTTTATATGAACAATGTGTAATAATTGATGAAAAATATGGACCTTGTGGATTTGTATTACCAGAATCAGTTGCACCATTCAAATTACAAATTATACCTAAAATGGAAAATGAACAAAAAGTAGAATTTGCTAATAAAATATACAATGAATTACAAAAAGAAAATATAAGTTCAATAATTGATGATAGAGAAACAGTAACAATGGGAGCAAAAATAAAAGATTGTAAAGTATTAGGAACTCCATATTTAGCAGTTATTGGTGATAGACAAGAAGGAGAAAATATAGAGTTAGAAAATATAAAGACAGGAGAAAAAATTATATTAACTCTTAAAAAACTGATAGAAAAATTAAAATAAAATGAAAAACAAGTAAATAAAAATATGTTTACTTGTTTTTTTTTATTATTAAGAAGGATTTATGTAAAATTCGTCGAATAATATAATTATGAGTATTAATTTGCTAAAAAGGAGGAAAGGTTTTTGCGTTATAGCGATGAGATTATTGATGAAGTAAGACAAACAAACGATATAGTAGATATAGTTTCACAATATGTGCATTTAAAAAGAAGCGGAAGAAACTTTTTTGGGTTATGTCCTTTTCATAATGAGAAGTCACCTTCATTTTCAGTTTCTCCAGATAAGCAAATATTTCATTGTTTTGGATGTGGAGTTGGTGGAAATGTATTCACCTTTTTAAGTAAAATAGAGGGAATATCTTTTATAGAAGCAGTACAAAGTTTAGCTGAACGTGCTAATATACAATTACCAACTTTGCAAAATAGCCAAGATACATATAAAGAGGAATTAAAAGCAAAAGTATATAAAGTAAATGAATTTACAGCACAATTTTATCACGAAAATTTATATAAGCCAGAAGCAAAATTAGCGCAAGAATACATAAAAAAAAGAAAATTAACAAATAATACATTAAAGGCATTTAGAATAGGATTTTCAGGTAAGTTTGATGAATTATACAATGCTTTAAAAAAGCAAGGATTTGAAGAAAAAGAAATTTTAGAATCAGGGTTAGTTAATAGAAATGATAATGGGAAATATATTGACAGATATAGAAATAGATTAATGTTCCCTATTTGTGATGCAAGAGGTAGAGTAATTGCTTTTGGTGGAAGAGTATTAGATGATTCAAAACCTAAGTATATAAATTCTCCAGAAAATATTGTTTATAGTAAAGGAAGAAATTTGTTTGGACTAAATGTAGCCAAAAAAGGAGATACAAAAAAAATATTAGTAGTAGAAGGCTATATGGATGTAATATCATTACATCAAAGAGGTATAACAAACGTAGTTGCACCACTCCGGAACAGCTTTAACACAACAGCAAGGTTGGTTATTAAGAAAAAGTTCAGAACAAATTATATTAAGTTTTGATGCAGATGAAGCAGGTACTACTGCGAAAGAAAGAGCTTTAGATATTTTATCAAACATGGGGTGTGATATAAGAATTTTGCAAATAGAGGGGGCAAAAGATCCTGATGAATACATAATAAAATATGGAAATGCAAGATTTAATGTTTTAATAGAAAAAGCTATTTCTATAATAGAATTTAAAGTAAAACTATTAAAGAAAAATCTAAATTTAGATAATATAAATGATAAAATAAAATTTTTAAATGAAATTGCAAAATTAATAGCTAAAATAGATAATACAATGGAAAGAGAAGTATATATTGAAAAAATATCAAAAGAGTATGATATATCAAAAGAAGCAATATATGCAGAAGTAAATAAAATTATATATGCAAATTCAAGAAGTGAAAACAATTTAGAAAAATCAAAACCAGTTATAAAACACATACAAGAACAGCAAGTAAAAATATCTGAATCTACAATTAAAAGGGAAAACACTATTATATCTTTACTACTAATGGGAGATTTTAGCATATATCAAATCCTAAAACAAAACATAAAGATAGAAGATTTTCAATATGAAATGAATAAAGAAATTGTAAAAAAGATTTATGAAGAATTTGAAAAAGGAAATGATAATATAAATGCAATTATTGATAATTTAGAACAGGAAGAACAAAATCAAATAACTAAAATAATGGCAGAAGATTATGGAATAGCAGATGTTGAAAAAGCTATTGATGATATAATGCAAAGTTATGAAAAGGAAAAATTAAATAATAGGAAATATGAAATATTAGAAAAATTAGAAATTGAAACAGATAATGAACAAAGAAAAACATTAGAAAAGGAGCTTAGTGAGATTATAATAAAATTAGCCAAAATTAAATAGGAGTGAAAATAATGTCAAATAATGAAAAAAAATTAGAAGAAAATTTAAATGAGAAAATAGAAAAAGAAAATAAGGTAGAAGATAAACAAGATGATGTTTTAAAAGAAGAAAAAGTAAAAAACATAATAAAAAAAGCTAAAGAAAAAGGAAAAATTACTTATGGAGATTTAGCAACAGAATTAGATGATGTTAATCCAGATCAAATGGATAAAGTTTTTGACGCCTTCGAAGAATTAGGCTTAGATTTTATCCAAGATGATGTTGATGACGAAGAACCAGATATAGAAGATTTAAAAGAAGTTGAAGATTTAAAGTTAGACCAAATAACAGAAACAAATTATGAAGGGATAAATGTAGATGATCCTGTTCGTATGTATTTAAGAGAAATAGGAAGGATACCTTTATTAACATTTGATGAAGAATTAGAATTAGCAAAAAGAATATTAAATGATGATGAAGAAGCAAGACAAAAATTAGCAGAATCTAATTTAAGATTAGTTGTAAGTATTGCTAAAAAATATGTAGGAAGAGGAATGCTATTTTTAGATCTGATTCAAGAAGGAAACATGGGATTAATAAAAGCAGTTGAAAAATTTGATTATACAAAAGGATTTAAATTTAGTACTTATGCTACATGGTGGATAAGACAAGCCATAACAAGAGCAATAGCAGATCAGGCAAGAACAATAAGAATACCAGTGCACATGGTAGAAACGATAAATAAATTAATAAGGACATCAAGACATTTATTACAACAATTAGGAAGAGAGCCATTACCAGAAGAAATAGCAAAAGAAATGGAAATATCAGTAGAAAAAGTACTAGAAATACAAAAAATTGCACAAGATCCAGTATCACTAGAAACTCCAATAGGAGAAGAAGATGATAGTCATTTAGGAGATTTTATTCAAGATGATGATAGTCCTGCACCTCAAGATTCTGCAGCATATACATTACTAAAAGAACAATTAGAAGAAGTTATGAAAACATTAACACCAAGAGAGGCAAAAGTATTAAAACTTAGATTTGGATTAGAAGATGGCAAGGCTAGAACATTAGAAGAAGTAGGAAAAGAATTTGAAGTAACACGTGAAAGAATAAGACAAATAGAAGCAAAAGCATTAAGAAAGTTGAGACATCCAAGTAGAAGTAAAAAATTAAGAGATTATATGGCATAAAATTAGGAGAATTAAATGAATCAATTATTAGAATTAATAGAAAAAATAAAACAAATAGAAGCATTAGACATTCTAATAGCTATAGGAATAATATTGTTTTTTAGAATTTTTAGTTCAGGTTTATCATATATAATAATTAAGATGTTTAAATTTAAAACTAAAAATCCTGTGAAAATAAAAGAAAATGCTTTTTATAAACCATTAAAAATATTTTTTATCATATTTGGTTTTTATTTAGGAATATTATTTTTAAAACAACCGTTAAAGATAAATGACCAAATAATGACTATAATTACAAAATTATTTGGAATAATTATTACATTTGCTTTTGCAAAAGGTTTAGCCGGTAGCTTTAGAAATGATTCTACAGCAGTAAAAAAATTGAAAAAGAAGTTAAACTTAAAAGTAGAAGATGCGACATTTGAATTTATTTTAAAAATTGTAAGAGGGCTTATATACTTAGTGGCAATATTTATAGTTATGTCATTATTAAATATAGATTTAAGTGCTTTAGTTGCAGGACTTGGTGTGAGTGGAATAATAATTACATTGGCAGCACAAGATACTGCTAAAAACTTATTTGGAGGATTAGTAATATTCTTTGATAAGCCATTTAATGTTGGTGATTGGATTAAAATGGATTTATATGAAGGAACAGTTGAAGATATTACTTTTAGAAGTACAAGAATAAGGACAACAGAAAATTCTATAGTAAATATACCTAATTCAATAATTTCAAATACATCAATAACAAATGGAAGTAAAATGGAAAAAAGAAGATATTTAACTAATATATGTATTTCTTTTAATACACCAAAAATGAAATTAGAAGAATTTCAAAAAAGAGTAGAGTTCATGCTAATTGAAAATGAAATTATAATTAAAGATACAATATTAGTAAAGTTTGATACTATTAATGCCAATGGAATAAATATTTTAATAAGTGCATATATGGATACGACAGAATATAATAAATTTCTAGAAGAAAAAGAAAAAATAAATTATAAAATTATGGATTTAATAAATGAAATGAATCTAGAAATTGCATATGATACTAAAATGTTGGTTATACAAAAATAGTTAATTAAAACTTCGATTTTATCGAAGTTTTTTCACAATAAAGACATAAATAAAATATATAATATATCTAAAGTATAAAAAATAGGAGGAAATTAAAAAGTGGATAATTGTATATTAATAGTTGATGACGAATTAAGAATGAGAAAATTAATCAAAGATTTTTTAGTAGCAAAAGGTTTTAGTATTTTAGAGGCTGAAGATGGAGAAAAAGCACTAGAGGTATTTGAAAAAAATAAAAATAAAATAAATTTAATATTATTAGATGTAATGATGCCAAAATTAGATGGTTGGTCTGTATTAAGACAAATTAGGCAAGAATCAAAAGTTCCAATAATAATGTTAACAGCAAGAGGAGAAGAACAAGATGAGTTATTCGGGTTTGAACTTGGTGTTGATGAATATATTTCCAAACCTTTTAGCCCAAAAATACTAGTTGCAAGAGTAGAAGCAATTTTAAAAAGAGCCAATAAAGATATAAAAGAAGTTAAAGATTATGGAGGAATTGAAATAGATAAAGAAGGAAGAACAGTAAAAGTAGATGGAAAATTATTAGAATTGAGTTTACGAGAATATGAATTATTAACATATTTGGTAGAAAATGAAAATATTGCTCTATCAAGAGATAAGATTTTAAATAATGTATGGAATTATGATTATTATGGAGATTCTAGAACAATAGATAGTCATATAAAAAAAATAAGGCATAAATTAGGTAAGAGAGGAAAATATATTCAAACAATGAGAGGAGTAGGTTATAAATTTGAAATAAAAAATTAACTTCTAATTAAAAGTAATATTTGAAAGGAAAAATAAAATGGGAAAAATAAAAGAAACATTAAAATCAGTAAGAGTAAAATTATTTTTAACATTAACATTAGTAATAATTTTAATAATAGCCTTCCTTATAATTGTTAATAATGTAGTATTTGGACAATTTTTTATATATACTAAAACACAAGATTTAAAAGATTTTTATGAAATAGTAAATGGTTATTATAATAATTTAGAAGACAAAGATATACAGTCAGAATTAGAAAAAATAGCTATCAGAAATAATTTTGACATATTAATAAAAAATGAAGAAAATGTTAGTATTTATACTTCAAACAAAGATTTCTTTTATACATTCGGACAAATGAATGAAATGACAAATAAATTTTTAAATTCAGGAGAAATTATTCAAAAAAATGAAAAATATGCTATAAAAAAAATGAGAGATATAAAAAGTCAAATAACATATATATTATTATCAGGAACATTAGATAATGGCTATTTGCTATATGTTAGAATACCAATAACGGCAATAGAAGAAAGTGTAAAAATATCAAATAATTTCTTATACTTAATGGCTGGAATAACAATACTAATTGCAGCAGTGATAGTTTCATTTGTATCAAGAAAATTTACAGATCCAATATTAGAATTAAACAAAATAGCAAAGAAAATGGCTAATTTAGACTTTAGTCATAAATATAGAATAACAGATGCAGATGATGAAATAAATAATTTAGGTAAAAGTATAAATCTAATGTCAGATAAACTAGAAAGGACAATAAAACAATTAAGAAATTCAAATTCAGAATTAGAAAAAGACATAGAAGAAAAGTCAAAAATAGATGAAATGAGAAAAAGCTTTATATCAGATGTATCACATGAATTAAAAACACCAATAGCATTAATTCAAGGATATAGTGAAGGATTGCTAGAAAATGTAAATTCAGATGAAGAAAGTAGAAGGTTTTATGCAGAAGTTATATTAGATGAAACTAATAAAATGGATAAACTGGTTAAACAATTATTAGAACTTATGAAATTAGAATATGGAAAAAGAGAATTTAATGATAAAGAATTTAATATCGTAGAACTTGAAAAAGAGGTTATACGAAAATCAAAAGTAATGATAGATGAAACAAAAGCACAGATAAAATTTGACGACAAAGAAAGAATAAATGTATTTGCTGATGATTTTTATATAGAACAAGTAGTAACAAATTATTTAACAAATGCGATAAAACATGTAAAAGAAGTAAATGGAGAAAAATATATAAAAATAGAAAATGAAGTAATAGATGAAGCAAATAAAGTTAGAATAAAAGTATTTAATACAGGAGATAGAATAAAAGAAGAACATATGGAAAAAATATGGAAAAGATTCTATAAAATAGATGAATCCAGAAATAGAAATGATGGTGGTACAGGTATAGGGTTATCTTTTGTAAAGGCAATTATGAATAATTATGAAAATAACTATGGTGTATCAAATTATGAAAATGGAGTTGAATTTTATATAGAATTAGATTTAAAAAATAACAAAGAAAGCAAGTAAAGGCTTTCTTTTTGTATTATAGCAAAATTCTAAATTTAAGTAAAAAAGAACAAAAAATAAAATGTATAGTAAAAATGTCTTAAAATATAAATCTTTTGTTGGTGTAGAAATTTATGAATAAATCTTAATTTATTGAAAATATTCTTCAAAAGTATAGATTAGAAAAATATAGATAACTTTGTGAAATATTAAATTTCTAGAAATATAATGACTTGAATGAGAAAATATATAAGAATTAAAAAGATTCTTTTTCAATACTATTTGTCGAAATTTGCGATGGAAAATTCTTTACACTTGGGAAAAAATGTAATATAATGTAAATATAAGAGTTAACTCGTAAAAAGATTTTAAATTTGATATAATTTAAGGAGGCGATAAAAGAACATACATAAAATTATTTATACCACACGATTTATAAATTTTGTTAGTTTAATTATATCTATTTTTATATTTATTCTATTTATTTTTTTTATTAATCAAATAAATAATTTAGTAGAAAATGAATTATTTAATGCAAGTTTTATCGTACAAGAAAATTTTAATAATCAAGATAAAAAATCCAATAATCAATTTTATAACAACACTAAAACAGAAGAAAAAGTTAATCAAGAAACTGAGAATAATACTATTGTAGAAGATAAAAGTATTCTATTAGATACTACTAATTTGTGGTACCTAGAAATACCAAGTATAAATTTAAAAGCTAACATTAGCGAAGGTACGACCAAAGAAGTAATGGACAATTATATTGGACATTTTGAAGAAACTCAAAAAACAATTGGTAATATAGGTTTAGCCGCTCATAATCGTGGATATAAAAATAATTATTTTAAAGATTTAAAAAAATTAAAAACAGGTGATGAAATAAAATATAGATACAAAGATTTTGAAAAAACATATATAGTAGAAGAGCATAAGATAATAAAAGATACAGACTGGAGTTCTTTAGAAAATACAGAAGAAGATAAAATAACTTTAATTACTTGTGTAGAAAATGAACCAGAATATAGAAGGTGTATACAAGGAATAGAAAAAACAGAATAATAGTAGAAAGAGGGAATTTTATTGACAAAAAAGAAAAGAGCAATACAAATTGCAACAATAATATTAATAATCTTAACACTAAACTTTTTAAAAATTATAAATTTAACATATGCTAGTAGTAATAACGAAAATGCTAAAAATATAAATTCAGCATATATTTATCAGACAGGTGATTGTGGACAATTACTAAGATATAAAGGAATTACAGTAAAAGTAAGTTATGTAGAATATCAAAACAATGGAGTATGTTATCCAGCATATTGTATGGATAAAACTAAGCCAGGAGCGGAAACAGAACCTTATGAAGTATCAGTTAAAGAACTTATAAAAGACTTAGAATTATGGAAAATAATTATAAATGGTTATCCATATAAAAGTTTTGAACAATTAGGTGTAGCAAATAAAGAAGAAGCTTTTACTGCGACAAAACAAGCGATATATTGTTATATACATAAAAATAATCCAAATGACTATACAGCAATAGGTAAAGCAGGAGAAAGAACATTAAATGCATTAAAAGGAATATTAGAATCAGCTAAGAATTCTAATGAAACACAAATTTCAAACACAATAAATATAAATAGAAATACTCTAAAATGGGAACAAGATAAAATAGATAAAGAGTATGTATCAAAAACTTATTCAGTAGAATCAAAAGGAAATATAAATGAGTACCAAATATATTTAAAAAATGAAAATGGAATAGATTTAGGTGGCATAAAATTAACAGATGAAAATAATGTAGAAAAGAGTGAATTTAAAAAAGGTGAAAGTTTTAAAATATTAGTACCTATAAAAAATATGACAGATAAAGGAAATATAAAAATAGAAGTAAAAGCAAAAGTAGAAACAAAACCGATATTATATGGTAAAGCTCCAAATAGTAGTATGCAAGATTATGCATTAACAGCAGAAACTTATGAAGATGGAGAAGGTTATATAAATGAAGAATATCAAAAAAATGAAACTAAGATTATTTTAATAAAACAAGATGCAGAAACTAAAGAAAGATTAGAAAATATTGAATTTCAATTATTAGATGAAAACAAAAAAGTTGTATATTCTAATTTAAAAACTAATAAAGAAGGAAAAATAGTAATAGAAAATTTAGTGCCTAATAAATATTATATAAAAGAAATAAATTCAATAGATGGATATGAAATATATGATGAATTGATAGAAGTAGATATAGCTTTAAATGAAGAACTAACTGTAACAATAAATAATAATAAAGAAGAAAAACCAGTATTTGAAAAAATAGAAAAAGAAAAATCTGTAAGAAAATTACCTATTACTGGTATGTAAATACAAAAAAACTTGCATAAATATTAAAAAGTTTATGTAAGTTTTTTTATGGAATAAAAGAATTTTTATTGAAAAAAATTATATAAACAAGTATAATAATTATTGTAAAACACAAAATAAAAAAAGGAGAATTTTAAATGTTAACACAAATTTTTATACTAATAATATTAATTGCATTAAATGCATTTTTTGCAGCAAGTGAAATCGCTTTTATATCTCTAAATGATGCAAAAATTGAAAAACAAGCAAAAGATGGGAATAAAAAAGCAAAACAAATAGAAAAAATGTTAAAGACCCCAAGTAAATTTTTAGCGACAATACAAATAGGTATAACTTTAGCAGGATTTTTATCAAGTGCATTTGCTTCAGATACATTTGCAGATATTTTGGCACCAATGCTAAATAATTTATTACCAGTTTTAAGTATAAGTGTTTGGAGAAATATATCAATAATTTTAATTACAATAATATTATCTTTCTTTACATTAGTATTTGGAGAATTAGTTCCAAAAAGATTAGCAATGAAAAATTATGAAAAAATCGCTTTTGCAACAATAGGTATAATAAAGGGAATTGCTATTGTTACTGCTCCATTTGTAAAATTATTAACGGGTGTAACAAATGCTATATCAAAAATATTTGGCGTAGGAGAAAATGAAGAAGAAACAGTTACAGAAGAAGAAATAAAAATGATGGTAGATCAAGGACAAGAAAAAGGAACAATAAAAGAAGAAGAAAAAGAATTGATAAATAATGTATTTGAATTTAATGATATAACAGTATCAGAGATAATGACACATAGAAAAGACATTTTTGCAGTAGATATAAATATAAGTGTAGATGAACTTATAGAAGAATTATCTAATGAAGAATATAGATATAGTAGGATACCAGTATATGATGAAACAATAGATGAAATAAAAGGTATTTTATATGTAAAAGATGTATTAAAAAATATTAATAAAAAAAGTTTTAAAGTAAAAAATGTAGTAAAAGAAGCATATTTTGTTTCTCAAAATAGATTAATAAATGAAGTATTTAAGGAATTACAAAAAAACAAAAAGCAAATGGCGATTATATTAGATGAATATGGTGGAACAGCAGGAATGATAACAATGGAGGATATCTTAGAAGAATTAGTTGGTGATATATATGACGAATATGATAAAGAAGAATCAGAATATGAAAAAATAGATGAAAATACTTATATATTATCAGGAAGTATGACAATATATGATGTAAATAAATTACTAGATGCACAAATTCCAGAAGGTGATTATGATACACTATCAGGATTTGTTCAAGAAAAGCTAGGAAGAATTCCAAAAGATGAGGAAAAACCAATAATAGAGACTGAAAGAGTAACATACAAGATAGAAGAGTCAGAAGATAAAAGAATATTAAAAGTAAAAGCTTGTAGAAATAATATAGCTCCAGTAAAAGAAATAGAAGAATAAGAAAAGGAGAAAACTTATGAAAAAGAATAAAATAATAGTAATAGCAATACTTGCAATAATAGTAATAGCAATAAGTAGTATATTTATATATAATATGATAATAAAAAATGGTAGAGAATATGAAATTGAGAAGGTAAATAATTATAATTATTTTGTATTAAAACATGAAGAAAAATATGGTGTAATAGATAGAAATGGAAATGTTATCATACAAGCGAAATATGAAGATGTAAAAATTCCAAATCCAGAAAAAGCAATTTTTCAATGTATAGAAAATGAAAATTCAAAAATATTAAATGAAAAAGGTCAAGAAATATTTACACAATATGATTTAGTAGAGCCAATAAGGTTAAAGAATTTACAAAGTGACTTAATGTATGAAAAAAGTGTATTAAGATATAAAAAAGATAATAAATATGGATTAATGAATTTTGAAGAAAAAGAAATAACTAAACCAATTTATGACGAAATAGATAATTTAGCATATAAAGAAGGAGAATTACTTGTAAAGCAAAATGAAAAATATGGCATAATAAATATAAAAGGAAATAACTTGGTACCAATAGAATATGATGAAATTAATATAGATAAATATTATTCGGATAATAATTCATACAAAGATGCTGGGTATATTGTATCAGTAAAAACAGAAGAAGGCTATAGGTATGGATATATAGATACAAAAGGAAAATTACTATTAAAGACTGAGTACAATGAAATTTCAAGAATAAATGAGATAGAAGACATAGAAAATATTTATTTATTAGCAGCGAAAAATGGGCAATATGGAATAAGTAAAAATGGTGAACAAATTATTTCTAATGAATATCAATCCATAGTTTATGATAAAGTAAATAAGGTATTTATAGTAGAAAAAAGTAAAAAATATGGTGTAAAAGATATAAATGGAAAAGAAATAGTTCCTATTGAGTATTCACAAATAGATATAACAGGAATGTATATATATGCTGTAAATGGACAGGGAACTACAATATATACACCTACTGGTTCGCAAGCAAATATAAATGAAAATATTGCAATAGTAAATACTGAAAATGAAAATTATAAAATTAGAATAAATACTGAAAATGGTACAAAATATGGAATAATAGACAAAGAAGGAAGACAAATTGTAGAGGAAAAATATAATTATATAGAATATTTATTTGATAATTACTTTATAGTTAGTATAGATAATGGAAAACTAGGAATTATAGATAATAAAGGAAATCCAAAACTAGAAGCAAAATATGATTCAATACAGAAAATATATAATAAAAATATGATACAAGCAACCATAACACAAAATAAAGTAACAGAAATCTATTCTAAAGATATTGAAAAAATATGTGAAATGCAGAATGCTATAATTGAAAATAAATCTGATTATATAAAAGTATATAATGATGCTGAAGAAAAATATTTTGATAATAATGGAAAAGAATTAACTAATGTAGAAGTATATAAAAATAACCAATTATTTGCAAAAAGTCAAGATGGAAAATGGGGATATGTAGATAAGAATGGTAATATAAAAGTAAATTATGAATATGATAAAGTTACAGAATTTAATGAATATGGATTTGCAGGAGTTCAAAAAGACGGAAAATGGGGAGTTATAAATAGGGAAGGAAAATTAATATTAGAACCTACTTATGAATTTAATAATTCTGAAATTCCATCATTTATAGGGAAATATTATAAAGTAATATATGGGTTTGGAGAAATATATTATACAGATAATTTAAAATAATAATTAAAAATTCACATTTTATGTTTAGAAGCATATAAAAAAGTAAATACTATAAAAAAATATAGAGGTGTGAAAATTGAAATTAGGATTAGCATTATCTGGTGGAGGCATAAGAGGAATAGCCCATGCAGGTGTATTAAAAGCATTAGAAGAAAATAATATAAAAATAGATATAATAGGGGGAACTAGCTCAGGGCGGTATAATTTCATCATTATACGCTATGGGCTATTCTCCTTATTATATTTATATATTATTTAAAAAATATGCTAAAGATATTGTAGAAATAAACACAAATACAATAGTATCTAGTGTAGCAAATTTTGTAATGAACAAAAAAATAAATATATCTGGACTAAAAAATGGTGAAAGTTTAGAAAAAGCATATGAAAACTTAGGTAAAAAAAGAGGGATAATTAATATAGCAGATATAAAAAGACTGCCATTAGTAATTCCAGCAGTTGATATAACAGAAGGAAAAGAATATATATTTACGAATAATATACCAGAAAAAGAAAATGAAAAATATATTACAAATATTCCAATAGGAAAAGCAATAAGAGCTACAAGTAGTTTTCCAGGAATCTTTTGCCCTTGTAATTTTAAAAAATATAATTTTTTAGATGGAGGAGCATTAGATAACATACCTGTTTTAGAAGTAAAAAAACAAGGAGCGGATAAAGTTATAGCAATTAATTTTAAATCAGATGATGTTAATGAAAATAGTAATGTAATGGATGTAGTAATGAGAACAATAGATATAATGGGGAATAAGATTTCTGAAAATAGTTTGCAAAAAAGTAATTATTTATTAACAATACCAACTGACGGAACAGGTCTTTTTGATGTAGAAAAGTTAGATAATTGTTATAAATATGGTTATAAAGTTACAATGGAAAAGATTGAAGAAATTAAAGAGATATTAAAAGAATAACAAAATAAAAAATTCTTCATAAAATAAAGTATGCCTATACAAATAAGTATATGGAGGAGTGAGTTTTATGGAAATTAAATATTTTGATAATGCAGCAACTACTAAAGTAAAAGAAGAAGTTTTAAATGAAATGTTACCATATTATTCTATCCAATATGGAAATCCATCATCACTATATACAATAGGAAGATATACTAAAAGAGCAATAGAAAAAGCGAGAAAACAAGTGGCAAATTTAATAAATTGTAATAGTAATGAAATATATTTTACAGGTTCTGGGACAGAAAGTGATAACACAGCTTTAAAAGGAATAGCTTATGCAAATAAGGTAAAAGGAAATCATATTATAACTTCGAAAATAGAACATCCAGCAATTTTAAATGCATGTAAAACATTAGAAAAACAAGGATTTAAAGTAAGTTATATAAATGTAGATAAAGATGGAATAATAAATATACAAGAATTAGTAAATTCAATTACCAAAGATACTATTTTAATAAGTGTAATGTTTGCGAATAATGAAATAGGAACAATAGAACCAATAGAAAAGATTTCTGCTATTGCCAAGAAATATAATATAATTTTTCATACTGATGCGGTTCAAGCAGTTGGAAATGTACCAATAGATGTAAAAAGTTTAGGAATAGATTTATTGTCTTTATCAGGTCATAAAATTAATGGACCCAAAGGAGTAGGTGCATTATATGTAAAAACAGGGATAAATTTTGATAGAATAATGGATGGTGGAGGACAAGAAAAGAAAAAAAGAAGCGGAACAGAAAATGTGGCAGGAATTGTGGGGTTAGGAAAAGCAGCAGAAATTTCACAAAAAAATATGCAAAAGCATATAAATAAATTATTGGACTTAAGGGAATATTTTATTAAGCAAATAGAAGAAAAAATACCAGAAGCTAAATTAAATGGTTCAAGAAAAGGTAGATTACCAGGAAATACAAATTTTTCATTTAAAAATATAGATGGTCAAACACTACTTCTGAAATTAGATGAAAAAGGAATATGTGTATCAAGTGGTAGTGCTTGTTCTGCTGGAAATTCTAATCCATCTCATGTATTAGTTGCAATTGGAGCAAGTAAAGAATGGGCAAAAGGAACAATTAGAGTGACTTTTGGGGAAGAAAATACAAAAGAAGAAATTGATTATTTAGTAGAAAATATAATTAGTAATATAAAAGTATAAAAAAGATGATTTGCTATCTGTTTTTTATATAATAAAAATACTCAAAAGAGGCATTGCTTCTTTTGAGGTATTATAAAATAAAAGGAGAAAAGTTAATTTGAAAAAAAAATACACAACGTATTTTATAATAATATTATTAATTATTTTAATAACAACATTGTTTTTATTTTTTTATATAAATAAAGTGCAAAAACTTACAATTCAAAATACATTAAATAGTTTAAGAGAAATTACAAAGCAAGATGTATCTAAAATAAATTCTATAACAAATGAACATAAAAGAATATTA
The DNA here is from genome assembly GCA_944393345.1 of uncultured Clostridia bacterium. Classification (GTDB taxonomy): domain Bacteria; phylum Bacillota; class Clostridia; order TANB77; family CAG-508; genus CAG-269. The sequence goes on from CALXZW010000004.1 coordinate 25,083, forward strand.
GAAACTATAATATCTGAAATAGAAAAACAAAAAGTTAAAACTCCTCAAGAAGTATTTGAAATATATTTTAATAATTTAGGAAGTAGTCAATTTTCAAGAATAGCAATAATGTATAAAAATGGAGAAACATTAACAAGTGATGGACAAACTGTTGATTTATCAAATGAAAAAGAAAATTTTTTTATTAAAGATGAAATACAAATATCAAAAAATAGGCAAAGCAAAGTAGATGAAAAAGAAATAAATATTTATTCTAAAACCGCTATTTTAAATAATGAAAAGGTTGTAATTTTGTTAGTTACAGAAACAAGTAAATATGAGGAAATATTAATACAGTCAATATATAATGGGAATGGTTATGAATATATAACAACAAATACAGGCAATATAATAGCAAAATCTCAAAATAGTGAGGAAAATTTCAATAACGGAATATATGAAATAATCAATGATAAAATTGACAATACAAAAAAGAATAAATTAAATATAGAAAAAATGGAAAGAGATTTAAAAACAAAAAAGTCAGGAGAATTAGTATTATATAAAGGAATAGGAAAATATTTTGTAACATATCAAAAATTAGAAGTAAATGATTGGTATTTAATTCTTGTAACACAAGGAAGTGTAGTGGCACAAGAACTAAATCAAGTGGTAAGAATAATATTTGTGATATCAATTATGATTATATCAATGATATTAATATTTTCTATTTATATAGTAATAACAGAAGAAAGAAAAAATAAAACATTATATAATTTAGCATATATAGATAAAGTAACAAAATTAGGAAACTATAATTACTTTAATGAAAATGGAAAAAGAATAATAGAGCATCAAGAAGCTAGTTATATATTAGTTTTAGATATAGATAAATTTAAAACTTTTAATAAAAAATATGGGCATAAATTAGGTGACAAGTTGTTATATAATATTGGAGAAAAATTATTAGAAATATTACCTAAAGATACATTAGTCTGTAGAATTGCAAATGATTTTTTTGGAATCATTTTAGCAAATGAAAAAAATATAGATATACAAGTTCAAGAAAATATAAAAAAATTATCAAAAATAATAATTAATGAAAAAGAGTATATAATATTTGTTACTTTAGGAATTTATAAAACAGAAAAAAATAAATATAATTTATTAGAATGTTTTGATAAAGCATTAATAGCGCACGAAAATGCAAAAGGAAATTTAGAAAAACAATATTATATATATAGCGAAGATTTAGAACTAAAAATAGAAAAAGAACAAGAAATAGAAAATATAATGCAACAAGCATTGGAAAATGAAGAATTTGAAATATATTACCAACCAAAAATATTATTAAAAGATGAAAAAATGGTTTCTGCAGAAGCATTAGTTAGATGGAATAGAAATGGAAAAATACTTCCACCAAATGAATTTATACCAATATTTGAAAAAAATAGATTTATAATAAAACTTGATAAATATATTTTAGAAAAAGTTTGCCAGGATATATCTAAATGGAAAAAAGAAAAAAAGAATATACCAATTGTTTCTGTAAATTTATCAAAAGAACATTTTTATAATGAAGATTTTATAGAAGAATATATAAAAATTATTAAAGGATATCAAATAGAATCCGAAAAAATAGAATTAGAAATAACAGAAAGCGCGACATTATCAGATGATGTAAATATTATTAGTATTATGAAAAGAATAAAACAAGTAGGATTTAAAATATCTTTAGATGATTTTGGAACAGGAACATCTACATTAAATATGTTACAAGACATGCCTATAGATACAATAAAAATTGATAAATCTTTTGTTGATAAAATAAGACCAGAAAATAAAAAGAAAAATATAATAGAATATATAATATATATAGCAAAAAAATTAAATTTAGAAACGGTAGCAGAAGGAGTGGAAAATAAAGAACAAATTGAATATTTAAGAGAGTTAGGATGTGACTTAATTCAAGGTTATTATTATTCTAAACCAATAAAATTAGAAGAATTTGAAAAATGGCTTTAGATTTTTAGAAATTTTTTTGAACTTTGAGGATTTACCCCAAAGTTCAATTTCTTAAAATAGATAAAGCACATTTTATACCGTCAATTGCTGCAGACATTATTCCACCAGCATAACCAGCTCCTTCGCCACAAGGGTAAATACCTTCTATATTAGATTGCAAGAATTCATTTCTTACAATTCTAATAGGTGAAGAACTTCTAGTTTCTAAACCTGTTAACAAACTGTCAGGATTAGAAAAATTTAGTAGTTTCTTATTAAAATATGTAAGCCCCTCTTTTAAAGTATCAGAAACGAAATTAGGTAAAATATCGTTTAAATTTGATAAAGTGACACCAGGTAAATAAGTAGGTTTTACAGAACCTATGAAAGTAGATTTTTTATTATCTAAAAAGTCTTGAACTCTTTGTATTGGAGCAAAATAATTAGAACCACCTAAAGCAAATGCTTTTTCTTCTAGGTCTTTTTGAAAATAGATTCCAGCTAAAGGAGATGAATCTTTAAAATCATCAGGAGTAACATTGACAAGTAATGCAGAATTAGCATTTATGCCATTTCGTAAAAAGTTACTCATTCCATTTGTTACAATAGTATTTTCTTCGCTAGAAGAAGCCATAACAATACCGCCAGGACACATACAAAAAGTATAACAAGACCTTCCAGAAGGAGAGTGATATGCTAATTTATATTCAGCAGGAGGTAATTTTAGTTTAGTTATAGTACCATATTGTGCTTTATTAATATCTTCTTGCAAATGTTCAATTCTAACACCAACAGAAAAATTCTTTTTTTCAATCCCAAAACCTCTTTCGTAAACTTTTTTAAATGTATCTCTTGAACTATGTCCAATAGCCAAAATAACGGAATTAGCGCTAATTTCTTCAACTAAATTATTTTCTAAATTTTTAATAATTAAACTATGGATTTTATTATTTCTAATATTAAAATCTATAACTTTTGTATTAAAAAGAAAAGAACCACCTTTTGAAATTATATATTCCCTCATATTTCTAATAATTTTTATTAAATTATCTGTTCCAATATGAGGCTTTGAGAGATACAAAATTTCTTTAGGAGCACCAAAATTTACAAACTCTTGTAAAACTTTTTTACAAAAAGGACTATTAATTCCAGTAGTAAGTTTACCATCAGAAAAAGTACCTGCTCCACCTTCACCAAATTGAACATTAGAATTAGTATTTAATTTACCTGTATTTTGAAAAGTTTCAATATCTTTTTTTCTATCTTCTACACATTTTCCTTGTTCAATGATAATAGGTTTTATGCCATTTTGAACTAAAATTAAAGCAGAAAATAACCCGAGCAGGTCCTGCTCCTATAATTATAGGGGATATATTTTTATTGCTTTTTACAGAAATATTAGGAAAAACAAAATCTTTTATAGTTTCTAATTTTTTATATTTTTTTTCATTTTTTACTTGTATATCTATAGAATAATTAAAATGAACATCATCTTTTTTTCTAGCATCAATAGATTTTTTGGAAATATGCCAATTCAAGATATCATTTTTGTTTATATTATGTTTAATTAATGCGATTTGTAAAATTTCATTGTCAGACAAATTATCATAAATTTTAATATTATTAATCCTAAGCATGAAAACCTCCGTAAATATTAGTTTAAAATAAGTATAGCATATTTTGTCATTTTATGCTATACTAGCAATATGGAAAATAAAGATTAATAATAAAATGTTTTGAAAAAGAGGGAAAAATGGAAGAAAAATGGAATTCTAGAACAGAAATATTATTAGGAAAGTTAGCTATAGAAAAATTAGAAAATTCAAAAGTCATAATTTATGGTATAGGTGGAGTAGGATCATTTACAGCAGAAGCATTAGCTAGAGTTGGAATTGGACATTTGATATTAGTGGATAAAGATAAAATATCTGTTAGCAATATAAATAGACAAATACATGCAACTATCAAAACAGTAGGAAAAAATAAGGTTGACGTAATGAAAGAGAGAATATTAGAAATTAATCCAAAAGCAAAAATAGAAGCATATTTAGGAAATGAGATAAATAATGAAGAAGATTTAATTGATGATACAATAGATTATATTGTTGATGCTGTAGATACAATTAATACAAAAATAAAATTAATAGAAAAGGCTAAAGAAATTAATATACCAATAATATCAGCAATGGGAGCAGGAAATAGAATAGATCCAACAAAATTTGAAGTTACAGATATATATAAAACATCAGAATGTCCATTAGCTAAGAAGATGAGGAAAGAATTGAAAAGTAGGAAAATAACAAAATTAAAAGTAGTGTATTCAAAAGAAAAAGTAAAAAAACAAGAAATTAATATAGAGTGTAATGAGAAAATGCCGATAGGCAGTGTTTCATTTAATCCATCTGTTATGGGGTTAATAATAGCAGGAGAGGTAGTAAAAGATATATTATCATAAAATATGAAGAATTTCTTAAAATTAAAGTAATTGGTTAATAGATATTTAATTTTGAATAATATTAATATATAATAAACATATAAAATTATGGGGAAATATATGGAAGGTAGAAAAATAGAAATTGAAGAAAATAAAATAAAAAAATTATTAAATTTTTTAATAAGAATATTTTGGGTATTTATAATAGGAAGTGTTTTTGGATTTCTTGCAGAGATGCTATATACTTTAGTATATACTAGAACATTACAAATTAGACAGGGGCTTGTATATGGTCCATTTGTACAAGTGTATGGAATGGGAGCAGTTGCATATTATATTTTAATATCAAATGTAAAGGATTCTAAAAAAGCTTTTTTCTATGGAATGATTATGGGAGGAGCATTAGAATACTTATGCTCATTTTTTCAAGAAATATTTTTTGGTACGATTTCTTGGGATTATAGTGATTTATTTATGAATTTAAATGGGAGAACCTCTTTACTTTATTGTGTATATTGGGGAATAATAGCAGTTGCTTTTTTAAAGATAATATATCCTTGGTTTGAAAAAGTAGATCACTATATATATGAAAAAAATTTTAGAATAATAACTATATTTATGGTAATGTTTATGACATTTGATATTACCATATCTTGTATGGCAGCAGATAGACAGCAACAAAGAAGAAATAACATACCTGCTAAAAATAATATAGATATATTTTTAGATAAGCATTATCCAGATGAATTTTTAAATAG
>CALXZW010000005.1 GCA_944393345.1 uncultured Clostridia bacterium
ACTGGAGTTCAGACGTGTGCCTTCCGATCTAATTTAGGATATTTAAAAGCATCTTCAACTGCTTCTGCCCAATCTTCTTTAGTCAAGTCACCAATTACTACATTTTCTATTCCTTTTTGTTTTAATATCTCTGCTATCTTGTTTGCCACTTTTAATGTATTACCATATATAGAACTACAAGCTATATACACTCCCTCTTTTTCTGGTTCATAACTACTCCAAATATTATATTTATTTATATAATATTCTAAATTTTCCTTTAATATAGGGCCATGTAATGGACAAATCATTTTTACATCTAATGTTGATAACTTTTTTAATAAAGCTTGTACTTGTACTCCATATTTTCCAACAATTCCAAAATAATATCTTCTTGCTTCGCAATCCCATTCATCTTCAATCTCTACTGCTCCAAATTTTCCAAATCCATCTGCTGAAAACACTATTTTTTCAGTTTGTTCATATGTTACCATTACTTCTGGCCAATGTACCATAGGAGCCATAAAAAATTGTAACTTATGCTTTCCTATATCTAATATATCCCCTTCTTTTACTACAATTTTTCTTTCGGACAAATCTATATTAAAAAAGTTTGATAAAATATTAAATGTCATTTGATTTCCTACTAATTTCATATTAGGATATTTTTTGGCTAATACTTCTATATTATATGAATGATCTGGCTCCATATGAGAAATAATTAAATAATCTAATCCTTCACTTCCTAAATTTTTATCAATATTTTCTAACCATATGTCTGTTAATTTTTCATCAATTGTATCCAATATTACATTTTTTTCATCTTTTATAAGATATGAATTATAACTCATACCTTTTTCTAATATATATTGACCTTCAAATAATTTTATTTTCATATCACTAGCACCTATATATGCTATATCTTTAGAAATTGTCATATCTGACATAAAAAAGCCTCCTTTTCGTATTTTTATATTATTTTTTTCTAATATATGTTATATAATCATAATCTAAATTATTTTCTTCATTTTTTATTCCTTTTTCTCTTGATATTTCTTCCCAAATGTTTTCATCTATTCGTGGAAAAAAAGCATCTCCTTCAAAATCTTTTTCTATTTGAGTAACATACATTTTACTTACATATGGCATTAATAAATTATATATCATTGCTCCACCTATAACAAAATTTTCTTGTTCATTTTCTATATATTCTTGTATTTGCAACATAGAATAAACTATTTCTACATTCTCATCATTTACTTTGAAATCTGGATTTTGGCTAAACACTATATGTTTTCTATTTGGCAAAACTCTTCCCAAAGATTCAAAAGTTTTTCTTCCCATTATAATCGTATGGCCTGTTGTTAAATCTTTAAAATGTTTTAAATCCTCTGGTAAGTGCCATATTAACTTATTTTCTTTTCCTATTATATTATTTTTTGCTTTTGCTACTATTATACTTAACATATTTTTTACTTCCTTTCAAATTATTTACTATTGATATTTTTTTATATTCTTTTTATTTATTTTATCTTACACATAACTATATAATATTTTAATATAAAATACAAGTTTTTTATTGTCAAAATTAAAATGATAAAAATAATTTTTATCATTTTAATTCCCATTTTGGTACATATTCTTCTTCATGTTCACCTAATTCCTGTACATATCCATTTTCAAAATTTAATTCTTGTATGTATTTTTCTATCTCGTTCCATTCTTCTTTTGTTAACTTTCTATTTAAAATCTCGTCTTTTTTTGCTTTATATGTTGGAAAATATTGTGCCATAATACTTACATAATTATTTTTATCTATATTTTCTTTTAACCATTTTAAGATTTTTTTACTATTATCTATATTATTAGGTAAAACTAGATGTCTTACAATAATTCCTTTTTTCATAATTCCGTTTTTATCAAATTTCGGATTGCCTACTTGTTTTTGCATTTCTTTTATTGCTTCTGTTGCAATTTCAAAGTAATTTTCTACATTAGAATATTTTTTACCAATATCATTATAGTAATATTTTAAATCTGGTAAATATATATCAATATATCCTTTTAAAATTTTTATTGTTTCTATATTTTCATATCCATTTGTATTATAGACTATTGGAATTTTTAACCCTTTCTTTCTTGCTATTTTTATTGCTTCTATTATTTGAATAGCATAGATAGTTGGTGTTACTAAATTTATATTTTCAACTTTTTTATTTTGCTGTTCTATAAATATATCTGCAAGTTCTTCTACTGTAAATTCTTTTCCCATTCCCTTTTGACTAATTTCATAATTTTGACAATAAATGCAATTCATATTACAATTGGAAAAAAATATGGTTCCTGAACCATTTTTTCCAATTATACATGGTTCTTCAAAATTGTGAATAGAATACAAAGCTATTTTTACTTTATCACTTGCCTTGCATCTTCCTATTTTTCCTCTTTTCCTATTTACATTACATTTATGTGGACACATTTCACATTTTTCCAATTGTTCTAACATTTATATCACCTAAAATTTTAAGTTATTTTTTTTACATATATTTTGTTATTCTTTTTTTCTAATTCTAGTTTTTTTATTGAAAACTTTTCTTTATTTCTTTTTACTATCTCTTGTATTTCTTGCTCACTACTATTTTGCATAACTCGTCCTATTTCTTCATTAGATAAATTTTTTATTAATATAATATTTTCATTTTGTTCAACTTCTGAATAATCCCTTATATATTCTATTATTTCTACTTCATAACCATTTTCTTTTTTTGAAATATTATTTAGTAAAAAGGTATCATCTTGATTGTCTAAATTAGTTTGTGTTGCTTGATATTTATTAATTCGTTCGTTAAATTCAAAACTTAAATTTCCTTCTTTTGGAAATTTAAGTTCTAACTCTGTCCCAAAAATATTTATCGCTTCATCTTGTATTTGATTATATTCTAATTCAAAATCCTCCAAATTCTTTTTTACAACTTCCCATATCCACAATTCATTCGCTAAATTTATGTTATCAAATTTGGGCAATGCTTCATTAGTTACTTCTTTCCACATATATATTTCTTTTATATATTCTTCTATTTGATTAACTTCATTTATTGTAATATTATTTTGATTATCACTTGCAATGTTGTTATTTATTAACATTCCTACAAATATTATAGCTAAAATAATTATTATGATTATCATTTTTCTCATTATAATTCCTCCATTTTAGCATTTTTCTTTTGTTTATTTTCATTTCAATTTTAGCATATTACTTTATATGTTTCAAGGTAATTTTACATTTTCTAGAAATTTTAAAATACTACTATTTAATTTAAAATATATTTATTTTAAAATCAAATAATAGTATTTATAATTTAAAATTCAATATCCACTCTAAATAGATCTCCATCTATTTTTATATTAAACTTACCTTTTTGTAACTCTGTTAAACTTTTAGCTATAGACAATCCGTAAACCGCTTCCTTCTGTATATCTAGATTTGTCTCCTCTTACAAATCTTTGCATCAACTCATCAGCACTTATATTTAAACTTTCCTTTGATATATTTTTAATACTAATTCTTATCATACTATTTTCCTCAGTTATATCTATATATACTCTTGTATTTTCTTGAGCATATTTAGTTATATTACTAAATAAATTTTCTATTATTCTATAAATATATCTACTATCAGCATTTATTTTTAATTCCCTTCCAGGCATTTTAGTTTCTATTAATAATCCTTTTTCTTCAAATTTATCTTTAAATTCTCCTATAGTTTGATTTATCAATTCTTTTATTTTTATTTCTTCTATATTAAGCTTAATATTCCCTGATGAAGCTTTAGATGCTTCTATTAAATCTTCTGTTAACTTTTTTAATCTGTTTGATTTTTTATCTAATATTTCTATATATTCTTTTACTTTTTCATCTTGTATATTCTCATTTTTTAACAAATCTACATAGTTTATTATTGATGTTAATGGTGTTCTTATATCATGTGAAACGTTTGTTATTAATTCTGTTTTTAACCTTTCCGACTTTAAATTTTCTTCTATTGCATTTGAAAAACCGTCTGAAATATCATTTACATATATAGCCATTTCTTTTAAAGTTCCTTTTAGATTTTCTTCATTGATATACACATCTTTTTTACCATTATAAATATCTTTTAGTACATTCTTTATATTTTCTTGTTTTTCAATATATTCTTTTATTTTAAAATATACCCATATCCAAAAAGCAATTAAAACGATTATCATAATTCCTGTCATAAAAAATATTGCAAGTATTATACTAATAACTATAAATCCTAAATAATACCAAAATATTTCTTTTGTTTCTATTTTTACTTCTATTTTTGCTTTTAATTTTCGAATTTGATTAACTATCCATTTTAATATAGAATATGTCAAAAAACTTTTAAAAAATCTTTTTGCCTTTATTCTTTTTATTATAGTAACCGAGATTACTGCACAAATACAATAACATATTATATAGATTACAGTTCCTGCTATTATTAAAATATAATTAACTGCATTTATTATATTTATTAATATTGTTAAAAATGTTGTTAATAATATTCCTCCTATTATAGCTACTATTTCAAATGGTATTTTATCTATCTCACTTAATGCAATTCCTTCTTTTCCTTTTTCATAACCTATTGACCAAAGAAGATATATTAAAATAATTCCTAATAATGCTATACTTATCGGTAAAACATATATTGGTAATTTTTGATTTTGCAACATAAATTGATAAGCTGTTTTTATAATTTTAAAATTATTTATTTGATTTACTTTTTCTTCATTATAAAAAGTGTATATATTATATTTTTCATTTATATTTTCGATATTTCCTGTTATATTTGAATATTGAAAATTTGAATTATATTTTAAACTATTTTCATCCATATATTTAATGTTAGTTTCTATATTTTTGTCTATATATTCCCAATAGCATTTATTATCTTTCATTTTAGGAATTTCTGCTTCATAATCATCACTTTTCATATTAGTATATATTTCTTCGTTTTCTTTATCTACTATTATATAATCAATAAAAGCATCTATTCCACTATAATAATCATAGTTTTCTTCATTGTCATAATAATATATCTTTTTACCTTTTGAATCTTCTAATTTTAAAAAATTTGTATAGTTTACATTTCTATAATTTTTTATAACTTGTATTTTACTTGAAATAACATACAAATAATCTTCTGCAAAATATTTAGTTTTAGTATATTCTATTTCATCTGAAACAGCATACTTATTTAAAAACATTATATGAAATGTACTTATTCCTATTATTAATACCAATATAGGAATTAATATGTACGAAATTATTTTTAATATTTTTGACGTCCTCATAAATTCCTCCTATTTTATATCTTCTATTTTATAACCTACTCCCCATATTACCTTTAAATATCTAGGCTCTTTAGGATTTATTTCAATTTTTTCTCTTATATGTCTTATATGTACAGCAATTATATTTTCTGCACCAAATCCTTCTTCTTTCCATACACTTTCATATATTTCTGGTATCGAATATACTTTTCCTTTATTTTGTAATAGAAATTTTAATATGTTATATTCTGTTCCTGTTAATTTAACTTCTTTTTCATCCACTATAACTTTTTTTGTTTCATCATCGATAAATAGACTTCCTGAATGATATATTTTTTCATTTTCTTTATTCTCTATTGCTCCTAATTTTACATATCTTCTTATATTCGAATTCACTCTTGCTATAAGTTCTAATGGATTAAATGGTTTTGTTATATAATCATCTGCTCCTAAATTTAAACCTCCTATTTTATCATAATCTTCTGATTTAGCAGATAATAAAATTACAGGAATTCCACTTGTTTTTCTTATTTCTTCTAATGCTTGTAATCCATCTTTTTGAGGCATCATTATATCTAATATAATTAAATGAATATTACTATTTTCCTTTATTTTTCGTAATGCTTCTTCACCATTATATGCTTTTATAATATTGTAACCTTCTTTTTTTAAATATATTTCTATTGCTAACACAATTTCTTTATCATCATCTACGACTAATATATTATACATTTAGTTTCATCTCCCTTTGTTTTATTCATTTATAGTATAACATATAAGTTATTAATAAAAAATAGAGGATTTATTAATTTTTTATTAACAAAATTCACAATATTTTTTCTTATATATAGAAAAAGACCCCTATTTCAGGGGTCTTCATCATCAAACAATCCATAGACTTCTTGCAATTCCTCCTTAATCAAGTTCAAATCACTTTGGTCATACTCTGGATATTTTTCTTCGAAAAGAGCTATCATCTTCTCAACATAGCCTTCTCTTTTTACATACAGCATAGCATCTATAAATGTATACTGCCAAATTAGGGAAACCCTAAGCGCCAAAATATCCATTTTGTTTCTGATGAATTTAAAGTTAACAGGGCTTTTTTTATGAAGCAATCTTGCAATTTGAGGATTTAATTTTTTGTCTCCATCAGCATAATGAGCAAACAAAAAATCAAATTCCTTTTCTTTCGATGCCAAGTACAAAATATCTGTACGATCAGCATCTCTGATTATTTCACAAAACAATTTTTCCTTTTGTGGCAAGTTTACTGGTATGGATACTTTTCCATGCCATTTTACTGCTTGCAATATGATTTCATCATACTGCCTCGTTTCAGGGACAAACACTTCAATCAAAGCCTCATCCCTTAATATTCTTTCACCTTCTTCACAGTGGTTACATTCATCAGTATCTACATAAGACTGAAATTTTTGCCACTGTGAGAATCTTCCCACATCGTGGAGCAACGCAATTATACATGCCAACTTTACTTCTTCTTCCTCAAAATCTTGATTTTTTACAATTTCCTTCATAACCGCTAACACTCTTAGAGTGTGAGCAATTTTGACCTTTATTCCATGGTCAAAATCCTGGTCTGTGCCAGTCAGAAACGACCGGGCATATTGTAAGAATCTCTCCTTGACCTGCTCTACATTTAACATAGTAGATGCCTCGCTTTCTAAAATTTTTATATAGTTATTATATTACACCATTTGCATTATGTCAATTGTTTATGCTGTTTCTTTTTGTTTTCCTTTTGACATTTCTCTTTTTTTCTTTGCCACTGGTTTATGTTCTTTTCTTTCTTCATTTATAACCAACTCTGGACCTTTTGTTTCTAATACAGTTTCTTTTTTTATTATACATTTTTCTATGTTAGGATTTGAAGGAATTTCAAACATTATATCTCTCATTACTTCTTCTATTATCGATCTAAGTCCTCTTGCTCCTGTTTTTCTTTCTATTGCTTTATCAACTATTGCACCTAAAGCATCATCTTCAAATATTAATTCTACTCCATCTATTTCAAAAAGTTTTTGATATTGTTTTACTAATGAATTTTTAGGTTCTACTAATATTTTTATTAGAGCTTCTCTATCTAAATCTTTTAGAGTTGCTACTATTGGTAATCTTCCTATAAATTCTGGTATTAATCCAAATTTTAATAAATCTTGTGGTAATAATTCTTTGAAAATCTCATATTTTTCAATTTCTTTATTACTTTTTATTTGAGTTCCAAATCCAATTGCTTTTTCTCCAGTTCTATTCTTTATAATATTTTCTAGGCCTTCAAAAGCTCCTCCACAAATTATTAATATATTTTCTGTGTTTATTTGAATTAATTCTTGATTTGGATGTTTTCTTCCACCTTGGGGTGGTACAGATGCAATTGTTCCTTCTATAATTTTTAAAAGCGCTTGTTGTACACCTTCGCCACTTACATCTCTTGTAATTGATGGGTTCTCTGATTTCCTTGTTATTTTATCAATTTCATCTATATAAATAATTCCTTTTTCAGCTTTTTCAATATCTCCATCTGCTGCTTGAATTAATTTTAGCAAAATATTTTCAACATCTTCTCCTACATATCCTGCTTCTGTTAGAGTTGTTGCATCTGCAATTGCAAATGGTACATCTAAGATTTTTGCTAAAGTTCTTGCTAATAAAGTCTTTCCACATCCTGTTGGACCTAAAAGTAATATATTACTTTTTTGAATTTCCACATCGCCTTTTTCTGCATTTTCTTCATGAGCTATTCTTTTATAATGATTATATACCGCTACTGATAATGTTTTCTTAGCATCTTCTTGACCTATTACATAATCATCTAAAATCTTTTTTATTTCTTTTGGACTTGGTATATTATTTAGTTCATTTAATGTATAACCTGATTTTTCATCATCATACATATCTGCTTCTATAATACTTACACAAAGATCAACACACTCATCACATATATATACACCTGGTCCAGCAATTACTTTTCTTACATTTTCTTGTGCCTTTCCACAAAAAGAACATCTTACACTTTTTGGTACATCATTTTTTGGCATATTTTCTCTCCTTTTATAACACAAATCTTTAACTTACTTTTAAGTTATAAATTGCTTTTATTTATTATTTTCTTTTGTCCATTATTCCATCTATTAATCCATATTTTAATGCTTCTTCTGCTGTCATATAGTTATCTCTTTCAGTATCTTTTTGAATTTGTTCTACAGTTTGACCTGTTCTTTCACTTAAAAATTTATTTAATTTTTCTCTTGTTTTTACTAAGTGATCTGCATGTATTTTTATTTCTGTAGCTTGACCTGAAAGTCCACCTCCTCCGATTAATGGTTGGTGAATTAATATCTCTGCATTTGGAGTAGCAAATCTTTTCCCTTTTTCTCCTGCTGCCAATAGTGCTGCTCCCATACTTGCTGCCATTCCTATACATATTGTTGATACTGGACATTTAATATAATTCATTGTATCTATTATTCCCATCCCATCTGTTATTGAACCTCCTGGTGAATTTATGTATAAAAATATTTCTTTATCTGGATCTTCTGATTCTAAAAATAATAATTGCGCTATTACTAAACTTGATGTTGTAGGATTTACATCTTCTCCTAAAAATATAATTCTATCTTTCAATAATCTAGAGAAAATATCATAAGATCTTTCTCCTTTACTTGTTTGTTCTATTACATATGGTACTAAACTATTCTTTTCTAACATATTCTTCCTCCTTGTTTTGGTATTTTTTAATACCTTTTATATATTACATATTACATATTAAAATTCCAAAAAGTTGGGATTAAAATTTTACTTTATAATTTTACCCCAACCTTTTTTGTTTATACATTATTATTTTATTTTTGCATTTTTAACTAAAAAGTCTATGGCTTTTTCTGATTGCATTCCTTCTTTTATATAATTTCTTACATTTTCATTTTTCATAAATGCTTCATCATTTTCTTTTCCATAATTTTTAGCCATTTCTTTTAATTTTTCATCTATTTCTTTGTCTTCTACTTCTATTTTTTCAGCTTTAATAACTGCTTCTAAAGCTAATCTTGATTTAATTCCTTCAATTGCTTGAGGTTCATATTCTTTTTTCAATTCTTCTTCTGTCTTTCCTAACATTTGTAAATATTGATTTAATTTTAATCCTTGATAAGATAATCTTTGTTCAATATCTTTTAACATATTTTCTACTTCTGTTTCTATCATTCCTGTTGGTATTTCTACTTCTATTTTCTCAACAATTGCTTTCATTACTGCTTCTTGTGTTTCATATTTTGCTTTTTCTTCATTTTGTTTTTCTTGTTTCTTTTTTATATCTTCTTTCAAATCTGCAAGTGTATCAAATTCACTAACATCTTTTGCAAATTCATCATCAAGTGTTGGCAATTCTTTTTTCTTAATTTCATGAACTTTTACTTTAAAAGTTGCATCTTTTCCTGCTAAATCTTTTGAAAAATATTCATCTGGAAATTTTACATTAATATCTTTTTCTTCGTCTATTTTCATTCCTATAACTTGATCTTCAAATCCTGGAATAAAAGTTTTACTTCCTATTGTTAATTCATGTCCTTCTGCTTTACCACCTTCAAATGGTTTTCCATCAACAAATCCTTCAAAATCTATTGTTGCTATATCTCCATCTTCTACTGGTCTATCTTCTATTGTAACCATTCTTGCATTGTGTTCTTGCATATGTTCTAATTCATGATTAATATCTTCATCAGTTACATTATACTCAACTTTTTTTATTTCTAGACCTTTATATTTTCCAAGTTTAGCTTCTGGTTTAGTTTGCATTACTGCTGTAAAAATTAAATCTTGTCCTTTTCCTATTTGTTTAACTTCTATATCTGGTCTACTTACTATTTCTAATTTATTTTCTTTTACTGCTTCTTCTAAAGCTGGTTGTGCTACTTCATTAAAAGCATCTTCATAAAAGATTTCTTTTCCATAATATTTTTCTACTATATTTATTGGTGCTTTTCCTTTTCTAAATCCTGGGATATTAAAATATTTTGCACTTTGGAAATATACTTTTTTTATTGCTTCATCAAATTTTGAAGCTTCTACTGTTAATTCTAATTTTACTTCATTTGCATTTTCTGTTTTTTCTACTTTACAATTCATTTAATTCAATCCTTTCTTTTTTCATCTAGCTTAATTATTATACCATAAAATTCTTATTTTGCAAGGAATTTTTACAAATTTTAAAAAAATACTTGTTTTTTATTCTTATTTGTGTTAAACTTGTTTATAGTCAATTTATTAAGTTATTTAGGAGGTGCAATTTAGATATGGCAAAATGTGCAATTTGTGAAAAAACAGTTAGCTGTGGAAATAAACTTAGCATCACTCGTTCTCATATAAGTAAAAGATCTACTAGAACATGGAAACCAAATTTAAGAAGTGTAAAGGCAATAATTGATGGGCAAGTTAAAAGAGTTCATGTATGTGCTAAATGTTTAAAAAATGGAAAAGTTAAAAGAGCATAAGCTCTTTTTTTGTTATATATTCATATAATTTAGGCATGTAAGTTTTTTTATTAAACTACATGCCATTTTTTTTATTCTTTTATTCTAAATATAAATTTAACAAATCCTCGCAAAAACTTAGGAACTTTTTTTACTACTATAGTCATATGTATCCCTCCTTTTCTTAGCATGCTAGCCACATAAGTCCTACACATACCACTGTTACACCTATTAAAAATAGCCAACCTGTTACCGGAAGCAATAAAACTAATAAAATGCCCAATCCTAACCCTATTAAACATACTGCTATTGTCTTTTTTAATAAACAAAACATTTTATTACCTCCTTTTCCTTTTTTATATATTATATTAAAATTTTTTTTATTTGTTCCTTCTTATGTTGATTATATTGTTTAATTATTGACTAACTTTAGTTTTTTTTGTAAAATCTTGTTAATATTAATTTTTAGAAAGGATGATTTTGATGACTAAAACAGATGCTAAAAAAATTGTTGAAATTTTAAAAAATACTTATCCTGATGCAAAATGTAGTTTAGATTTTTCCAAACCATTTGAATTAGTATTTGCTGTAATGTTGTCAGCACAATGTACAGATGAAAGAGTAAATAAAACAACTCCTTATTTATTTTCTAGATGCAAAACTCTTGATGATTTTGTTAAAATTGATATTACCGAGTTAGAAAATATTATTCATCCTTGTGGATTTTATAAAAATAAAGCTAAAAATATAAAAATATGTGCTAAACAATTAATAGAAAATTTTCATAGTACTGTTCCTAATACTATGAAAGAACTTTTGACTCTAGCAGGAATCGGTCGAAAAAGCGCTAATGTCATATTATTAGAAGTTTTCGGTATTGCAAATGGTATTGCAGTTGATACACATGCTAAGAGGATTTCTAATTTAGTTGGTTTTTCTAATCAAAAAGACCCGCAAAAAATAGAACAAGATTTATTAAAAATCTTTCCTAAAGATACTTTAAAAGATATTAATCATCTATTAATTTGGCATGGTAGAAATACTTGTATAGCAAGAAATCCTAAATGTGAAAGTTGTACTATTAATTCTTTTTGCAAACATTATAAAAACTCTTGATAATTATTGACAAAAAAATTTTTAAGTTATATATTTTTTATATAAAATATTTTAAGGAGGATTTTATATGTTAAAGAAAAAAATTAAATTAATTATACCTTTACTTTTTATTTTTCTTGCATTATTTTTTCCAATTGTAAATGCTACAGAAAATGCTGAGGGTATAATGCCAATTTCAGTCGAGCAAGATAATCCTAATGCAGATTCAACACAAACTCAAAATACATCTATTGAAGAGACTTATAAAGAAAGCGATGTTTTCCTTTCAGGTGAAGATATAACAGTAGACTATGTTGTTGATGGTAATTTATTTATAATAGGAAATAACGTTACTATTAATTCACAAATAGGTGGAGATGTTTTTATTCTAGCTAAATCTCTTACTATTACTAATAACGGCTATATATTTAATAATTTATTTACTATTGCTACTAATCTTGATATTCAAGGTGTCGTTTATGACTTATATTCATTATCAGATACTATAACTATTTCTGGTTTTATTTATAGAGATATCAAGGTAAGTTGTAATACTTTAAATATTAATGGGACTATTGATAGAAATGCTTTTGTTGATTGTTCTAATATAACTTTTAAACAAAATACTAGCGAAAATGATGAAACTTCTGTTACTTCTACTGGTAGAATTTCTGGTAATTTAAATTATACATCGAAACAAGAATTATCTATCCCAGAAGGAGCAGTTTTTGGTTCAGTTAATTATACACAAAAAATAGTTGAAGAAAATACTAACTTATTAAAAGATTTTTTATTTTCCTTACTTGCACTTTTAGTATTTGTAACAGTTATATGGTTATTATGTAATTGGTTATCACCTAAATTTATTGAAAACACGCCTAATATTTTTTCAATAAAAATATTCCCTATATTTGGATTAGGAATATTAGTACCTATAGTATTACTAGCAATTGCATTAACATTTATATTTAATAGTATTACATTTAATGTAGCAATATTAAGTTTAATTTTATTATTTATTTTATTTAGCATTAGTACATCTGTTAGCATAATAACAATTTCAAATTTATTCTGTAAAAAATATAATGTAACGTCTAAAATAAGACAATTCTTAATATTGTTTGGATTTACTCTTCTAGCGTTTTCTATCACAAATATTCCTATATTTGGATTGATTTTAGGTATTCTATTAGTACTTCTTGGATTTGGAATTATTACATATTACATTTTCACTAGAAATACTAAAAAAGAAGTTGTTACATCTGAATAGTAAGTAGAAAAAAATAGCCTGGAAAAAGGCTATTTTTTTAATTCATCAATTATAACTTTATAATCATTTGCCATAAGAATCGCTGTACCTGAAACTAGAATATTAGCACCTGCATTTTTTAACTCTGGTGCTGTTTTTAAATTAATACCACCATCTACTTCTATATCTAATTCTATATGATTTTTTTCAATATAATTTTTTAATATCTTCACTTTATCAATCATATCTGTTAATAAAGTTTGTCCTCCTTTTCCAGGTTCTACTGTCATAATTAAACACATATGAATATATGGCAAAAATTCATATATATCCTCTATTTTAGTATTAGGTTTTACTGCAATTCCTACTTTACAATTATTTTCTTTTAAGTATTTTATATACTTAAAAACTTCTTCTTCATTTTTACATGCTTCTAAATGAAAAGTAATTATATTAGGTTCTATTGATATAAAATCATCTATAGCTTCATCTATATTTTCTACCATTAAATGTACATCTTGTGGTAAATTTGAAATTCTTTTTATATATGATGAATATTCTAACATTTTTTTATATGTATCTTTTTCAACAAATTTTCCATCCATTACATCTATATGCAAATAATCTGTTTTGGACTTTTCTAGTTTTAAAAAAGTTTCTGCTTCTTTACCTGGTTTTACATTTAATATTGATGTTGACACTTCTACCATTTTCTCATCTCCTTTTCTTTTAACTCATTATAAATTTTACAAAATCTATTATATCTTTCTTCATTTATTTCTTTTTTCGCAACTGCTGATTTTATTCCACAGTTTTGTTCCTTAATATGTGTGCAACCTATAAACTCACATTCTTCAATATATTGTTTGAATTCTTTAAAGTAATTACATAATTCTTCGCTTTCTATTTCTGATATATCAAAAGTGGAAAAACCTGGTGTATCTGCAATATATGTATTATCATCTAATTGGTATAGTTTTATTGAAGTTGTCGTATTTTTTCCTCTTTTATTTTTTTGACTAATTTCTCCTTCCTGCGCTAATTGATTTTTAAAAATACTATTTATTAATGTTGACTTTCCAACTCCTGAATTCCCTGAAAATGCATTTATATTATTTTTAATTTTATTCTGTACAAGTTCTATTCCTTTATTTTCTTTAGCATTTGTTTCTATTACTGTATAACCGTATTTTTTCATATGTTTCTTTTATACTTTTAAATTGACTCTTTTTATCTAAGTCTGTTTTATTTAGTATAATTAAACTTTTTATTTTTAAAAATTCTGCAAAAGCTAATTGTTTATCTAGCATTAATAAATCTGGCTTAGGATCTTTGCTAGATACTACAAATATGATTTGAGTTATATTAGCAATTTTAGGCCTTTTTACATACACTTTTCTTGGCTTAATTTGTTCTATCACTGCTTCTTTTTTTTCTACATTTGTTATTTCAAATTCTACATAATCCCCAACAACTGGTGTTATATCTTCTTTTTTTAATTTTCCTCTTGCTGTTGCATTATATATGTTTTTTTCATATTTAATTTTATATAGATTTGATATATTTTCTATTATTATTCCTTGCATTAATCCTCCATATTATTTAAATGGAGTTGCTATTTTTGCTTTAGCAACTCCAAAACTTTACTATTCTGCTGTATATGACGTCATTTCACTATACTTTATTGTTCCTTGATGTTTTAATACATCATCAATATATACTTTTATTTCTTTACTTCCTGTTCCTTTTGTTGTTCCTGCTTTTAGATTTGCTTCTGAAGCACTAATTTGTTCAGAATATATTGTATCTGTTCCCACAACTACTTTTAAATTTACTTTTTTTACCTTTTTATCTGTTGTATTATTGCCATCATTATCTTCCTCATAAATATTTCCACCTAATAAAGATTTAACATTTACAAAAACTGATACTTCTTTCATTTCTTCTAACTTATTAACTGTAATCGTAATAGTTGTTCCTTCATCTACAACTTTTCCTACATCTGTACTTTGTTTTAGTACAATTCCACTATCTTTGTTTGTCTCTTCTTCATAAGCAATATTAACTTTTAATCCTAAATCTTCTAATGTTTTTTTAGCATCCGCTTCTGATTGCCCTACAACATTAACTACTGTTACTTGTTTTATTCCTGTTCCTATACTTACATGAATTTTTATAGTATCTCCTGCCAATGCTTCTGTATCTGGTTCTATTTCTTGGCTTACTACATATCCTTGTTTTACAGTTTTACTTGTTTCTTCTATAACTTCTGCTTTTAATTTTGCTTCTTCTATAAGTTTTATTGCTTCTTCTCTTTCTTTTCCTTTTACATTTGGAACTACTGTTTTTTCTTGACCTTTACTTATTACCACTTTAACTGTACTTCCTTGTTTTACTTTATTGTATTTTTCCATATATGCTGGATCTTGAGATATTACATAACCTTCTGGAACTTCTTTATCATATTCTTCTTTTTCAACTTCAAATACTAATTTTGCATCTTCTATTGCTTTTTGTGCTTCTTCTTTAGACATTCCTACTACTTTTGGCATATTTACTTCTGGTGGATTAGTTATACTTAGTATTCCAAGTGTTCCCCCTAAGCTCACAATAAATAGTATTATCAATCCTAAAAATATACTTAATCCTTTATGAGTTTTAACAAAAGTTTTAAATTTTCCCTCTTTTTTAACATTTCTAGATTTGCGATTTTCTGAATCTTGTATATTTCCATATATATCTGTATTAATTTTTTGTGTTTTAGCAGTTGCATCATATGATAATTCTTCTACAAACTCACCATCTGGATTTTTTAATGCTTTTCTTAAGTCACTTAATATTTCTGTCGCACTTTGATATCTTAAAGTTGTATCTTTTTGCAAAGCTTTCATTATTATTTTGTTCACTGCTACTGGTAAATTTGGATTTAATTCTATTGGTTCTACTGGTTCTTCTTGCATATGCTTTAATGCCACAGATACAGGCGTATCTGCATCAAATGGTACTTTTCCTGTTACCATTTCGTACATTACTACACCTAGTGAATATAAGTCTGATTTTGCATCTGTAAAACCTCCTCTTTCATGTTCTGGTGAAAAATAATGAACTGAACCTATTGTTGTACCAAATGCTGTTATAGTAGAATTTGAAACTGCTTTAGCTATTCCAAAATCAGTTACTTTAGCTATTCCATCTTCTGTAATTATTATATTATGTGGTTTTATATCCCTATGTACTATATTATTTCTATGTGCTACTTCTAATGCAGAAGCAATCTGAATTGCAACATTCACAGACCATTTCCAAGGTAATGGACCTCTTTCTTCTATTATTATTTCTTTTAAAGTTTTTCCTTGTATTAATTCCATTACTATATAATATAGATTTTCATCAACACCTACATCAAAAATTGAAACAATATTTGCATGTGTTAATCTTGCTGCTGATTGTGCTTCAGCTTCAAATCTTTTTATAAACTCTTCATCTGTTGTAAATTCATCTCTTAATATTTTTACTGCTACATATCTTTTTAATACTTTATCTGTTGCTTTATATACTGTTGCCATTCCGCCATTACCAATTTTCTCAATAATTTCGTATCTATTTCCTAACAATTTACCCTCTAAATTCATACTCTTTTCTCTCCTTAAATGTGTTTTTTCTGTAGATAGTTATATATTTTTTATTACAATTATTGTTATATTATCATAGCCGCCATTTTTATTGGCTTTTTCTACCAATTCTTTTGGTGCTAATTCTATGTTATTTTTAGCAGATTCAAATATTTCCTCTGTTTTTACCATATTTGTTAAACCATCAGATGCCATAATTAATATGTCATCTTTTAAAAATCCTTTTGCCATAACATCTGGTTCTACAAAAGCATTACATCCTAGCGCTTTTATTAACATGTTCTTTTGTGGATGATGATTTGCTTCTTCTTGTGTTATTGTTCCATCTTTAACTAATTTTTGAACATAACTATGATCTTGTGTTAATTTTCTCATAAAATCTTTTCTTATTCGATATATTCTACTATCTCCGACATGTCCTATAAATACTCTATTATTATATATTAAACAAATCTCTAAAGTAGTACCCATTCCCTCCAATTCTTTACTTTCTTTTGACTTTTCATATACTACCATATTTGCATATTCCATACTACTTCCAACTAATTGAATGATACTATCTCTATCTTTTTCTATATCTTTAAAATTATTTTCTATATAGTTTTTAGCTGATTGAATTGCTAATTGACTTGCTATTTCTCCTCCATTATATCCCCCCATTCCATCTGCTAACATATATAACTGCACTTGATCTAATGAGTTAGATATATAATAACTGTCTTGGTTTATCTCTCTTACTTTTCCGATATCTGACTTAGCATAAGCTTTTATCATTTTTTCACCCCGTTTTCTTGTTTTAGAGATATTTTTCTCATACTAATAAATATGTTATACCATAGTTTTTAGTTTTTTGCAATTATTTTAAAAAAATTAGTTTTTATATTCTATTGACCATTATTTTAAATCCTTGTATAATAGCATTATATTGTATAAAATTAAGCATTTAAGGAGGGATTTTATTATGGTAAACAAATATTATCTAGAAAAATTAGAATATAATCAAATCATTAATAATTTATCAAACTTTGCAATTACATATATAGGTAAAGATATTTGTAATACATTAATACCTAGTAATTCTAAAGAAGTTGTAAAAAGTTTACTAGCTCAAACTAATGAAGCTGTCACTTTATTATATAAAAATAGCTCTCCTTCTTTTTTTGAAATTGCAAATATTGAAATGTCATTAAAAAGTTTAGAAAGTTCAACTTCTTTATCTGCTAAGGCTCTTTTGGATTTAGCAAATATTTTTAAACAAAGTTATGAACTAAAAGAATATTTTAATAAAGATTTTATAACATCTTCTGACTTTCCTATTTTATCTAGTTTATTTTCTGAACTTTATACTAATAAAAATGTTATGGAAAAAATATATTCATGTATTATAGATGAAAATACTATTGATGACAAAGCTTCTAACAATTTACAAAATATCAGAAAAAAGAAACGAATTTTAGAACAATCTATTAGATCTAATTTAAATAATTTCATACATTCTGTTAAATATTCTAAATATATTCAAGAACCTATTATAACTATTAGAAATGATAGATTTGTAATTCCTGTAAAAGAAGAATATAGAAGTCAAATAAAAGGATTTGTACATGATATTTCTAATGCCGGTTCTACTGTTTATATTGAACCCATTTCTATTTTCGAATTAAATAATGAAATAAACAGTTTAAAAATAGAAGAAGAAATTGAAATAGAAAAAATATTACAAATTTTGAGTTCTTTATTTTTTAATTATATTGATGAACTAAAAAAAGATGTTAATATTATTGGAATGTTAGATTTTATTTTTGCTAAAGCAAAATATTCAAAATATATTGATGGTATCACACCTACTATTAATGAGGAAAAGTATATTAATTTAATAAATGCTAGACATCCTCTTCTTAGTAAAGATAAAGTAGTTCCTATATCTTTACATCTAGGAATTTCTAACATTGACAAAAATGATAATACTTCTGTTTTATTAATTACTGGTCCAAATACTGGTGGAAAAACAGTTACTTTAAAAACGGTTGGCCTATTAACATGCATGGCATGTAGTGGATTGAATATTCCTGCATCACCCAAATCTAGTATTTATGTTTTTGACTCCATTTTTGCAGATATTGGAGATAATCAAAGTATAGCTGACTCTTTAAGTACATTTTCTTCACATATGTTAAATATTATTGATATAATAAAACATTCCACAAAAGATTCTCTAATTTTAGTAGATGAATTAGGTTCTGGGACGGATCCACTTGAAGGTGCAAATTTAGCTATAAGCATTTTAGAATATTTTTTAAATAGTGGCAGTTTAGTTGTTGCTACAACTCATTATCAAGAATTAAAAGAGTATGCACTTGTTACAAAAGGATTTAAAAATGCTTCTGTTGAATTTGATATTAATACACTTTCTCCTACATATAAATTGCTACTAGGAATTCCTGGCAAAAGCAATGCTTTTGAAATAAGTAGGAAATTAGGACTAGATGAAAAAATAATCAATATAGCTAAAAATAGAATGTCTAAAAAATCTATTGATATAGAAGAATTATTAAAAAATATTTATGATGATAAATCTCAAATAGAAAAGGAAAAAGAAAAAATAGAAGCTGAATTAAATAAGATTTCATCCTTGAGAAAAAAATTAGAATTTGATTATTCAAAGTTAGAACAAGAGAAAAATGACTTAATTAATAATGCCAAAATTGAAGCTAGAAACATTTTATTAGATGCTAAAGAAGATGCTAATGAAATTATTAAAAAAATATCTAATACTACTAATTCAAAAGAATTAAATTCTATTAGAAATACTCTAAACGAAAAAATTTCAAATATGAATACTCTTAATAAAATAGCATCTGATAATTTAAATAATAATTTGTCAGTAGAAGATATAAAACCTAATAAAGAAGTATTTATTACTACTTTAAACCAAAATGGAATTATACTTTCTGAAATCTCAAAATCTAATACAGTTCAAGTTCAAATTGGAATGATGAAAATGAATATTGATATAACATTTTTACAACCAGCAAAAAAATCTTTAACTGCTAAAAAAGATTTTACAAATTCTAATTATAATTCTATTTCTAAATCTAGAACTATAAAGAGTGAAATAAATGTAATTGGTCTAAATGTTGAAGAAGCAATATTTGTCATAGATAAATTTCTAGACGATTGTAGTTTAGTCAAACTTCAAACTGCTAGAATTGTTCATGGAAAAGGAACTGGAAAATTAAGAAATGGTATACATCAATTTTTAAAAACAAATCCTCATGTAAAAAACTTTAGATTAGGAACATTTGGTGAAGGTGAAATGGGAGTTACTGTCGTAGAATTAAAAAAATAGAAAAATGTTACCACTTTTCTATTTCTACCACAGTTCTCCCGCTTCTTGTATTTCCCGAAAATGCTTTTATCACAAATCTTCCTTTACCTCTAATAGTAATTACATCATTTAATTTCAATTGTTTTGATGGTTTTGTTTCATTTTGACCATTTATAAATACTCTTTCTTGTTTTATTATTTCATTTGCCTTGCTCCTTGATGTCCTTGCTAAATCTGACACAAAATTATCTAACCTAAAAGAAGGTACTATTATTTTTATATTTTCAACTGTTATTTCTTTTTGTTTTAATTCAGATATTTCTTTTATTTCTATACTACTATTTTGAAATCTTGTAAGTGATGGTAATTCTTTTTTTAATATTTCTCCAAAATCATTTAAAGTAATAATATCTGCTCCTTCTTTATAAACGATTATATCTCCAACTTTTTCTCTTTTTAAACCTAATTTAACTATACCTCCTAAATAATTTCTGTGTACATATTTTCCATACTCTGTTTCTGGTAATTTTATTCTAATTACTTTTAATATTTTATCTAAATTTTTTTCTAGCATAGAGTCAGTATATTTATCTGGATATGTTATTAATATTTTTCTTTCTGCTTCATTATAACCACCAAATAGAATATAATTTTTTATTTGATTCTTTTTTAAAAATTTCTCAACTAATGATATTTGATACATATCTAAAAAGTCTGTATACTCTATTTTTTGCTTATTTTTTGAATTTTCTATTTTTTCTAATATCTGTGCTAGGCATATTTTATCTTCTTGCTTTTTATATTCATTTAATAATTCTTGTTTATTCATGTCGGATTTTCCCTTCTTTATCCCTAAATCTTTTTTATATTTAAAAATCATAATTATTTTTAATAAACTTTTATATTTGACACAATATTTTTTCTTTTTTTACTTCATTTAATATTGATACTTCATCAAGTTTATATAATTTTTCTAATTCTTCAACACTACCATGTTTTATAAATTTATCAGGATATGCATAACTTTTAATTTTTACATTTTGTAAATTTTCATCTATAATAAGTTCCTTTATAGCCGTTCCTAATCCATTTATAATTGTTCCATCTTCTATAGTTATTACATTTCTCGTTTTTTCTATTGATTCTATAATCATTTTTTTATCTAATGGTTTTATAAATCTAGCATTTATCACTTCTACTTCTATATTATCTTCTTGCAACTTTTCAGCTATTTTCATTGCTCTTGCAACTGTTTTTCCTATAGCTATAATAGTTAAATCAGTTCCACTTTTTAATAATTCTGCCTTCCCTATTTCTATATTTTTATGTTCCATAAATTGATAACCATCTTCTCCACCTCTTGGATATCTTATAACTACTGGTTTATTTGATTCTATTGCAAATTCTAACATTTGTTCTAATTCTTTAAAATCTTTCGGAGCTAATATTGCTAAATTTGGAACTAATCTAAAAAAAGCCATGTCTAAAGTTCCCTGATGAGTTTCTCCGTCTGCTCCTACAATACCTGCTCTATCAACACACATAACAACTGGTAATTTTTGAATTGCAATATCATGTATTACTTGATCATAACATCTTTGATAAAATGATGAATAAATTGGTACTACTGGTATCATACCTTCTTTAGCCATTCCTGCTGCTAAACCTAAAGCATGTTGTTCTGCAATTCCTATATCAAAAAATCTATCTGGAAACTCTTTAGCAAATTTTGCAAGTCCTGTTCCATCTTTCATTGATGCTGTTATTGCAACTATTTTTTGGTTTTTGTTTGCTAATTCTATTAATTTTTCTCCAAATATTTTAGAATAGTCATCTTTTTTCTCTTTTTTACTTTTTCCTGTTTCTATGTCAAAAGGTGCAGTTGCATGAAATTTATCTGGATTTTCCTCTGCAATTTTATACCCTTTTCCTTTTTTAGTTAAAACATGAATTAAAGTTGGACCATCAATTTGTTTACTTATTCTTAATAAACTCTCTAATTGTTCAATATTATTTCCATCAACAGGACCTAAGTATTTAAATCCTATATCTTCAAAAAACATTTTAGGAATTATTAATTGTTTTATTCCTCTTTTGCCTTTTTGCACAATTTTAACTATTGGTCTACCTATTATAGGTATTTTACTTATAATTTTTTTTGCTGATATATTTGATTTAGTGTATAATTTTTTAGTTCTTAATTTACTTAAAAATAAATTTAGTCCACCTATATTTTTAGATATACTCATTTCATTATCATTTAATATTACAGTCAATTTTGTTTGACTATACCCTGCATCATTAAGTGCTTCTAATGCCATTCCTCCTGTTAATGCACCATCACCTATAACTGCTAATACATAATTATCTTTTCCTTCTAAATCTCTTGCTCTTGCCATCCCTAGTGCTGCTGAAATTGATGTACTACTATGTCCTGTATTAAAACAATCTGCTTCTGATTCACATGTTTTTGGGAACCCTGCAATTCCATCTAGTTTTCTTAATGTCTTTAATTTTTCTTTTCTTCCTGTTAATATTTTGTGTACATAAGTTTGATGCCCAACATCCCAAACAATTTTATCTTTTGGTAAATCATATACACTATGAAGAGCTATTGTTAATTCAACTACTCCTAAATTTGATGCTAAATGTCCTCCATTTTCTGATACTATTTCTAATATATATTTTCTAATTTCTTCAGCCAATTGCTTTTTTTCATCTATATTTAATTTTTTTACATCTTGTGAATTATTAATTTTTTCTAACATTTTTATCACCTTTGTGCCATATTATATCATAGAAACACCTTTATGTCCACATTTGACTTTTTCCAATGTATCAATTACAATTTAATTGCATATTTTTATTATAAAGGAGAGATTGATCATGAAAAAAATATATAAAGTCGCAATAGTTGGAGCAACTGGTCTTGTTGGAAGAACTGTTTTAAAAGTTTTAGAAGAGAAAAAATTTAAGAATGTAGAGTATTATTTATTTTGTTCCAAAAAATCTGCTAATACAAAAATTAACTTTTTAAATACTACATATATTACACAAGAACTAACTACAAATTCTTTTGATCTTCACTTTGATTATGCAATTTTTTGTGCAGGTGGTGAAACTTCTAAAAATTATGCTCCTATTGCTGTTTCAAAAGGTACTGTAGTTATAGATAATAGCAGTATTTTTAGAATGGATGAAAATGTACCATTAATTGTTCCTGAAGTTAATTCCGAGGAAATTTTAAATAATAACGGAATTATTGCAAATCCTAATTGTTCAACAATACAAGCTGTTTTACCTCTAAAAGCTTTAGATAACAAATATGGAATAAAGAGAATCGTATATTCCACATATCAAGCAGTTTCAGGTGCCGGTCGTTCTGGAATCGAAGATTTATTAAGCAAATATGCTGGTGAAGATTTAAAAAAATTCCCTTATTCTATTTATAATAATTGTATTCCACATATTGATGTTTTTATGGAAGATGGTTATACAAAAGAAGAACATAAAATGATTAATGAAACAAGAAAAATATTGAATAAACCAAATTTACCTATTACCGCTACTGCTGTTAGAGTTCCTGTAGAAAATTGTCATGGAGAATCTATTAATGTTGAATTAGAAAATGATTTTGACTTATATGATGTTAAATTGTTATTTCAAAATTTTCCTAACCTTATTGTGGTTGATAATCCCGATAAGAATTATTATCCTTTAGCTAGTAAAGCAAATGGAAATGATGAAGTTTTTGTTGGAAGAATAAGACGAGATTTTAGTGTAAAAAATGGTATTAACTTTTGGGTAGTTGCTGATAATTTAAGAAAAGGTGCTGCTACTAATGCTGTTCAAATATTAGAATATTTATTAATCCATTAATTTGTATTTTTGTTGATTTTGATATTTTATTATAATATAATGTTTTTAGAAAAAATATAATTATATTTTTCTTTATCAGAACACTTTAAAAAGGGTGATTTTACATGAAAAAAATATTATTCAAAGGCTGTGGAACAGCTATTGCTACACCATTTGACGAAAATGGTGTTAATGAAAAAGAATTTGAAAAATTAATTGAATTTCAAATTCAAAATAAAGTAGATAGTATTATAGTTTGTGGTACTACAGGAGAAGCTACAACAATGTCTACTGAAGAAAAAGATATAGCAATAAAATGTGCTATTAATACTTCTAAAAAAAGAGTTCCAATAATTGTTGGAACTGGTAGTAATTCTACTAACCAAGCTATTCAAAATTCAATTCATGCTAAAGAATTAGGAGCTGATGGAATTTTAGTTGTAACTCCATATTACAATAAATGTACACAACAAGGGTTAATCGAACATTTTACTAAAATTGCTAATAGTGTATTTCCTTTACCTGTTATTTTATATAATGTTCCTGGAAGAACTGGAGTTAATATATTACCTAAAACTTGTTTTGAACTTTCTAAAGTAGAAAATATTGTAGCAATAAAAGAAGCTAGTGGTAATCTATCTCAAGTAGCTGATATTGCTCAATTATGTGGCGATAACTTAAATATTTACTCTGGAAATGATGATCAAATATTACCTGTATTATCTGTTGGAGGAATAGGTGTTATTTCAGTACTTTCAAATATTTTTCCTGAAGATACTCATAATATTGTTACTGAATTTTTATCAGGTAATATAACTAAAGCTAAAGAATTACAATTAAAATATTTGCCTTTTATACATTCTTTATTCTCAGAAGTAAATCCAATCCCTGTAAAGGCTGCATTAAATTTAACAGGGTATGATTTTGGTATTCCAAGATTACCTCTTACTAAAATTTCTGAAGAAAATCTTAATATTTTAGAAAAAGAATTGAAAAAATTGTAATATTATGCTATTTTATTATCAAATTTGAATAATATGTCTAAATATGCTATAATTAATTAATGATGTTTATAAAAGAGGGATATTTTTAATGAAAGAATATTTGAAGAATTTGATAAATAATGATACTGAATTTTTAAATTTAATAAATGATTTAATAACAAATGATACTGTTCTACAAATGAAAAATTTTAGACAACATTATGAAACTACATGCTTTGATCATTGTCTCACAGTTTCATATTATTGTTATTTGATTTGTAAAAAATATAATCTGGATTATAAATCTGCTGCTAGAGCAGGTATGTTGCATGATTTGTTTTTGTATGATTGGAGAATTCGTCAGCCAGATAGAAAAGGCTTACATGCTTTTACACACGGAAAAACTGCTTGTCAAAATGCTTGTAAACTTTTTAATTTAAATTCTAAAGAAAAAGATATGATTATTAAACATATGTGGCCTGTTACACCTATTTTTCCAAGTTCCTTAGAAGGTTTAATTCTAACATTTGTAGATAAATACTCTGCACTGTCTGAATCTTTTGATATTTTAAAATCTAGATTGTTTATGAAAAGAACTTTTCGTTATACATATGCACTTTTAAGTTTAATAATTTTGAAATTTTAAAAAAAGCAAAAGGTACATAAAAATACCTTTTGCTTTTAATAAAAAGCTTTATTAAATTCTTCTTCATAAAAGTTTATACTTTTTTCTTCATCAAAATTTCTGTTAAGCACAATATTTGGATTTAGTATATTAATATTTTCATTTTTATAACTAGGTGCTCCCCAAAAATGCCTTAATAATAATGCTTTATGATTATCTGTATTAACATTATCATCTGGTGATATAAAAATTTTCATCCAAAAACCTTTTTCTTTGTCTAATTCATTTGCAATCGTTACTATTTTTTCTTTATATTTTTTTACTTCATTTTTAGAATCACCTTTTATCAAAAGCATTACATATATATTTTCATCTGATTCTTTATAAAAATATAAACAATCTTTTAATATTCTTTCTATACTTTCTATAGTCTTTGTTTCAAACTCGATTTGTGAATACTCTATATCCGAAGAAAATAAATTTTCTTTAGATGCTTGTGCTATAATATATTTTTCTCCACTTTTGGCTATTGCTATATTCCCACACCTTTGTCCTTCTCCTCCACCCAAACCATCTAACATCAATATTTCATAATTATTATAGTTTTTAGATAATTGATTTTCTAATACTAATATTTCTTTATCTTTAAATAGTTCATCAAACAATTTAATTACTATGCCAAACAATATCAACAAAATAACAATAACTACTACCATTATTATTATATTTTTTTATTTTTCAACTTCTTTTCTCCTTTTTATACTGATAACTATTTTTGGCTAGCCCACCTTATCATTCTAATATCTTTATATTTTGCTAAAACTTCTTTATATTTCTCATATTCATCTTCCCATAAAGCATCAGGAACATTATCAAATGCTCTAAATATTTTTTCTGCTTCTGATAAATATATTATCTGTTCTTGAGGATTCATTCTTTCATATTGCTTTGCAAATCGATATAGTTTATCAAGCATTTGATTTGCCTCTATAAAACTCCAAAAATCTTTTACTTTCATTCCAAATAATTTGATTTGTAGTACTGCATATAATGCTAATGCAAATATACAAAAAATTAATATATAAACTATTGCTAATAAAGCTGACATAATTTACACCTCTTATACTTTTGTTACTTTTTTATTATATCATATTTTGTATTATTTTGTAAATACTTGAAAATTATTACACTTTTTCCTTACCTCCAGATAAATTATAAAAATTATTGTATTTTTTATTTAATGTGTTATAATAAAAAATATGCTAAAAATTGAATTTAATATTTTAAATTGACATAATAAAATTTTAAATTTATATATCTTTATTTCAGAAAGGATGATACTTTTTATGGAAGAAAAATTTAACATAACAAAAAAAGCAGGAATATATGGAATTTTAGGTAATATTTTTTTGCTTATTATAAAAGCTGCTATAGGATTTATTAGCAAAAGTCAATCTATGATTGCTGATAGTGTAAATAGTGCTGGAGATATTTTTGCTTCACTTATGACTTTTATCGGGAACAAAATTGCAAGTGCTCCTAAAGATGATACACACAATTTAGGACATGGCAAAGCAGAATATATTTTTTCTATGTTTATTAGTATTTCTATGATAGTAGTATCAGCAAAGCTTTTATATGATTCTGTTATAACTTTGATTTTAGGTAGTGAATTGAAGTTTTCCTGGTTTTTAGTTATCGTATGTATTATAACTATTCTAACTAAACTATGCCTATTCTTATATACTAAAATGGCATATAAAAAATATAACAATATTTTGTTAGAAGCTAATATGAAAGACCATAGAAATGACTGTATAATTACATCTTTTACTTTAATATCTATATTACTAACTTTAGCTGGTATATATTGGTTTGATAGCATTGTTGGTATTGGTATATCTATTTGGATTTGCTATACTGGCACTACTATTTTTATAGAAAGTTATAATGTATTAATGGATATTAGCATAGATAACAAAACCAAAGAAATTATTTTAGATATTGCAAATGGATATAAGGAAATTAAAAGTATTGATAATCTTATTTCTACTCCGGTTGGCGATAAATATTTAATTTTTTTAACAATTAAGTTAGATGGAAATATGTCTACTTTTGATAGCCATGAATTAGCTGATAATTTAGAAAGAAATATCACTGGATTAGATAATGTTTATAAAACTGTAGTTCATGTTGATCCTATTTAACATATTTTATTAATTATATGATTTATAGTAATTATCCCCCGGCTTAGCCGGGGGCTTTTTACTCATAACGCCTAAAAGGCTATGTTACAAGCGGAGCCTCAAGGC
>CALXZW010000006.1 GCA_944393345.1 uncultured Clostridia bacterium
TTTAATTTTCAATGTACAATAAATATATCTTCATATTATATAATATAAGTTGGGTGATGTTCATGCAAAATACCTCATTAAATAAAAAAAATAAATCTAAAAATTTTTTAGAAAATTTTAAATGTTGTAAAAATAATACCATTTGTTCTTTAAACGAAGTTGAATATTTTTTAAATAATTTCCATCACTTTTTAAAATATGTTAAATTATATAAAATCCTAAAATAAATTATATAATCTATTTTAGGATTTTTTTATTATTTTTTTTCTCTTTCATATATCTCTTTAAATTCTTCATTTTGTTCATTGTGAATTAATATTTTTATCTTATTTACTTCTGTTAATTCTGTTAAAGTATTTACTATACATTTTATCATTATATCTTTTTCTTCTTTATTATAATTTAAAAATTCTTTTGAAAAATCTATTACTAAGCAATCATTTTCTAAATAAGCTTTTTCGACTTTAGTGTTTTCTGGAATTATTTTTTTATTTTTTTCATTTTTAGGGCCTTCTATTAATAATTTTATTAATTCTTCATATGGTGTATTTATTATTTTATTTATATCTATCAATCTAGCTTCGGGATTTATTTCATTTGTTTCCTTGTTTGGAAAATATAAACTAACTATTGTTTGTCTTAATTGTTCTTCTGTTATTTCTTCTTCTGGTATATATTCCTCAATCTCTGTTTTTTCTTTTTTATTCTTTACATATTTTATTCCAAAATACCCTCCTACTAAAATCAAAATTATTAAAAATAAAAATATTATGATTATTTTTTTATTTTTCATTTTTTCCTCCTTGTACAATTATTTTATTATTAAATATTATTATTTGATTGTCCAATTTAGAACTATAATTTATTATTTTGCTCAAAAACGTTTCCATCTTTTTCCATTTGACAAAAGCCCGTTTTCCGTATAAAATAAGGATGTTATATAAGAAAATTTATGCACAAAAAAGGAGATTTTGTCATGGAAAATATATTACATGTTGGATTAGATGTTGGGTCAACAACAGTTAAAATAGTAGTTATGGATGATAACAAAAATACAATATATCAAGATTATCAAAGACATTATTCTGACACCAAAAATACAGTATGCAATGTATTAGAAAATTTATTAAAAAAATATCCATTAAATTCTTTTACATTAGCACTTACAGGATCTGGTGCAATGTCTGCTGCAAAATTTTTAGGTACTGATTTTATTCAAGAAGTAGTATCTTGTAAGCGTGCAGTTGAAAAATATATTCCTAAAACAGATGTTGTTATCGAATTAGGTGGTGAAGATGCTAAAATAATTTATTTTGACCAATCTATTGAACAACGTATGAATGGAACTTGTGCAGGGGGTACTGGCGCATTTTTAGATCAAATGGCTTCTCTATTACATACTGATACTGCTGGACTTAATGAACTTGCAAAAAGTTATACAACAATCTATCCTATAGCTTCTCGTTGCGGAGTATTTGCTAAAACAGATATTCAACCTTTAATTAATGATGGGGCTGCAAAAGAAGATTTAGCTGCTTCTATTTTTCAAGCAGTTGTTAATCAAACTATTAGTGGTCTTGCTTGTGGACGTCCAATAAGAGGAAATGTTGCTTTTCTAGGTGGACCTTTAAACTATCTTTCAGAATTAAGGAAGAGATTTATTGAAACACTACATCTTAGGGATGATGAAATTATTGTACCTCCAGAAGCTCATCTTTTAGTTGCTAAAGGTGCTGCTCTTGATTCTTTTAATACAGAAATAATAACACCAGTTCAATTAGAACAAAAAATAGAAAATTTAAAAAATTCTCATGATAATACAACACTTCCTTTAGATCCTTTATTTAAGAATAAAGAAGAATATGAAGATTTTAAATCTAGACATAATAAAAATAAAGTTAAAAGAAATGAGCTTACAAATTATTCTGGAGATTGCTATTTAGGTATTGATGCTGGTTCTACTACTACTAAATTAGTATTAATTGATAGAGACGGTAACTTATTATATTCATTATATGAAAGTAATGAAGGCAATCCCTTAAAAAGTGTTATGAATATGTTAAAAAAATTATATGATGTTCTTCCTTCAAAAGCAATATTAAGATATAGTGGGGTTACTGGATATGGCGAAAAACTAATCCAAACAGCTTTAAATGTTGACTTAAATGAAATAGAAACTATTGCACATTATACAGCAGCTAAAACTTTTGAACCAGACGTTACAAGTATCGTTGATATCGGCGGACAAGATATGAAATATATTAGAATGAAAAATGGTTCTATAGATAATATTATGCTAAATGAAGCTTGTTCATCTGGTTGTGGGTCTTTTATTGAAACATTTGCTAAAAGTTTAAATTTAGAAATTTCTGAATTTGTTGAAGAAGCTATTAATTCTAAAAGACCCGTAGATTTGGGCTCTAGATGTACTGTATTCATGAACTCAAAAATTAAACAAGCACAAAAAGAAGGCTATTCAGTTGGTGATATATCTAGTGGTTTATCATATTCTGTTATTAAAAATGCAATTCAAAAAGTTATGAAAGTGAGAGATGTTGAAACTTTAGGAAATCATATTGTTGTACAAGGTGGAACTTTCTATAACGATGCTGTATTAAGAGCATTTGAACTTATTGTTGGAAAAAATGTTGTAAGACCTGATATTTCTGGATTAATGGGTGCATATGGAATGGCTTTACTATCAAAAGAACAATATGAAGCTAATCTTGATATGGAACACAAATCAACAATATTAAGCTATGAAGAAATTGATAAATTAGAAATTAAGGTTACACACACGCGTTGTAATAATTGTGAAAATCATTGCAAGTTAACAATAAATAAATTTAGTAATGGACAAATACATGTTTCTGGGAATAGATGTGAAAAAGGTGCTGGAATAGTCACTAAGTCAAAACCTTTACCCAATTTAGTACAATTTAAATTTAATAGAATTTTTAATTATACTCCTTTAGATGAGCAATATGCAACAAGAGGAACAATAGGAATACCTAGAGTTTTAAATATGTATGAAGATTATCCTTTTTGGTTTACTTTTTTAACAAGTCTTGGATTTAGAGTTATTTTATCTGAAAAAAGTACTAGATCTACTTACGAAAAAGGAATGGAATCAATGCCATCTGAATCAGTATGTTATCCAGCTAAACTTTCACATGGACACATAGAAAGTTTGTTAGAACAGGGAATTAAAACAATTTTTTATCCTTGTATGCCATATTCAAGAAAAGAATATGAAAAGGCAGATAATCACTATAATTGTCCTATTGTAATATCATATTCCGAAGTTTTAAAAAATAATGTTGAAAACTTGAAAAGTAAAAATATAAAATTTATAAATCCATTTTTACCTTTTGACAAGAAAAATCTAGTAAAAAAAGTTTTAGAATTAGATGAATTTAAAGAATATAATTTTACAAAAGCAGAGTTAAATGAGGCAGTAGACAAAGCTGAAGCAGAATATCAAAAATGTAAAAATGAAATAAGACAAAAAGGTTCAGAAACCGTAAAATATATTGAAGAAAATAATTTAAAAGGGATCGTTTTGGCTGGTAGACCATATCATGTAGATCCTGAAATTAATCATGGTATCGATACATTAATAACTTCTTTAGGACTTTGTGTATTAACTGAAGATAGTGTAGCTGATAAAACGGAAGCTAAAAGACCTTTAAGAGTAGTTGATCAATGGGTTTATCATGCAAGACTTTATGCTGCTGCTGATTATGTCGGAAAACACAATAACTTAGAATTAGTACAACTAAATTCCTTCGGTTGTGGTGTTGATGCTGTTACAACAGATCAGGTAGAAGAAATTTTGTCTAGCTATAATAAGATGTATACTTTAATAAAAATTGATGAAGTAAATAATTTAGGAGCTGTAAGAATACGTATTCGTTCTTTACTTGCAAGTATGAAAAAACGTGAAAACGCTAATATAGAAAATAATGTATTAGGCGATTACGGAATTAAAAAGAAAATTTTTACTAAACAAATGAAAAAAGATTATACAATATTATTCCCTCAAATGGCACCTATACATTTTGAATTACTTGAATCAGCAGTTCGCTCTTCTGGATATAACATTGAACTTTTAAGAAACTGTACACAAAAAACTGTAGAAACAGGGTTAAAATATGTTAATAATGATGCTTGTTATCCATCAATTTTAGTAACTGGTCAAATGATAGAAGCATTACAATCTGGAAAATATGATGTAAATAAAACTGCTTTAATTATGTCTCAAACCGGTGGTGGTTGTAGAGCAACAAACTATATCGGTTTTATAAGAAAAGCACTAAAAGATGCTGGTTTTCCAAATGTTCCAGTTATATCTTTAAACTTTGTAGGTATGGAAAAAATGCCTGGTTTTAAGTTGACAATACCTTTAATAGATAAATTATTAAAAACTGTTGTTTATGCTGATTTATTGCAAAAAATGCTTACTAAAAATAGAGTTTATGAAATTAATAAAGGTGAAACTCAAAAATTATTTGACATTTGGATGGAAAAATGTAAAAAACTTTTAATTAAATCTACAAATAAAGAATTCAAGCAAAGTATTTATGATATCGTAAATGATTTTGAAAAAATTGAATTAGATACTTCAATTGAAAAGCCTAAAGTAGGTATAGTGGGAGAAGTTTTAATTAAATATCATCCTTTTGGAAACAATTATGTTGCTAATCTTTTAGAACAGGAGGGCGCAGAAGTTATACTTCCTGATTTTATGGGATTTGCAAAATTCATGGCAACACATCGAATAACTTTCAACCAATTATTA
This sequence comes from uncultured Clostridia bacterium, assembly GCA_944393345.1. Taxonomy (GTDB): domain Bacteria; phylum Bacillota; class Clostridia; order TANB77; family CAG-508; genus CAG-269. The sequence goes on from CALXZW010000006.1 coordinate 4,802, forward strand.
AATACTAATAAAACTTCTGCAAAAATTAGTAAAGCAGCAATAAAAATCATTAATATATTAGAAAAAGATGTTAAAATTGCATTAGCTAACTCAAAAAAAGGTTATTTACAACCATGTGATATATGGCACTTAGAAGATAAAGTTAAAAATGTTCTTTCCATTGGTAATCAAACTGGTGAAGGTTGGTTTTTAACAGCAGAAATGATTGAGTACATAGAAAATGGTATTCCAAATATCGTATGCGTCCAACCTTTTGCATGTTTGCCTAATCATGTTGTAGGCAAAGGGGTTATCAAAACTATCAGAAATATGTATCCAAATGCTAATATTTCTCCAGTAGACTATGATCCTGGAGCTAGTGAAACAAATCAAACTAATAGAATTAAATTATTGATGACTGTAGCTAAAGATAATTTAAAATTAAAACAAAATATTAATGATAGCAGTATTGCTAAAAAGGGTTCAGATGAAAATTCTCAAAAAATATTAGAACATATGTAAAAAGAAGCAAGTTTAAATTGCTTCTTTTTTTTATATATCTTTTAGCCATTTTTTGGTTTCTATATATCCAATTTCATATAACTCGTCTAATTTTTCTATTTCTAATAATCCTATTTTTTCTGTTTTTATTTTAATATTATAATCAGATCCATCTAACTCATAGTTAGTTAATTCCCTACACAATAATTCTATTGCCCTATTTGCTACTTCAATAATATTTTTATTTTCACATTCATCTCTTTCTGTTTCGAAACTAATGCTTAAAACTTTTTCTGCCCCTAGCATTTTTAAAACTTTCCATGGTATATTTTCTCTAATACCACCATCTATTAATTTGCTTCCTTTATAATCAAAAGGAGAAAAAACTACAGGATAGCTACAACTTGCTCTAACTGCTTTGCCTATTGAAATATCATTTTCAAATATTATATTATCGGAAAAATTTTTTCTAAATTGATATGATGTAAAACATATTAACTCACCTTTACACATGTCAACAGTTGGAATTATTAATGGGATTTTAATATCTGACATTTTTTGAATATTATTCTTTTCGCATTCTTTTTGAATTAATTTTTCTATTTGAATTCCACTATTTAGTCCATCTATTATTATTTTTCTATCTAATATAAGACCTAAAATTAATTTTACTATATTTATAGGTTCAACATATTTTATTTTTTTACAATATTTTTTAAATATTTTATAAATATCATCAGAAGAAAACCCAGCAGCAAATAAACTCGCAACTATACTACCAGATGACGTTCCTGATATTTTTTCAATTTGAATCTTTTCTTCCTCTAGAGCCTTTAATGCTCCTATATGTGCTACCCCTTTAATACCTCCTCCTGATAATGCTAAACTTATTTTCATATATATCACCAAAATATAATATGTAAATAAAAATTTTTTGATATAAAAAAATTTTTATAATCCAGAAATAAAATTATAATTTTTATTTCTGGATTCATTTCGATTTATTTCAATTGATATTTCTAAAAATTTTATTTTTGTTTTTATTAACATATCTATCAGTTAATATTATCACTGTTAGAAATAATATTATAAATATTACTATACAAATATTAACATTCCAATTTAGCTCATAAAAAATAGAATTTCCATACATTAATATTAGTACAACAATTATTGTTAATATATATTGAAAAATTTTATTACTATTTTGCTTTATAACTTGATATTCTGCTTCCCAATTTAAATTTGGTCTTTTTAAATCTACTAAAACCATTAATATACTGTTCATTATATTCATAACAAATGTAAGAACTACAATCAATAATACAGTTAATATATTTACATTTTTAGCAATAATTATAGGAATAATAATTAAACATATAGCAGTTAAAAAATTTATAATAATTTGTGGCATGCTTTTATACCAAAATTGCTTATATAAATCTATTGGTATATATTTTATAAATATTGCATTTTTTCCTTCCCTTGATATTGAAGTCAAAGAAATATTAGAAAATGAATATATTACTTGCAAAAAACCTACTATAAAACATACTACTTGTATATCAAAATTTATTAATCCTTTTTCATCTATTCCCTGCTTTTGCATAAATTCATTTAGATTTGGAACTATAAAAATAAGCAATACTATTTCTGTAACAAATATTATAACTATTGGAAATATATATTGAATAAAAAATGCTGGTATTCTAAATATTTGTTTAAATTCTTTTTCAATATATATTTTTTTTATGTTTTTAGATTCTTTTATAGCTTTAATGTCAAATTTATTTTTCCTTTTATAATATCTTGTTCCTTTTAGAATGTTTTTTAAATATGTTTTTTGACCTATTAATGCAAATAGCATGTATATAAACATAGTTATAACAAGTAATTTTGATAAACTTATAATAGATATTGTTAAATTACTATTTTTTAGTATATTTATTGAATATTTAGTTGTAGGAAAATATTTAGTTAACTCTTCTGCTTTTTTATCAATATATGCTGAAATTTCCTCTTGATTATTTTCATCACCATTAAATTTTTTAGTTAAATCTTTAATAATTATAAATTCTATTCCCAACATAATTATTAACAAAATGCATGTTATTATAATTTGAAATATTTCTTTATTTTTTACAAAACGACTTAAATTCATAAGAAACATCATTATTATACTTATCATTCCTATTAAAGAAATTGGTAATAAAACAATTACTATTAATTCATAAATATAAAACAACAATCCTACTTGTGTTAACATTCCATATAAAATTAAGGGTACGAACATTAATATTAATTCAGTTATATATGATATAAATAATAAGCAATTAAATTTTGCTATTAAGAGTTCTAGCGGTTTAATTGGAAAATGCAAAACTTTTTCTAAATCTTTAGAAAAATAAAATACATTTACACATAACAAAACTGCTTGAAAAGATAACAACACAGTAACAAATGTTAAATAAACATTTAAAAATATTTCTGGATGATTTATCTTTACTAAATATTTTATGACTGCTTGACTAATTAATATAATCGCTATAAATATAATACCTATTAACCAAATAAAAATAGACTTTTTATTTATTTTCCCTGTTCTTTCATTAATTATATCTGTTTTTTGATATGTTTCACATAAAAAAATTTTTGTTAATTTAATAATTTTATTCATTTTTTTGTAATCTCCATAAATAATTCTTCTAATGATGAATTACGTTTAAATTCCTTTTTCATATCTTCATAAGTCCCTACAAACAATATTTTTCCATCATCTATTATTCCAACTCTATCACATAACTTTTCTGCAACTTCTAATATATGTGTAGAGAAAAAAACTGTTTTTCCATTTTTAGCATATTCTTTCATTAACTTTTTTAAATAAAAAGATGATTTAGGATCCAATCCAGTCATCGGCTCATCTAATATCCAGTTTTGCGGATTGTGTAACAAAACACCAATTATTACTAATTTTTGTCTCATACCATGAGAATAACTTTGTATTTTATCATTTAAAGCATTTTCTATTTCGAACTCTTTAGCAAACTTTATTATTCTTTCTATCCTTTTTTCTTTTGATATTCCATAAATATCTGCTAAAAAATTTAAATATTCTATCCCTTTTAAATTTAAAAATATATCTGGATTATCTGGAACTAAACCAAACTGTTTTTTTGCAATAGTAGGCTCTCTAATAATACTTCTACCATCTATAAGAATATCTCCACTATCAATTTCTAATATTCCCGTAATCATTTTTATTGTTGTAGTCTTGCCCGCTCCATTTGGACCTAAAAATCCAAAAATTTCTCCATTTCTAATTTCTAAATTTATATTATCTATAACTTTTTTATCTTTTTTGTATGATTTAGTTAAATTGTTTATTTCAATCATTAAATACCTCTCCTTTAATATATAAGGGAAGATAATCTTCCCTTATTCAAAACTAAATGACATTACAAAATTTGTATTTTCCTTTAATTGCATTATGATTGTAATATTTTTTTGATTTCCATTTTTATCTGATAAAATAGCATTACAAATAAAATTTTCTCCTTCTTTTTTTATTGTGTTATATTCCAACTCATTTTCTTCAAAAAAATTATTAGTTACATAATTTGAAAATTCTTCTTGTGTATTAAATTTATTTGACTTAAATGAATCTGCTAAACAATTATATGCATATCTATAATCTTTCATATTTATTGCTTCTTTAAATTTTTCTATATTCATTCCTACTTTTACTTGTTCATTACTATTCTCATATTTCTCTATAAATTGTGGTAAATCTACTGTGTATGTATCTAGGATTACTTCGTAATCCATTATTCCTTTTATGTTAAATATATAATAGTTTTCATTTTGATCTATACATATATATTGTTTAATATTATTATATTCATTAATACTATATTTCTGAATTCCATTTTGTGAGATTTCATAATAATATTCTTCAAATTCTTTTACATCTTCAAACTCTTCATTTGATTTCCAAAAAATTTTACACATTTTTTCGAATTTTGTTTTATTAAGATTTACATATTGGGCAAAATTTTCAACATTTTCAAATCTTTTTTCTCTATATTCTTTATTTAATATTTGGTATCCTGCATTAAAATCATTTAATATAGTTTCTAAATAATCTTGGAAATACTTATCAACAATTTCTTCTTCATTCAGACTAACATATACAATCTTATTATCTTCATTAACTTCTATTGTTTCTTCTTCTTTTTGATCACAATTAACTACTTCATTTATTTTTTTATTATATTCTTCTTCCTCAATAGGAAATATTGAAAAAACATCATTACTTATATCAAGTTTAAATACAAAATATATATTTTTTTCCTCTACTATTCCTTTTACAAAATATGTAGCAAGATTTCTTCCTGTTAATTCATATATTTTCTTTGTTTTATATGTATCTATATCTATATAATTAGGAATTTTTTCTAAAACATTTTCTTCTGTAATATTATTTTTTTCAATATAATCTTTATCTAATAAATTATATACTTTATTTTTTTCAGAATTATTTACTTGATTCATATATATTCTTAACTCATTGTCTATTGTGTAAAAAATATTCTCTACTTTTAATTCCGAAGGTTTCTTACCATTTATAATCATTCCTGGGTTTTCTTCAATGTTTCTTTGCATTTCAGCTTCTTTCTTAATTTCTTCTAGTTCTTGATTTTCTTTAGGTAGCAGTATTAATATAATAATCAAAATTATAGCTATTACAACAATTATTATAATACTACTTTTTAAAATTTTCTTCATTTTCTATCTCCTTTTCTTATTTACTTGGAGTAAAATATCCATAAATATTATTAGCATTTATAAAATATGAATCTTCTAAAACTTTACTTCCTTTCCAATAGTCATTTCCACTATAGCTAGAAGTTCCTGTATTTCCTTCTACTGTATATACTTTTATTCCATCAGATGAAGTAACAATTCCCGTATGATAAGAAATAATCTCACCATTTTGATATTTTTTAAAAAATATAATATCTCCTGGTTTAGGAATATATCCTGTACTAGCATCTATAAATTCATTTCTATCTTTTAAATTATTTACTTCTGATGTACAACCAATATATGCTTCTTTTAAAACATTTGGAATGAGTCCACAATTATCATAACAATAACTAACAAACATTGCACACCAATCTGCTCCAGAATCTATCCATCCTTTTGATATAGCATAACTTGTAAATTTAGAATGTCCTTCACCTACAAATTGTAATGCATATTCTGCTATCTCATTTGATCCTGCGCTAAAAGCAGTATTTTCTTCATAAGTAAAAATCTCCTTCTCATTTGATGATATTCTTGTAAATGGTAAATCTTTTGCATAGTCATATCTTGCAATTTGTTCTTGAGTATAAAATACATAGCATGTCCTTCCAAATATTGCTCCTCCTTTTGATTCTGATAAATCAAATATTCCTTTTACATATGTTTCATAAGCTCCATCTCTTGCTTCTAAAAGTGCCGATCTTCCACCTGTTGGAGTCATTCCACCAAGATATGACCACCAATTATCCCATATGTATTTATTATGTTCAAATGAATTTATTTCATAATTTGCTGCTCCTTCTAAATACACTTGTTTAAAAGTATGTTCATTGCCTTCTGGCCTTTTAGGTAAGTGTCCAAAATTCATTGCAATAGCAGTTAATGCATATAATTGTTGTTGAGATAGTTTAAGTCCTGATGTATCTGATAAAACAATATTATACTTTCCGATTACTGTACTATCTCCGACTTTATCAGTTAATTCTTTTTCTATATATATTTGTAATTTTTCAATTTCTTTATCTCCTTCTTCTCCATCACTAAATTTTTTTCCTGGATTTCCATCAAAATATTTATTATTTATGTAATCCGCTATATTATTAACAGTTTTTTCTTTACCATTTTCTAAAATTTTTCCTGACTCTTTAAATTTTTCCCAATTTGATTCCCATTGTAAATCTGCATTTCCTATAGTTGGTGCACCAGATCCATCCCCATACATTAAATAGTATTTTCCATCTGCTGATTGCGGTGCTTCTCCATTATGTGAAAATTGTCTTAAATATGTAGATAACCCAGACTTTACTCCACTAATTTTATTAAAATTTTCTTCTTTAAATATTTCAAAATCATATTCAGTAACTCCATAATCTTTTCCATTAGCTTTATATAATAAGTATTTTACTAAGTCCAACATATCTGAAATATGTGGATTTGTTTTTATCATCGCAAATAACCATTCTGCCGCACTAGTAATATTTGATTTTGCATTATAATGTTCTGGTTTGTTTATGATAGTAACAAAATTTTCTCCTTTTTTTCCTTCAAGATCTGTTTTTTCTTCTACTTTTCCTGGGGAAGATACATAATTAATCGTTTCCACTGTGTTATCTATCTTTTCTCTTACATTTTTCAAATCCTTGTAATATTGTGCTCTTATGTAATTTACAGTTGTATCCCCAATTGTAACATCTGTACCATAATGCTTATTTATACGATATATTGCTTGATTTCTTAATATTTGTATATACCCGTTGTTATCCTTATTATCTTCTTTATATGCCCCACCTTGAGTTGAATCTTTGAGTTTTTGTTCTTCTCCTTCATCTTTATTCATTTTTGGAGGTGTTTGCAATTTATATTCTTTTTCGTAATTAACTACCCATACGTTTGCTTTTGTAACTGCATAATCTATTGTATTTGTTATTACAGTTTTGGTGGTTGTTGTTGTATATGAATCTTCTAAAAGACTTATTTCCCATTGACCTTCTTCAGGACATTTATCAGGTTCTCCCTCTTTAAAAGTAAAATTAGTTGTTGCCATTGCATCTGTTTTAATTCTTATATATTTATCATAATATTCAAACCTTTGATTAATATTTTTGTTTACATTATCATGTATAGTTATTTCTATTTCACTGTTATATGCTAATTCTGCTAATTCAAAAACAAATTCTTTTTCTGAACTTATTACAAGGAAAGACCATAATAAATCAAACGGAAGAGTATATCCTTTTACCATTTCTTGATAATTTATATTTGTTGTAGTAATTGTATAACTTCTCTTTTCTGACTCTTTAACATCTTCATCTTTTTTTCCTGTATTTTTTCCTACATTTTTTACAGTTTCTATTTCTTCTTCCCATACTGCTACTTTAACATAATAGCTTGTACTACTTTCGTCATCATCATCTATCTGGCTATTTTGTTTTTCTAAAGTAAAATGAGTTAAAGCATTTTCTTTTGCCTTAAGATCTCCTGTATTCTTATAGTCATCTATATAACTTTGAAAGTCTGACGGAGTTGCATATTTCATATATTTTTTATTTCCACTAGCATCTGCCCTCATAAATTTTATAATTCCCTGTATGGTATCTTCAGGAACATTTTGCCAATCAATTTCTTTAGATGGGTCATCACGTAAGTCTGGATATTGTGTTACTGTTTGTGCATCAATAAGTTTTTTTAATTCTTCATAATTATCTAAGTAATCACTTACTGAACTTCCATTTTCTTCAAGTTTATTCCAAACTTCTTCTGCTGTCATTTCATTTTTTATACTTCCATCATCTTCTATGGCAACTTCATTTATATATTCAAATGCTCCATACAAAGTATATTTCCAATCTCCATCTACAAAAGATCCATTATCCAACACTATTTGATACACAGATCCTGCTAAAATAGCTAAAACTAGAACAATAATCGTTACGATAATTATTATTGGAAAAGATATTGTTTTTAGAAAAATTTTTACCACTTTTTTTATTTTTTTTAAATCTTCACTCATATCTGCTCCTTTTAATATTAGAAATTTAAAGTATATTCTATTTTTTCTATGCCATTATTTTCATTATTTTTATCACTCATATATTTTTCATAATCTAAAATCACTTCTGCAAAAACTAATTTCTTTATTTCTTTTTGATATGTAAATTTACTATAATATCTTATTTTAATTGTTCTTGTCTCTCTAGGATTTATTAATAAAGTGGTTTGTGTTAACTCATTTGCATATGCATAATATTTTATCTCCTTCTCATCTTCAATATACATTGATGAAATTCCTTCTAATTCATCTAATAGTATAATTTTATCTGAATTGTTTGTAACTTTAATTGTGTAAATATCATAATCCATATAAGTATTTTTTTCAACTAATTGCATTATTATATTATTTTTTTCTTCTTTTTCATCAATATATGATTTTTTACCTATATAATTGTTTATATTTAACTTATTTTTACCGTCTTCTCTAATAACTGTAACATAGTCTTGAAAAGATTCCGTATCACCTTTTCCTCCATTTGCCAATATATCTTCTTCTATTTTTACCTTATATATGTTATCTACCCAATTCTCTACAAAAATATTTTTCTTATCTTTTTCAAACATTTTCCCATGATATAATTCAATAAAAGTTTCTATATTAGGAAACATTTGCTCTTTACAACTCTGACTTATTAATTCATATGCAGCATTCACATTATTTTCATTGCAACACTTAAAAAATTCATCTATTACAAAAATGTTATCTTTTTGGCTTTGTGAAAGACTATCTTTTGACAATATTGATTCTTCTGACTCTATATTTACTTCATTGTAAGTTATATTACTTTCTTCTGATTCATTTCTAATATTTTTACTATTTTTATTTAAATTAACTTTTGTTAAATAGTTTAATGCTTGAATCAAAGATATAATAAAAAGTATAAATATCATAGCACGCCATATTCTTTTTCTATTTTGATTGTAAAATCTTATTATTTTATTCATATAATTTTACGATATATCTAAATTTCTTAAATAAATCTTATCTCCTTTCTTCAATAATACTTTAATTATTAAATCCCATTTTATATTTTATAAAAGAATGAGACTAATCTTTTTGCATTAACATCTCATTCTTTTATCTTTATGTGTTTTTATTATAAATATTTTCTCTTTAAATTATAGTAATCATCTAATTTACTCATTGTTTCTGATGATAATTTCTTTGGATCTTTATATCCTTTATATTTATCTTCAAAAGTATCTTGCCAATCTTTTCTATCTTTCTTTTTCATTTTAGTTGTATCTCCTGTCATATTTCCAAAATTATGTATTGCAATAGCTTGATCTCTGTTTTTCGCTATATTTTGTTTTTGAAGTTCTTCTAATAGTCCAATATCTTTAGCAGAGGTTACATTTTTAGATAAATATTCATCAATATCACCATTTCTTAACATCTCTTTTGCTCTTTCTCTTCCTACACTTGCCTCAAGTTCTTCTCTATTTCTTCCATTTCTCTTCCATTCCTTAATTCTCTTTTGCATTTGTACATTATCATATTCATCACCATAATATGCTCTTTTCATTCCTTCTGATACTCTTAATTTATCTGCTTTATCTAATCCATATCCTACTAATTTAGAACCTGCAATTGCTCCTGCACCTATACCAGCACTTCCATATTTCATCGCATTTCCTAAATCTCCTGAAGCAATACCTGCTGCAACACCAATTGTTCCGGCTGTAAAACCAAGTGCTGCTCCACCTGCTAATTTTGCTGCTTTAAATGGTGCTTTGGATAATTTTTCTAATCCTCTCGCACCTACTCTAGATAATCCATATCCTGCTACTCTTTTAAATCTTTGTAATTTAGGATGAGGTTTCTTGATTTTAGTTGGTTTCTCTATTGGCTTTTTCTCTAGTTGGTCTGTTAAAGGTCTATTAACATTTTGATTACTATTCTCACCTTTTTGAGCTTTATACTGTTGCATCATTTCTTGAATATCATCTTCTGAATATTCCTGTTCTCTCAGCATATTTTCAAACTCTTCATCTGAAAGTGGTTCTGCTTGTTCTCCAGATTCCATATAAGCATCTCTAGCCATCTGGTCTCTTTCTTGTGAATCCCATTCATCTGTTCCAAAACCTTCATCATATGCATCTAACATCGCTTGCTGAGGAGTTTCCTGTTTTTCTTCTGATTCTCCGGAAATCTCTGGTTCTTGCATTCTAAGTGAAGTATCATCATCATTTCCAGATGCTAATGCATCAGCAGAATTGAAATTATCATTGAAATTTATTTTTGAACTATTATTATCTCCTCCATCTTTGCTATTTGAATCACTAGAATTACCTGATTTACTATTATGTTTGTTTACATTTAATGCTTTTGATAATCCTGACATTAAAAGTCCAGCACCTGCCGCAGCACCTGCAAAGCTTCCTGCTGTAGTAGCTTTTTCAAATCCGAAAAATTTTCTTAACAATTTTTCAGCTGGTATTAAAAATCCTATTGCAACTAACGAGTACAATATATTTGATGAGGATAATTCAATAGCAGAAGAAACAAGTATTGTATATAACAATAAATGCAATGGTTGTATTAATAAATTGAACATATACTCTGTGAGCCAGGCATTAAATGCTTGTGCTTGACCATCTTTTAATTTATCTATTGGATATGTTAGTGCAACTAATGGCGCAATCATTGTTAAAAAGGCTAAATATAAAACCCTTTTTAAATATACAAAATATTGCATGGCCTATATTATTAGCAAAACCAGTAGTAAATTGTGCTTGCAATCTAATTTTTCCCATTAAATTTGTAACCCATGTGATATATACCCCCTTTTCTGGTTGATCAGCAGGTGGATCTAAAGACAAATCACTTCTTACATTTCCATTGCTATCTAATGCTGGACTTCCATATAGATCTACAATTATATCTTCCATGTTACATTCTTTCAAAGCATCTATCATTTTACTACTTTTGTCACTTTGTATTATTACAGATTGAATAGCAGGTTTATTTTCACTTAGTGATGCAACAGCTTTATTAAATAATGATACCATTGACACAGCAAAAGTCATAATATAGTGCATAAAAAATAATATACACATTGCTACAAACCAATCTTTTAACATTTGTTTATATTTTGCTTTTTCTGAGGCTACTGAAACTAGCATTATTCGTATTCCTATATAGACTAATATTATCATCATTAATACCACTGCTAGATTTTTTATAGAATTATACCAACTACTTACTATTGGTTGCAAATCAAAGGAAATATTTTGTTTTGATGTTGTAACTTCTTCGTTATTTTCATCTAAATAATAATACTTATCTACACCACCTTCACTTTGTATTTTTTTATTTAATTCTTCTTCTGAAAAATCTGATACTTTATATGAATTCTGTTCTCCATTACTATTTTCATTTTTTGTTTTTACATATATATCATTTTTAGGTGCAAAAAAATTAACATCAAATAATCGTATTTTACCTTCAAAAATTTCTTCTGGTGATATAGAATACATTGGCAATATTAAATCTTGCGGTAAGCTTGTTTTGTCATACCACACTCCTACAACCACTCCCGCTGTTAATCCTAAAGCTACTACAGAAGTTATACCAACATGCACAGTAGCTGCTATTCCAACTGCTGCTAGAGCCATAGAAGCTAGTCCTGCAGTAGCTATTACAATTGCAACTGCTATTATCCCTGCAAGTATTCCTACTATCCATGCTCCCCATTGATCCCACCAAGTTTCTCTTGTATTAATTGGCATATTGCTTTGTGCTTGTCCCATAACGTTATTATGTATTAAATCCATCGCAGCATCACCTAAGTATATAACGAAGTTAACAAGTGGTCCTACTAATACACCTGGGAAACCATCATCAGCATGTACAGTTGAAGGGCAAATGAATTGAAATAATGTTAGAACTACAAGTATCATAATTATATTTTTAAATATTTTACTTTTCCTTAAGAAATACATTTTTTCCTCCTATATTATTTATACATTTTATTAGCTATTTTATTTAAATTTGTTTCAACAAATTCAAATTCCTTTTTCGTTGGCATAATTTTTAATACTGCTGTATCTGCTCCTACTTTTAATAACCCTTCACCTTTTTGACATGTTACCAAAAATCCGGCTTCTCCTTCAGATAATTTAAATACTTCTTTTAAATATTGTATTTCTGATTTATCTTGTGCTAAAAATAATTTAGTGTCTGATGAAGTTAAAACTGCTTGTACTTCTGGCTTTTCATAAAAATCCTGAAATCTTTGTGATATTATTGCAAGTGAAACATTTCTTTTTCTTGCACGTCTAGCCATTTTGTTTAAAAACTCTACTGCTTCTGGATATGGCAACAACATCCATGCTTCATCAACTAATACCCTTTTCATTGCAGCTTTTTTACGATCTTCGCTATTTTTCTTTACAAATTTTTCCCATATCCAAGAAAGTAATATTTGTTGCGCTAATGGTCTTGCAAATCTTTCTTCTAATTGTGATATATCTAAATTTATAAAAGGTTCTCCTTCCAATAAATCAAATGTTGACTGTCCATCGAAATATGCCATTTGTCCATCATATTCTCTTATATATTGTTTCATAACTTTTAAAAGATAGCTATAATGAAATTGATAGTCTTTATTAGTATCACTTTGTGCCTTGGCTTGTATTCTTTTATACCAACTTCCTATTGTTGGCATTTTTTTCTTTTTTCTTCCAAATGCATTATCACTATTAACACCTATCGTTTTAGATTCATACAAACTATTTGGATTATTATTAATTCCTAAACTAGCATATTCTTCTGCAACAGATTCAGCAATTATCTGTTTCGTTAATTCATTTACTTCTTCACTTCTTGTACTTCCTTTTGCCATAGTAAGTAATGCTTGTGTAACATCTTCTACTTTATTTTCAACATTTAATACTACTCTCTCTCTTCCTGTAATTTCATCTTTTATTTTTTCAAGTTCTATATCAAATACATTAATTATAGTCTTTGAATTTGGACTTATTACAACATTTATTCCACCTAAACTTTCGGCCATAGAAGTATATTCTCCTTCAGCATCTAATGCAAGGCTTTCTATTCCCATAAGAACTGAAGATCTAGATACTAATGTTTTCATTGTTACTGATTTTCCTGCTCCTGATTTAGCGAAAATTACCATATTATAATTTGTTAATGATGAATGAAAATTATCAAATAATATTGGTGTTCCTGTTTGCTTATTAAATCCTAATGGTACTCCTGTTGGATGCCCAACTTCTGAAGTAGTAAATGGAAATACTGTTCCCATAGAATTTCTATCGAAAGTATGTATTCTTTTAATTTTATCGTTCATTAATGGCAAATTACTTTTAAATGCTTCTTCTTGCATTCCCCAAGCAGTCTTTATTCCCACTAATGTTTTAGACATTTCTGTTGATAATAATTTTGTTTGCCTATCTAGCTCCTCTAAACTATATGTGTATAAAGTAGAAACAATTGATGCTTCAAATAATTTGTTAAATCCTGCTGCAATTTCATCTCTTAAATGTTCTGCTTCTAATCTTTTTTGTGAAATTGTACTTTCCCTATTTATGTTTCCTTTATCCATTGCTACTATTCTTTCTGTTTCCAATTCATTTATAACTCTATTTAACTCATTTTGAGATCTATCTTCTTTTACTGGGTTTATATATATAGAAGTATTTAAATCTCCAAATAAATATAAATCTCTAAAAATTTCTGGAAACACACACATTCTTGGCAAACTTGAAACAAAAAAACTTCTAGCATATCTTTTGGTATTAGATATTATTTCTAGATGATCAATATTTCTTGCATCAATTCCTGAAGGTGCTATTAAATCTTTAATATTTTTTTTCTTTAAAATATTTGTTTCCATGTCATGGTTTTCCATTTTTATATTTTCTTTATTTTTCATTTTGTTTTTTCACTCCTTTCTTCTTAGTTAAATTCTTTTCTGCCTCTAATTTTAAATCTCTTCCTAATAAAGTCTCGTTTTCATCTAAAATTATTTGAGCCATTTGCTGTATTAAATTTTCTTTTTCTCTTTCTCGTGTTTCAATTTCTCTTTCTTTTTCTTTTTTCTCTACCGTTTCTAAAACTGCTTCATTAGCACGCTTTAAAGCCTCTTCCCTAATATATTTATCTAATTCTCTTTCTCTTTTTTTCAAAATATCTTCTGCTGTAGAATATAATTCATAATAACCTGAATTTATCATTTTGTTTAAATTATATATCTCTGAATCATCTCTATTGTATGCTACATACAACAATTCTGATAATTGTATACTATCTAATACTTTACTATTTATACTACAAACTCTTAAAGAATTTATTATTGCTTGTGCCCTTGTATACAATTCATTAAATGCTATATTTCTAATCTCTTCCTCATCGTACTGACCATTCACTGATTCTTGTGAATATGAAATAATTATATAATAATGTCTTCTTAATATATTTTTGTTCATACTCATTTTATCAGTATTATTTACTATATCTAACCCATATTCATATAAATTCTTTAATCTTATTATTTCAAATTCTAACTTTTTCTGTTCTTCATTATTTTGACTATTTTTATCTAAATTCTCCTGATATTCCATTTGTTTTTTTATTAATTTATCTTTTATCCTATTTATTCTTTCCTTATAAATTGAAATACTACTACTTAAATTTACAGTTCTAGTTTGAACATATATTTGTATAGGTGCTCTTAATGTATTAAGAAATTGTAAAAATCCTGCTTCTACTCCGTTTTTTTCTATTCCAGACATTAAATCGTAATTAATCCCTTGAGATTCTATTACCATTACATATTTTCTTAACCTTTTATTATAAATCATACTATCAATTATTGAATCGAACTCCATAAATTCATTTATGCTTTTTTTATTTAATTGATTTTCTTCATTTTCCTTAGCCTTAATTTCGTTATTTTTTTGTTCTCTTGCTGGTTTATTTTCATTTCTTTCTTTTATCTTTAATACTATAAATATTATTACAAAAATACCTAAAATACCAAGCATAAAAATTAATAAATTACTTAAAATATTTGATATTTGATTATCACTCATCTTTTGTTTCCTCCTTTTTTAAAACATATACTGTATTTCCTTTTCTTTTATATTTAATCCATCTTTTTATTACTTCATCAATATTTTCCCCACCAGTTTTTCGTGTTAATTCTATTTTTTTTATTTCAGGTATTTTAAATGTTGCTATTGAAAATCCAATTACAGCAAATATTAAATCTATAATTATTCCAATTATTTGCATTCCTAGTATTTTAAATAAATAATATGGTATTAATCCTATTAACATTCCTACTACTGTATATATTAATGCTTTTGTAGAAAAAATAGATAATATTCTACTTTCTCCTTTATAATTTCTTGGTATTTGATATATTTGCATTTTATTCCTCCTTCTCTATATTATAATTATTCAAATTAATTATAACATAAAATTAAAGAAATTTGTTATAAATAATAAATTTTTTATATTTTTGTAATATTTTTGTAACTTTTATGTAATATTTTCAAGCTTTTAGTCTATTTTTCTTTGATATAAAGACTCTATGTCAATAGTTGGGGCGGAAAACTTTTAAAGTTTTCTGCCTCAGCTTTTTTAATACAATTTAATGTTTTAACTAAAAAATACCTAAAATTATGTAATTTTGGGTTCAGTTAATAAACCAATCACAATAATTGGTAAAAACTGTTAATATAAATAAAATTAATTTAATCTAATAACATTATTCTAGCTTTAAAGTTTTCAAATTTGGTCATACCAAAAGTTGTACGTTTTAGAGCTTTTATTTTATTGTTTGTCCCCTCAATTGTTCCATTTGAGTATGGGACTTCAAGTGAATTTTTAATTTCATAAGCCCAATGTTGAAAGGTTTTAGCACATTCGACCAATTGAGGAACAGAAGATTCTAAATTCCTTTTTACCCATTCAGAGAACATAGTCTTTTTGTTTTCAACAGATTCATTTGAGTGAATTATATCTAATAAATATTCCTTCTCTCTGTAAGTAATACGAAGGTTTTCAGAGTAATTTATAAGGATGTTTTCAAGTTCATCATATCTATTTTCTTTTAGCTTACATCTTCTAGTATGTAGAAGATATCTAGAATGTTTAAAATATTTTCTTTCTGATTTAGGTAAATTACTTTGGACTTCAATTCGTACTTTATCTAGAGCATTACAAACATATCTAGTCCAGTGAAAATGATCAGCAACTATTTTAGCTTTACGAAAATAAGTAATACCAATATCTTTATAAGATTCCCATAGGTCAGTAACTAAATATTTTACATTATCTAATTGCTCTTTGGGAAATTTTTTAAAATATTCACAAAGAGAATGTTTGTGTCTACATTCAAGAATATCAACTATTTTGTGAGTTTCACCATCTAATAGAGCAACTTAGTACTTATATTGACCAGAGTTACCTTTAAATTCATCAATACACAGAACACGAGGCAATGTAGTATTAGTTATAGAAAGAATTTTAGATATGAATCCAGCATCAATATTAACATTTTTAGCAATAGTAGAAGCAGCAATATTATTTTTTAGTTGGTTAACAATAAAATAAATTAACCTTTTAGATTTTCGTTTATATTTAGCTATAAAGTCATTTTGAGGGTAAAAGATTTTACCGCAAGATTTACATTCATATCTAGTTTTTCTAAGAAAAATAGTAGTAGGTTTAAACTGAACAGGGATATCCTTTATAGGTTGAGCATAGTGATCGTGGATTTTAGAAGTCAAAGTTCCACAGCAAGGACAAATATGTTCAGATTTAGGAAATTCAGCATATATTTCCACCGAATTTTTAAAATTTTTTACACTTTTTACATTTAAGTCTTTTAAATCTAATAAATTTTTGATACAATTACTTAGCACTTATCAATACCTCCTTTAATGTTGTTTTGGCAATTACATTATATCAGGTATTTTGATAAGTGTATTTATTTTATTAAAAAAGAACAAAAAATGTTGGAGTTTTGTTTTCCACCCCAACATTTATTATAGAACCGATATAAATTTGATTTGAATTTATAGGATTATTTGTCCATAAAAAATACACCTCCAAATATTAAAACTTTTTTGTCTAACATTTGAGGTGCACTTTTTTATTATATAACATCTCGCATATATATTTTTTATACGATATTTTGTGTAAAACTAAATACTGCTGCTGCTATACTTGATGCCGCAAATACTAAAGCTGCACCAATAATATAAGGTAATAGAGTCTTTTTATATTCTGCTTTTTCTTCTGCACTTCCCATCATATATTTAAGACCTAAAACTATTAATACTATTACAGATGCTATTGAACCAATAACGCTTACTATTTGAATAATATTTTGACCTAAAGTTTGAATTTTACCAGTATTATATGTGCTATTACCCGTAAAATTTTTTGGATCCACTGCAGCATAAATATTTCCCATCATCAGTGTTATTAGTAAAATAATCATTAATACATACAATATTTTTAATAGTTTTTTCATTTTTCTCCCTCCATTTCTATATTTATTTATCTTTTTCCTCTATATAAAGGAATTTCAATAACTTAATTATTATTATATCACTTAAAAACATTTATTGCAATACTATATATAACTCCAGCTAAACCAGCTGCTGCAAATACTAATGTTGCCCCTATTATATATGGCATTAAGGTTTTTTTGTATTCTGCTTTTTCTTCTACACTTCCAAACATATATTTAATTCCTAATAATATAAGCACTAATACTGAAATAATTGATGCCACTGTACTTAATATTTGAATTATATTATTTCCTATTTTTTTTATTTCGTCATCTTTTATTGATGAAGAACCTTTAAAATCTTCTATACCATTAGATGCCCCTGATCCTCCGGGATCAACACTTGGCAATGACGATAATGCTAATTTTATTGTATGTATTACTTGTATTTTTTCTTCTTGATATGCATAAACTTTAAAAAAATATATAGGTACTATTAAAATTATAATTAAAAATAGATAAAAAATTTTTTTCATTTTCTCCCTCCTTTTTAAGATAAAATCATGATTACTATTTTCCATATAATAAAAGCTCCAAATACAACAGCACATCCTACTACATATGGTATTAATGCTTCTTTTACTTCTGCTTTTGATTGAGTACCTTCTGACATAAATTTAACTCCTAAAACTATACCTATTATAATAGCAACAACAATCCCTACTCCTAGCATTATATTATAAAAAATATCTGTAATCTCTTGTAAAACTGTTACATCCATATTAGTTGTATTTTTTCCAATATTTATAAAAGATTCTGCACTACTCATAATTTGATCAATAGTTGTTCTAGATACTCTTATTGAATTTTCATGTGCATAAGTATTATTAACATTAAAGATTATAATAAATGTTGAAATTATACTTATTAATATCATTTTATATTTATATATTTTTTTCATATTCTTTTCCCTTCTTATCCATTTGATATAGTTTGCACAATTGAAACAATAAAATTAAGTATATTAGTTATACCGAAAACCATTATTGCACCTAACGCATACGCTCCCATTGTTTTTTTATATTCTGCTTTTTCTTCTACACTTCCTAACATATATTTTATTCCTATTATTATTAAGAAAATTACTGAAGATATACTTGCTATTATGTTTATAACTCCTATTATTTTATTAGCTTCTTCCACTAAAAGTGTTCCATTGGTTATTCTTGTTTGAGACTCAGGAGTCCAATCATTAACATTAAATGTATAATTTTTCTTTTTAGCTATTTCTTCTTGTCTTTTTTTCTCTTCTTCTTCTCGCTTTTTTTGTTCTTCTTTTTCCTTATCTAATTTAGGTTTGACCTCTTTTATATATGTATCATAATATCCATGACATAAATAGTATCCATAAATTTCTATTCTAATTTGTGTAAACCTATATCCCTCTTCTCCTGGTTTATACATTTCTTTTAATTCTCTAACAAAATCATCCATAATTGTATCATATTGACCATTATAAAAGTTAACTGGATCAGGATTTTTACCGTGAATCATATACAGCATAATCTGATGCATTACGTATAAAAGTATCAAAATCTGTTCCTTTATTTACTTCATCATATTTATCTCTATAGCTTTCAATAATTTCCTCAAACTCTCCATTTTCTTCAACTTTTTCTATATTGTATCTTTCCATAAATTGGTCAATATTTGCAGGTGCGTTATATTCTTCAGCAGCATAAACATTATTAATAAAAAATATTATTAATAAGATTAATATACTAATTTTTTTTATCATATAATCCCCCCATTTTAATATTATCTTTACCTTTTAAATTTCTGTATTAAATTAATTATAATATAATATTATTTAAAATTCAAGTTTAACTATGTTTTTTTCGACACTATTATCTAACGTTTTTGTAATGTCTCCTTTTTACTTAACCTCTCTACTTTCGTTTTTATTAGTATTTTTTTATGTTATTTATAAGATTTTATTCTATTATCTTTTAAATATTTTTTATAATCTTAAAAATATTTTAAATTACTAGTTAAGCAAATCATAACAACCTATAAAACGCTCTGTCAACAATCAAGAAAAAAAAGCAATGATTTTAACATCTATATTTTTGATATGTCAGTGTTCTATTAAAATATTTTTTAAACTCTCTTTTTAATCACATCTTTCATCCTTCCATCTTAAATTAATTATGTAATCTATTAATTTAAGATTCACGAGTTTTTTTATTATTGAACGTGTTATATTTTCAATATCTGATTTATTTTTTTCTAATGCTATTTTGCACTTTTCAGCTAAAATAGAAATATAGTTATAATCATCTTTATTTAATTAAATGATATATTCAGTTTTATTTATAATTTTTTATTTATTTTTTGAATATTATAAATGTTATCTACGAATTTACTATCTTCCAGTGTTTCTTTTACCTCTATAATTTTAAGCATTAATATACCTCTTTTATTTTATAATATTTTACTGTAATAAAATTTAAAGTTTAAAGTTTTTTACCTAAAAACTTTATTTTTAAAATCACGATATATATTTCATCTTAATTTATCTTATTTAATCTTTTTTTATGTCATAAAAATGTTTGAATTTTTATTTTAAGCAAAAAAAATAATATAAAGCGAAAAATTACTTTATATCATTTTTTGGCGTAGGTGAGAGGGTTCGAACCTCCGCGCCCCTTACGAGACCTAGCAGTTTAGCAAACTGCCCCCTTCACCACTTGGGTACACCTACATTACATATATACTATTTAAATAAAAGTTAGATATTTAATATCTATATCTAACTTTTATTTTTATTGGCGGAGAGGGTGGGATTCGAACCCACGGTACGCTACAAACGCACGCCAATTTTCAAGACTGGTGCCATAAACCAACTCGACCACCTCTCCATTTTTAATCAGTGTCTAGCAACATTAATAATATTAACATTGATAAGACTATTTGTCAAGTATTATCTTTTAATTTTTAATAATTTTATATTATTATTTGTTACTAGTCATCCATAAAAAATAAAATAATGATGTCCTAAAATTATAACTTACGTTTTAGTACATCATTATTAAGCCTTGTTTACTTATTGAAATTGGCTTATTATTTAAAATATTTTTGAAAAATTCAAAATAACTTTTTCCTTGTTTTATACACGTACTGATTATTGTTCTTATATTGCTATAATCTTTCAATCCTTGAAATGACCTATGACATCCAGATACTTTCTTCTTTAATTTCGTTGCTCTTAAATCTCTCTCTGAAAGATTGTCATCAATTGGAAAATCAAAATCTTTTATGTAATTTAAATAATTTTCTTTATATTTTATTAACCTATTTAATACTGCTTTTTCTTTATCCTTTAGATATTTGGAAAGTGTATTTTTATTTTGATTTATTCCTTTTTGAATTATTTCATCATATTTTTTCTTGTATTCAATTATTTCTTTGGACGTGAAATGATCAATTTTGTTTTTTAACCTTTCTTTTCGTTTCTTATTTATATTCCATGCAAATTCCCATAATTCTTTTGACCAACTATTCTTTATATATTCATCGAAGTATTTCAATTCCCTTCCTAAGTGAATCCAACATTCTAAATGATGAGATTTTATACCAAAATTGTATAATCCTGTTTCATGGTCATGCATTATATAGCCTTTGAAATTAGGTAATATATTTTGCCTTTGTATTTCTTGAATTCTTTTGCTCATACTTGCTTCAAGAACAGTAATTAATTCATTACTATAATTTCTTGCATAGGCATATTTTCCCTTTAAAGATGTTGGTGTTGCATCTGTATATATTAGCTTTGATTTCTTTATTGCTCTTATTAATTTCTTTTTGCTTCTTTTGCACTTATCTGATACTTCATGAACCCAATTTACCAAACTTCCATGTGATACTCTTAATTTATTTCCTGTCAAGATTCTTAAGAATTCAGACATTCTATCAAGAGCTATTACTTCTTGTGCATACATAATTGCTACTAGTGATTTTAAATTGTTTCCATATATTACAGTTGACTTATTTTTGCATTCTTCTGGTATTTCAGTATTTTTTAGATTTCCATGAATATATATTTTTCTTATTATTACATTTGTTTTTACGTCCATTATATATTTTATTGTAGTTTTTGTTGTATTTTCGTTCCCAAAATGTTCTTCAACAACTTCTATATCTTTATCTTTTATTAACATTTCTACTTCTTTTACTGTTAATGTTTTTCCTATTCTTCCTTTTTGGCCTCCTTGCTTTTTATTACTTTTTTCTCTATGATTTTGTACTTTATATTCATCTTTAGAAGGTAGAATATTTGAATTACAACTATTCTTTTGATTAGATTTTCCTTCTAAAACATCAACTTTTTCTTTTAATTCTGTATTTTCTTTTTCTAAGGAATTTATTTTATCATTTAACTTTTTTACTTCTTTTTCATGTTTTTGATTTAATTCATAAATCTCTTGTTTATGTTATTTTTTTAAATCTTTTATTTCTTGTGATAAACTATCACATTTATTTATTAATTCTTGAATTTGTTTAAACATTTGATTATTGTAATCTGCTGATTTCATAGTTTATCACCAACCTTTCTTCAATCAGTATTATATACAAATTAAAGAAAAAAGTCTGTAACACTAATATTTCATTAGTATTACAGACTATGTAATATTCTGTGGATAACTTTTTTCTATTTTTATGGCTGACTAGTAACTATTATTTCACATTTATATATCTTTTTCTTTTTAATACCAAAATATACCACTTATTAAAAAATGGTGTATTTTTACTGAATAATTAATATTTATTTAATTATTCAATGCTTTTTATACTTGATATCTTTCATTAGAAGTTATTGCTTTTTGTATTGCTTTATTTTCTTCTTCAGATATAGTATATGTTGATTTTCCATTTTCCAC
>CALXZW010000007.1 GCA_944393345.1 uncultured Clostridia bacterium
GGCTATTAGCTCAGGTGGTAGAGCACTTGACTTTTAATCAAGTTGTCCCGCGTTCGAGTCGCGGATAGCTCACCAAAGGAACTAAATAATTTTAGTTATTTAGTTCCTTATATATAAGGCCCGTTGGTCAAGCGGTTAAGACATCGCCCTTTCACGGCGGAGACATGGGTTCGATTCCCGTACGGGTCACCAATTTTATAAGAATGCCACTTTAGCTCAGCTGGCCAGAGCATCGCACTTGTAATGCGAGGGTCCCCAGTTCGAATCTGGGAAGTGGCTCCATCATAAAGGTCAGTAGTTTTGAAAAAGTTCTTAATTATTGGCTTTTTATTTTTATAATAAAGGAATTGATAAAATGGATAAAATTGCAATAGTTACTGGAGCATCTAGAGGAATTGGAAGAGAAATAGCAAAAACATTAGCAAATATGAATATTAAAGTAATTGCAAATTATAATAATTCTCATGAACAAGCTATCAAATTCCAAACAGAATTAAAAGAAAAAAATATTAATATAGATATATTTAAAGCAGATGTATCTAAGAGATTAGATGCAGAAAAATTAGTTGAATATGCGATAAATAAATATGGAAAGATTGATATATTAATAAATAATGTAGGAATTTCAGAATATAAATTATTTACAGAAGAAAAAGATGAAGATTGGAATAAAGTTATAAATACAAATTTATATTCTACTTTTGTTATGTGCCAAGAAGTAAGTAAAAATATGATAAAAGAAAAACAAGGTTGTATAATAAATATATCATCTATTTGGGGAATAGTGGGCAGTTCTATGGAAGTTCTTTATTCAATTTCTAAGGCAGGCATAGATGGTCTAACAAAAGCATTGGCTAAAGAATTAGGACCTTCCAATATTCGAGTGAATTCGATAGCTCCAGGAATAATAAATACAGATATGAATAAAAATTTAAGCGATGAAGAAATTGATGAAATAAAAAAAGAAATACCACTAGAAAAAATAGGAAGTACACATGATATTGCAAGATGTGTAAAATGGCTTGTTGAAGATGAATACACATCAGGTCAAATAATATCTATTAATGGTGGCTGGGTTATAACGTAAAAAACATGAAATAATGAAAATCATTATTTCATGTTTTTCTAATTTTCAGAATTATTAACTTTTCTTTTATAATTTCCAGAAATTAATCTTGGTAGATAAGATATTATTTTATAAACAGCTAAACGTATTTTTTTACTCCATAAATAAGATTTTCTTAATCCTTTAGCATTACCTAAAGATAAAGGTTCGTCATCTAATACTAATAACTCTGTTTGTGCTTTTTCTAAAGCAAAAACATAATTATTTCCTTCATTGTTATCCCATTCGTTTTGATTGTTTCTAAAACAAAAATTAAAACTTTCACCTTCACTTAATTTAATTTCTGATTGAAAACCTAATTCGGTTTTTTCCATTTTTACATCATTAACATTATCCCAATTAGTACCAAAACCATAATGAATAAAAACTTCTTCAGAAGCATCTTGAAAAAGCTTGCCTGTATAAGATATTTTTACAACACTATTTTCTATTAATTTATCAGTATTAAAAAAGATGTTTTTTGTTAATTCCATTTTATTCTCTCCTTATTTATCTTTTGCTATGGACATTATAATATTATTTTCTACAATATTCAAGTATTTTATATAAAATAATATAAATGTAACAAAAATGTAATAATTATGTAATAAATAATAAAAAAATACATAAAATTAAATATATAGAATTTTAAAAAAAATCAAGAATATTGTCAAAAAAACAAGTTTATGATAATATTAAATTAATATAATAAAAAAGGGGTTATATATATGAAGGATGATAGGATAAATGAAAATAATGATGAAAATATCATAGTTCAAGAAAAAGATGTTAAAGAGCAAAAAAATGATAAACAAGAAAAATTTGAAATTCAAGACGAAGAAAAAAAAGATAAAATTAAATTTAGCCAAATGCATAAAATAACTGAAAAAGATATAAAAGAGATGAATTTAAAAGATAAAAATAGATTTACATATATTATTTTATTTATAATAATTATTATAGCAATTTTATTTTTTTCAACTATTTTTGCATTGATAAATATTAATAATCAAAAGATAATAACTGGAATAACAATTAATGGGATAGAAGTATCAGGATTAACTAAAGAGGAAGCAAAAGCGAAACTAGAAACAATATATAATGAAAAAAAATCAAATGATTTAAAATTAAAATATGAAGAATATGAAACAAGTTTAAATTATGAAATTTTAGAAGTAAATTATGATATAGAAAAAGCAGCTAATGAAGCATATTTAACAGGAAGGAATAATAACATTTTTATAAGTAATTATGAAATATTAAAGACATTGATATTCAAAAAAGATGTAAATGTTGATATGAATTTAAATGAAGATATAGCCAAACAATCAATAGAAGATATATCTGTTAATTTACCAGGAGTTGTTGTAGAGTCAAGTTATGCAATAGAAGATGATGAGTTAATAATTTCCAAAGGTAAAGAAGGTATTTGTATAGAAACAGAGAAATTATTGACTATAGTAAAAGAAAGAATAAATGATATAAATGCGAAGAAAGATGAGTATATTAATATTCCTGTAATTAATAAAAAACCAGAAGAAATAAATATAGAAAAAATACATGAAGAAGTATATAAAGAAGCAAAAGATGCTTATTATACAAAAGATCCTTTTACAATTTATCCTGAAGTAATTGGAATTGACTTTGATATAGAAGAAGCAAAAAAAATTTTGAAAGAAGATAAAGAAGAATATGTAATAAAGTTAACATTAACAAATCCCAAAGTTACAATAGTAGAAATAGGAGCAGAAGCATTTCCAGAGAAATTATCAACATTTTCGACTAGATATGATCCAGGCGATAAAAGTAGAACAACTAATTTAATTATTGCTTGTGAGAAATTAAATGGAAAAGTTATAATGCCAGGTGAAGAATTTTCTTATAATAAAACACTAGGACCAAGAACAATAGAAGCAGGATATAAGAACGGAAAAATATATTCAAATGGTCAAGTAGTGGATGGAATAGGTGGGGGAATTTGTCAGATTTCTTCTACATTATATAATTCAGTGTTAACAGCTAACCTTGAAATTGTAGAAAGAAGAAATCATCAGTTTGTAACTTCTTATGTAGGACCAGGAAGAGATGCAACGGTGGTTTACGGAGTAACTGATTTTAAATTTAAAAATACAAGAAAATATCCAATAAGATTAGTGGCAAGTTGTAAAAATGGAATTGCAACAGTATCTATATATGGAATAAAAGAAGAAAATGAATATACATTTCAATTTAAGACGAACCAAGTATCAACCATTCCATATACAACTAAATATATAGAGGATAATACATTAGAAGAAGGTAAAGAAGTAGTTATTCAAAAAGGTGCAAATGGTGTAAAGACAGAAACATATATTACAAAATTATTAAATGGAAAAATAGTTTCTACAACACTATTATCAAAAGATACATATAATGCTATGACTAAAATTGTGAAAAGAGGAACTAAAAAAGTAAGTATAGATTCTAAAGCTGTAGAAACACCAATAACAAATCAAGAATCAGAAAAAACAGAAAATGATAATAATAATCCAGAAAATAATATAGATGAAAATACAATAATAGAATAGATGTAGTAATCAAAATTATGCAAAAGTCTTGACTTTTATATAATAAAAGACTATAATAAAAAAGTGATTTAAGTGATGTATAAATTGCTAAATCACTCATATAAGCGCCATTAGCTCAGTTGGTAGAGCAGCAGACTCTTAATCTGATGGTCGGAGGTTCGATCCCTCTATGGCGCACCAAGAAAGCACTTTTAATATTTTAAAGTGCTTTTTATCATTAAAAATAAAACATATTGACAAAATATAATAAAGAGATTAAAATTGAATTAATGATAAAAAGGGGGGAGAAGAATGCTAAAAATATACAATACTGATATGGAAACAAACAAAATAGAAGAAATAAAAGAATTTGAAAAAGGAAGTTGGATAAACCTGACAAACCCCTCTGATAGTGAAATAAGAAAAGTTTGTGAAGGAATAAATATAGAAGAAGATTTTATAAGATATGCATTAGACCAAGAAGAAAAAGCAAGAATTGATGATAACGAAGATGATGGAACAATTTTATTTGTAATAGATGTGCCAACAATAGAAAAAAATGAAGAAAATGAAATATATTCTACAATGCCATTAGGTATGATTGTAGTAAGAGATGATTTTTTTATAACAGTATCATTAAAAAAGAATAAAATTATTGAAGAATTTGAAAAAAGGAAAATAAAAAATTTTCAAACATATAAAAAGACAAGGTTTATTTTTCAAATATTATATCTAAATTCAGCATATTATCTAAATTACTTAAAAAGAATTAATAAAGAAACGGAAATTGCAGAATATATATTAAAAAATTCAATGAAAAATAAAGAATTATTGAAATTATTAAGTATAGAAAAAGGTCTAGTATATTTTACAACATCATTAAAATCTAATGAGATAGTAATGGAAAAAACTCTAAGAGGAAAAATAATAAAACTATATGAAGATGACGAAGAAATACTAGAAGATGCTATTACAGAAAATAGACAAGCAATAGAAATGGCACAAATTTATAGTAACATTTTAAATGGAACAATGGATGCATATGCTTCAATAATTTCTAATAACTTGAATGGTGTAATGAAATTTTTAACTTCTATAACAATAATATTAGCAGTGCCAACAATGATATCAAGTTTTTGGGGAATGAATGTTGAGTTGCCTTTTCAGCATAGTCAAATTGGATTTATAATAATGGTAGGGATAGCTGTAATAACAACAATTTTGGTAACTTTGTGGTTAAATAAAAAAGATATGTTAAAATAAAAAATAAATATAATAAAAAGCATTGGATAAGCCAATGCTTTTAAAATTCATTACCTACAATAGAAGTTATTTTATTCAATTGTGTTTTTAAATAATTATAAGTTTTACTTCCTATAGAAGTGTCTGTACCATTTTCATAATTTTCAATTGCTTTTTTTATATCAATTAGTTTCATTCTTTTGGTTTTTAAGTTAGGGTCTTTATACATATAGATAGGTGTATATGTAGCGTGATTAATAGAAATTTTACCATCTGTATTTTTGGTAATATTTAAATTTAAAATAATAGAATTTCGAGTGTTTTCAGCATTTTGGTCACAAATAAAATTTCCCAAGGCATATATTACGAAACAATCTTTAGTAGTGCCATCAGAAAGTGTAATGGTTTTCTTTTCCATAGGTTGTAATACATGAGGATGATTTCCTAAAATAATATCTACACCATTTTGAAATAAAAAATCTGATAATTTTTCTTGTTCTGAATTTTGTTTAGTTTGATATTCTGTTCCCCAATGCATACATGCAATAATCATATCAACTTCTTGTGATTTTGCATAGTCAATATGTTTTTTTATTAAATTCTCGTCAATTAAATTAACACAGAAATCTTTATCTTTAGGAATAGGGATTCCATTTGTTCCGTAAGTATAATTTATAAAGGCAACTTTAACGTCTTTAATGTATTTAATAAGAACTTTATTTTGATCCTCTTGAGTTTTATATGTTCCAGTATGTGCTATATCTGCATTATCTAGAACATCTATAGTTCTAGATAAACCAGAAAATCCCATATCAAGACAGTGATTACCAGCGGTAGAAAGAAGATCAATACCTATATCTTTTAAACTATAAGCCAAATTATCTGGAGAATTAAATCTCGGATAATTACTGTAACCTCTGTCACTGCCAGCAAAAGAAGTCTCCAAACTTCCAATTGAAAAATCAGCAACTTTAGTATAATAGCTAATATCATTAAAGACATAAGAAAAATCATATTCTCCTGTAGAACTGTTATAAGCATCAAAATATTGAGTATTATGACACATAACATCACCAATCGCTACTAAATTAAAAGTAGTTGGAGTTATAACTTTTTCATCAGAATCAGAAAAATTATCAGTAGAATTTGAAGTAGTTAAATTAGTATTATTTGCAGTTTTAATTAGTTGTTGATAGTTAATAAAATTTTTAATAAATGTATATGAAAAAAGTAATAATAATAAAATTATTAAAATTAATACAATAAAAATTAATGTTTTAATATTAAAATTATTTGAATTTCTAGAATGGTTATTATTTTTACTTTTTCTAATATTTCTTCTCATAAAATTATACTCCTTCACAAATATTATTAAAAAAATAATATCATAAAAGAGTATAAAACTCAATAATATGTATATTTATTGTAAAAAAACATATAATAATAAAAAAAGGAGGAAAAAAATGAAAATAATAGACAAGATTGCTCTTGTACTTATAATAGTAGGAGCTTTAAATTGGGGATTAATAGCATTATTTAATTTTGACTTAGTAGCAGCTTTATTTGGAGATATGTCAATAATTTCTAGAATTGTTTACGGATTAGTAGGAATTTCTGGGTTATGGGGAATAAAGTTATTATTCGACGATTAGCATTTTTTAGTACTAGAGTATATTTAAAAATAATATATTCTAGTACTTTTTATGTATATCATAGTATTTTATGTACATTTACTTGAATTTGTACAACAAATATTATATAATACCAAAGATAATAATTTAGGAGGAGATTAAATGTTAAGTACGAATGGTGTTACTATAAGATTTGGTAAAAGAGTACTATTTGAAGATGTAAATATAAGATTTGGAAAAGGAAATTGTTATGGAATAATAGGTGCAAATGGAGCAGGAAAATCAACTTTTTTAAAAGTACTATCAGGAGAAATAGAACCAAGTAAAGGTGAAGTATCAATAGATAAGGGAGAGAGAATATCTGTATTAAAGCAAGACCATTTTGCATATGAAGAAAAATTAGTAATAGATACTGTAATGATGGGAAATAAAGAATTATATGAAATAATGAAGAAAAAAGAAGAAATTTATGCTAAGCCAGATTTTTCCGAGGAAGATGGAATGAAAGCAGCAAAATTAGAAGAAAGATTTGCTGAATTAGACGGTTGGAATGCAGAATCTGATGCAGCAATATTGCTAAATGATTTAGGAATAATTCCAGAAAATCACTATAAATTAATGAAAGAAATAGATCCAAGGGAAAAAGTAAAAGTGTTATTAGCACAAAGTCTATTTGGAAATCCAGATGTATTATTATTAGATGAGCCAACAAATGACTTGGATTTAAAAAGCATAAATTGGTTACAAGAATTTTTAATAAATTTTGAAAATACTGTAATTGTAGTATCTCATGATAGATATTTTTTAAATAAGGTATGTACACATATAGCAGATGTTGATTTTGGAAAGATTAAAGTTTATCCGGGAAATTATGATTTTTGGTATGAATCTAGTCAATTGGCATTAAAGCAAGCGAGAGAACAAAATAAGAAAAAAGAAGAAAAAATAAAAGAACTACAAGAATTTATAGCAAGATTTAGTGCAAATGCTTCAAAATCAAAACAAGCAACTTCAAGAAAGAAAACATTAGAGAAAATTGAGTTAGAAGAAATTAAACCTTCAAATAGAAAGTATCCTTATGTTGAATTTAAAATGGATAGAGAGCCAGGAAAAGAAATTTTACAAGTAAAAAATATTTCAAAAACAGTAGAAGGTATAAAGTTATTAGACAAAATATCTTTCACTGTAAAACAAGATGATAAAATAGCATTTTTGGCAGATAATGAAAATGCAAAGACAATATTATTTCAAATAATATCAGGTGAATTACAGCCAGATGAAGGAGAGATAATATGGGGAACAACAATTACTAATACATATTTTCCAAAAGATAATAATTATTTATTTCAAGAAGATGAAAATATAACAGATTGGCTTAGAAAGTATTCAAAAGAGCAAGATGAAACTTATGTAAGAAGTTTCTTAGGAAGGATGCTATTTTCAGGAGAAGAAGCTTTGAAAAAAGTTAAAGTTTTATCTGGAGGAGAAAAAGTAAGATGTGTACTTTCAAAAATGATGTTGTCAGGTGCAAATTTTATAATAATGGATGAACCAACAAATCATTTGGATATGGAAAGTATAACCTCTGTAAATGAGGGAATGAAAAGATTTAAAGGAAACATATTATTTACTTCACATGATCATGAACTTACTCAAACAGTTGCAAATAGAATAATTGAAATTAAAGAAGATGGAAAAGTAATTGATAAAGAATGTACATACAACGAATATTTAGGAATCGAATAAAAAGGAGAATACAATGGAAAAAATAATAAGATTGATAGCAGAAGAATTAAAAATAAAAGATAAGCAAGTGGAAGCAACAATAAAATTAATAGACGAAGGAAATACAATTCCTTTTATAGCGAGATATAGAAAAGAGGTAACAGGGGGATTAAGTGATGAAACTCTAAGAGAACTGGGGGAAAGACTAAATTATTTAAGAAATTTAGAGCAACGTAAAGAAGAAATAATAAAATCAATAGATGAACAAGGAAAATTAACAGACGAGATATTGCAAACTATAGCAATCAGTAAAACTTTATCAGAAGTTGAAGATATATATAGACCATATAAACAAAAAAAGAAAACAAGAGCGACTGTAGCTAAGTCAAAAGGATTAGAGCCTCTTGCTAATATTATAATTGAACAAAAAGAAACTGAACCGATAGAGAAAATTGCAGAAGAATATATTAATATAAATAAATTATCAGAAGAAGATAAAAAGAATAAAGATAAAGTAGTAACGACGGTAGAAGAAGCAATTCAAGGAGCGTTAGATATTATAGCAGAAAGTATATCAGACGAGCCTAAATATAGAAAAGAAATAAAGAGACAATGTTATAGAGAAGGTTTAATTGCAACTAAAGCATCAAATGAAGAAGAAAAATCTAATTATGAAATGTATTATAACTATAGTGAAAACTTAAAATACATACCAAGTCATAGAATTTTAGCAATAAATCGTGGAGAAAAAGAAGGATTTTTGAAAGTAAAAGTAGAAAAACCAGAAGAAAAAATTTTATTATATATGGAAAAAGATATAATAAAAGCTGAAACACAGTTTTCGAATATGTTACAAGATACTATTTTAGATAGTTATAAAAGATTAATAGAACCATCAATAGAAAGAGAAATAAGATCTGATTTAACAGAAAAAGCTGAAGAAAAAGCTATAAAAGTATTTGGACAAAATTCTAAGCAATTACTTTTGGGAGCACCAATAAAAGGAAAAACTGTAATGGGATTTGACCCTGCCTATAGAACAGGATGTAAAATAGCAGTAATAGATGAAACAGGTAAGGTTTTAGATTATACAACAGTATATCCAACAGAGCCACAAAATGATGTGGAAAATGCAAAAAAAGAACTTCTTAAATTAATAGAAAAAGATGAAATAGATATGATTGCAATAGGGAATGGCACAGCATCACGAGAATCAGAAATGTTTATTGCAGATATGATAAAAGAATCAAAAAGACCAGTTCACTATGCAATAGTGAGTGAAGCAGGAGCATCTGTATATTCAGCATCAAAACTTGCAACAGAGGAATATCCAGATATAAATGTATCAATAAGAGGAGCAATATCAATAGCGAGAAGATTACAAGATCCATTAGCAGAATTAGTAAAAATTGATCCAAAAGCAATTGGAGTAGGTCAATACCAACATGATGTAAATCAAAAAAAATTGTCAGAAAGTTTAACTGGAGTTGTAGAAGACAGTGTTAATAAGGTTGGAGTAGATGTTAATACAGCAACACCATCGTTATTGTCTTATGTATCAGGAATAAATAATACAATAGCTAAAAATATTGTAAAATACAGAGATGAAAATGGAAAATTAAAAAATAGAAAAGAACTTTTAAAAGTACCAAAATTAGGAAAAGTTGCTTTTGAGCAATGTGCTGGATTTTTAAGAATTTATGATGGAGATAATCCATTAGAAATAACAGCAGTACATCCAGAAAGTTATGAAGCAACTGAAAAACTATTAAAATTAATAGGATTTAATAAAAATGATTTAAAAGATAAAGAAAAATTGGAAGAATTAAGAAACAAATTAAAGACTATAGATATATCTAAAATGTCAAAAGAATTATATATAGGAGAAATGACATTAGAAGATATAATTTCTGAACTTTCTAGACCAGGAAGAGATCCGAGAGAAGATATGCCAAAACCAATTTTACGATCTGATGTATTAAAATTAGAAGATTTAAAAGAGGGAATGACTCTAACTGGAACAGTAAGAAATGTGATTGACTTTGGAGCATTTGTTGATATTGGAGTAAAACATGATGGATTAGTACATATATCAGAAATGAGTGATAAATTTATAAAAAACCCTTCAGAAGTTGTTTCTGTAGGAGATGTTGTAAAAGTAAAAGTAATAAAAATAGATTTAGAGAGACAAAAAGTGTCATTATCAATGAAATAGTAAAAAGGCTTTAATTAATAATTTTTATTAATTAAAGTCTTTTATAATTTTTTTATTAGTATTTATCTTGGATTTCTTTTATTTCATCAAAATGATTTTCTAAAATATCTAAAAATATGTCAGTTAATTCGGGATCAAATTGAGTTCCTTTATTTTTTCTAAATTCATCAATAACGGTTTCTAGAGGTAAAGAATCCCTATAAGACCTTTTTGAAGTCATAGCATCAAAACTATCTGCTATAGCTGTAATTCTAGCTAAATATGGTATTTCATTTCCTTTTAACATACTAGGATAACCTTTACCATCATATCTTTCATGGTGATGTTTTACAATAGGAATAATATCTTTAAATATCGTGGCATTTGATAGTATATGAGCACCAATAGATGGGTGATTTTTAATTTCAGAATATTCATTATCTGTAAGTTTTGATTCTTTTAATAATATGCTATCAGGGACCCCAATTTTACCAATATCATGGAATAATCCACCGATTTGTAAAGTACGTAATTGTAAATCAGATAATCCTAATTTTTTACCAATTAAAACAGAATATTCAGAAACTCTATCTGAATGTCCTCTTGTATAGGAATCTTTGGCTTCAACAGTATATCTTAAAGTTGCAATACTTTCTAAATAAGATTTTTCTAATTTTTCATAAGTATCTTTTAATTCAATATTTATTTTTTTTATTTCTTGCATTTGGGAAATAGATTTAATGCCGGATTCTATTAATAATAATAATTGATCGAATTTATCGCTTTTTTCGCAATAACCTTGAATATCTAGTCTTTTAATTGTTTCTAATGGTGGAGCTAAATCTTTATGACCGGTTAATAGCAAGATATAAAATTATTTATAAAATTTTCATATTTCTTCAACAACTTGATCACCATGAAAAGGTGTCATAATAAAATCTAAAATCATTAAGTCAAAATGTTCTGATTTGACTTTTTCTATAGCTTCTTGAGGGTCAGTAACACCAGTAAAATTGTATCCAGATCTATTAAGAAAAATAGAAAGTGAGTCAATTATACCTTCTTCATCATCAACTGCTATTATTTTATAATTTTTATTATCGTTATTAGCTAAGTTTTGTAGTCCTTTTCTCATATAATCACCTCATAAAATTTACTATGCAAATTATATTAATAATAAAATTAAAAAGCAAGTCTTTTTTTATAAATTTTAAAAAAATTTTATATAAAAAAACAGTGATATTTCACACTGTTTAATAATTTTATAATGGTAATATTATACTAAAAGTGCAACCTTTTCCTTCTTCCGAATCAACAGTTATATTTCCATTGAAATGTGCCTTGATTGTAGAATAAGACATGTATAAACCTAATCCAGTACCATTTTTACCTTTAGTTGTAATCATTTCTTTAAATAACTTATCTTTTACTTTTTGTGATAGTCCACAACCATAATCTTTAACAGATATAATTAGAGTATTATTTTTTTTCTCAACAATTAAATCTATATTTTGTTCTGTTTTTCCATTATATGCTTGAATAGAATTAGAAATCATATTGTTAATAACTTGTACAAGACTATTTACATCACCTTTAATAATTGTATTTTCATCTGTTTTCATCTTAATATTTAGATATATAATAGCATTTTTTAATTCATGTTTCATTAGAATATTTACTCTTTTTAATAGTTCACCTATAGTGAAGGTAATGTCATTTTCTGTAGATAATGTTACAGCTTGACCCTTAACTGCAGTTATAACATCAGACATATATTCTGCGTGTATTTTTATCTTAGATACCCAAGCAGACATGTCTTTAGCAATGTCATGATGATCTTGCGAATTAACTTCTGGATCGTCAATTGAAGAATCATATTCTTTTATTAAATCTGACAGACCTTCTGCAGCACCAGATATTGACATGATTGGAGTTTTTAAGTTATGCGCAATACCACCTATCAATTGCCCAAGAGAGGCTAAACGTTCTCTTTCCATAAGTGAAATTTGATTATTATGTATTTCTTCTATATTTTTTATTGTTAATTCTTGAATTTTATTGTAGTAGTATGCTAAGTCACCAAATTCATCGTTTGAAACAATTGGCAAAATAGCATCCTTATCTATATTTTCTGTATCTAGAATATTTTTTAAGCTATTAGTGGTCCTTATTAAATTATTAGAAATATTATGAGACCAGATATATAATAATATAGAAAATACAATTAAAACTAAAATTATTATAGCAAAATAATATAATAATAAGTCAAAATCTACAACAGGATATTTAAATCCAATATACCAAGTATCTCCATTGGAGTCTTTTAAATCCATTGTATATAATTGCTCATCAATTCCAAATTTTTCATAAAGAAAACCATCAGTTTTATCATAGAAATAGTCTCGATATGCTAATACGAAATCACTTATTGTTCCATCAGGATTTGAAGTATATATTTGTTCATCGTTAGGAGTAATAATAAAAAAGTAATTAGACTCCTTTTGAAGGGGGATTGTAGATAATATTTCTTTTAAATCTTCCATATTAACTTGATCAGTTGTTATATTTTTAGATTCCATATATGCTTTATAATAATTTCCTGTTGCAAATCCTTCTTGTTGGACAGATTTAGAATAACCAATTAATGAAATGACAATCAAAATAACCGTAATAAAAGGAACCATTTGGAATAATAAATTTTGTGAGTTAGTTATTCTATATCCAATATGTTTTTCATATTTCTTAGTAACATTATAAGTGGTAAGAATAATATTGTATAAAAATTTCTGTATAGCCATAAGCAATATTAATGAAATTATTGAAGCTAAAGCTATTATCATCAATGTAAATCTAATGATTGAAAAAGCAGAAGCAAGCATAATAAAATTAAATAAAATTCCTATTGCCACAATTAAGAAAAGTTGTACAAAAAATATTTTATAAGGAATATTTATACAATCTTTTCTAATATCTTTAATTTCAGAATAAGATATTTTTTTATTTCTATAATATTTATCAAGATATTTATATATTTTTTGCATTAAAATAGTAAATGATAATAAATGTACTGTAACACCTATAATATATATAATTGAATATTGTTCTATATGAGTAACTGGTTGTACCAATTCTTGAAAACTAAAGTCTTCAGAAAATGGAGGAAAATTCTGGACTAAAGGCATTATAAAATATATTAATACAACAGCAATAAAATCTGTAAAAAAAATTATGGCAGCAAATTTGGATTTTAAATTTCTTAATTCTTTTGTATGTTTAGTTTTCAAAATATCACTTCTTTCTTTTAAAAATTCTGTAAAATATCTAAAATTTTCTGCATATAATTAGCGTCAATATTTGACCATTTTAGATTTAATTTTTTAAGGCAATTAATTGTTATATCTTCAGAATATGAGTTTAAATTATTACTTGTAATATATTCTTTAGTATATTCATCAGCAAATTTATCAAGTTTATTAATAAAAGTTTTTAAATCTACATTGATAATATCACAATTTAAAGAATTTAGCAAAGTTTTTAATTCATTTACTGTAACTTCTTTATCACTTAAAATATGATAAATTGAGTTAGAATTATTAGACGTCAATAAACCTAATATGTTTTTAGAGCATTCATCAACAGGGCTAAATTCAAGTTTTAAATCTAGAAAATCTTTAGCTAAAACTTTAGATTCAATAATAGCTTTAAGAGATGATAGAAATACATTTTGATTAGCATTTATTTGAAAAACTCCATCATTATATCTAGGCATAATATTTCCTAACCTAAATATTATAGTATTTAAATTGTTATTATAAGTTTCTTCTAAAATAATTTTTTCTGCCTCAAATTTACTTATTAAGTACGGATTATTATTAAAATCTTGATTAATAAATAATGTGTTTTCATCAAATATTTTATTTTCTGTAAAATTATTTTTAAAACCAGCTATAGATAAAGTTGAAATATGTGCTAAAGAAATGTTATTTTTGCATAATTGAATTAAATTTTTAACACTTTGAACATTATCTTTTTTTATTTGTTGTGGTTTTACAAAATGTCTGACATTTGCTGCAGAATTTATAATTGTTGTTATATTGTTGCTAATAAAATCATAAATTTTATTATCTAATCCTAAATTTTCTTTTGTAACATCTCCGTTTAAAATAATAACTTTATAATTTAATAAATTTATTAAATATTCATCTGAATTAAAGTAATGATCAAACAGTTTTAATAATCTTTCTTTTCCATTTAAATTAATTTTATTTCTAATAATACAATAAATTTTTTTAACTGTTTTATTTAATAATAAATCTTTCAATAGGTGTATACCAAGGAATCCTGTTACCCCTGTAATTAATACATTTTCTAAATTAAAAGGTTTTACATTATTTAAAATTTTGATGTTTTCTATATTAGTCAAATCGGGTTTTAAAGAACAAGAAAAGTTATTATCAATATAATATGCTAAATCTTTTATGGTAGGATTATTGTATAAATCTTGAATATTTATATTATATTTTTCAAGATAAGTATAAATGGCAGTTAAAGACAAAGAATCAATTCCTAAATCGTCTATAAAATCATCGGTAATAGAAAAATCTTCTGTTTTAATTAATTGTTTTATATAATTATATATATCTTTTTCCGTTTTAGTTCTAGGAGAAATTATTTTATTTTTATTATTTTTCATGTATTCTGTGGCCAAATAAATTAATTTTTTTCTGTCAATTTTGCCAGAAGAATTTCTCGGAAAATCTTCTAATTCGATAATTTTTTTAGGCTTCATATAAAAAGATATGTTATTGTTTATGTGGTTTTTTATATTATACAAAGTAATATTTTTTTCCTTTTTGGTTAAAAACAAAATAATTACTTTAGTATTTTTATATGGAACAGATACTGGATATACTTCAAAGTTATTTCCTAATAATTTTTGAATTTTATTTTGTACTTCATTTAAAGCAACTAAATATCCTCCATTAACTTTAACAACATCGTCATTTCTTCCTAAAAATTCAATTTCTAGATTATCATTTATAAAGGCAATGTCGCCTGTACGATAAGCAGAAACTTTTTTCTTTAAAATAGGATTGTATAGTGAGACGAATTTATTTTTAGTCTGATCTTCTAAATTCAAGTAACCTTTAGCAATATTTTTTATAGAGGTATCGTCTTCATAAATAATTAATTCACCTTTAGTGTTTAAAGGAAGAAATTCTAAATTAGAATTGACTATTCCAACTCTAGCACCAAAAATAGGATTGCCAATTGAAGTATGATTATTACTAATTTCATAGTTACTAACTACCTTTAAAGTTGTAAACATAGTTGTTTCCGTAGGACCATATAAATTTAAAATTTTTAAATTAGGATACTTAGCAATTAGATTATCTAGAATATATGGCTTTAGAGTTTCACCACCAGTTCCTAAAATTTTTAAATTAGATAAATCTGCATCAAGTAATTTATTTTGAATTGCAATATGTTCTATCCATTTTGGGATTAAAAAAGATCTAGTAACTTTTTCTTTTTCCATTAATTTTATAACTTTTTCTGGATTTAACTCAATGTCTTTTTCAACTAATAATAATTTTCCTCCAAATAATAAAGAGGTATATATGTCAATTCCAGATGCATCAAAAGAATATTTTAAAAGTGAAATTGAAATATCTTTATTTGTTGCTTTTAATATGGAATCGTTTTCAATAGAGGTTTTTAAATTTGAAATATTTTTATGTGTAACCATTGTTCCTTTTGGATTACCTGTAGAGCCAGAGGTATAAATAATATAAGCTATATTTTCATTAGAAATTTTAGGAAAAGTAATATTTGAACAAACAGTTTCTAATGAATCAAGATTAATTATAGGTATTTGGGTAGAAATCGTTTTATCATAACTTTTATGTGTCAATATGCACTTAGGCTTACAATCATTTAAAATGTAATCTATTCTATCTGTATTTTCATCAGGTAATATTGGAACATAGCAACCACCAGCTTTTAAAACTCCAAACATTGCAGAAATCATCTCAATACTTTTATCAAAAATAAGTGCAA
The DNA here is from genome assembly GCA_944393345.1 of uncultured Clostridia bacterium. Lineage (GTDB taxonomy): Bacteria > Bacillota > Clostridia > TANB77 > CAG-508 > CAG-269. The sequence continues at coordinate 16,504 of CALXZW010000007.1, forward strand.
CAGGAGTATTTTGACTTAAACCTAAATTTAATAACATTTTAGAAACATTAGTTATTTTTTCATTTAATTGTGAATAGCTAATAGACTTGTTTCCGCAAACAATTGCTGTATTATTAGCATATTTTGAAACTACATCATTAAATAAATCAATAATTGTATTTTGGCAATTAATTGTACCAGTATTATTAAATTTTTTAAATTTTGAAATATCTTCTGGTGTAAGAAGGCTAAGTTCAGAAATTTTTTCATTACCTTCAAGAACTTCATGTATTAAATTAAACATAACATCTTTCATTTTTTTAATCTCTTTTTCTGTAAAACAAGAAATTAGATAATCATAAGATAAAAGTTTATAACCATTTAATGTAGATATGTGAATAGTTAAAGGATTGTTTTGTTCACCAAGAAAAAGCCATTGACATTCACCGTGATCATTATTTGATAAATTATTTTCTAGTTTATTTATTTGATAAGAAAATCCAATGTCATATAAAGTTGAATTATCGTTAGTTTTTTTATAATACAATTCTTGAATTTTATGGTATGGAAAGTTGGAATGTTTATATAAAGACAAATTTGAAACACCTATTTTTTTACATAATCCAGAAAAAGAATCGTTATAATCAATATTGATATTTAAAGGCAATGTTGAAATATACATACCAGTAGATTCTAATTCACCTAATCTTTTTTGTCTATTTAAAAAAGGTGTACCAAAAATGATACTATTAAGATTATAAATTTTACTAAAATAAACAGATAATATTCCTAAAAAGAAAGAATATTCTGTGATTTTATTTTTTTCACAATATGCTGAAATACGATTGAATAAAGAATTATTAATAGTTTGATTAAACCTAACGGCCTTTTTTTCAAAGATGTCAGAAGAATTGAACAATTTAGAAGGAGATAATAAAGATACATAATTATCCCAAAATTGTTCGTCAATATTATATTTTTCTGAATTAAAATATTTTTCTTCTCTTTCTATCAAAGAAAGATAACTAATTTTTTTATAAGAAGATAAATCTTCACCATTTAAAAGTTTAGTATAAATTTCTTTTATTTGTTCTGCTACTTGAGTCATTCCCCATCCATCTGCAATAATATGATGTGATTTATATAAAACAAAAGTATAATTAGGTGTAAAAACTAAGCAAAAACAAAACAATTTATCAAAAGTTATTTTTGATTTTTTATAATTTTCAATTATATCATTTATATCATCTATGTTAGAATATTTAATTTCTATAGGAGTATATGAATAATCTTCAATATATTGAAAAATTGAAGAATTTTTTTTAAAAAATTTAATTCTAAAAGAATCATTTTTTTCTATTATTATATTAATAGTTTTAGTCAATAGGTCTTCATTAAGACAACCTTTTAATTTCATAATAGCAAAAATATGATTAATAGAACTTTGAGAATTGCTAACTAATTCTAATTGCCAAATATTTTTCTGAGGGGTTGTTAATTCATACAAATCTTTTTTTAACATAGTGCTCACCTTTATTTAAAATTTTCCAAGATATATTATACAATTATAAATATTAAAATGTCAATAGTTGTCATAAAATGAAAAATAAGATTAAATAAATAATAAGTTTAAGGACAAAATAATTGGAAATAATAAATAAGAGGTGATATATTTGATAAGGAAAAAAAGAAAAAGTTCCAAGAGAAAAGCCATAGTAACTTTTTTTGTAATATCAATTTTATGGATTTTAGCAATATATTTTTATAATACATATAAAAATATAGAAATATATGAATCAGATTATACATCCGAAAAAATCAAATCCACAAATACAGAAGAAATTGTGGAAAAAGTAGAAGAGAACAGCATAAAAATTGCGGATATAATAGAAGATACTACAAAAAAAGTAGTAGGAATATCAAAATTAAAAAATGCAGGAAGTAGTATTTTTTCTAAGAGTACAGAAACAGAATTAGGTTTGGGAACAGGATTTATTGTGACAGAAAATGGATATATTTTAAGTAATGAACATGTTACAGGTAGTAAGTATAGTAAATGTTATATTACATTGGAGAATGGAGCTACTTATGAAGGAAATGTAGTATGGAGTGATAGTGATATTGATTTATCAATAACGAAAATAGATGCTAAAGGATTAGAATATATAGAATTAGGAGATTCTAATAATGTAAGAGTGGGAGAAACGGTATATGCTATAGGAAATCCAATAGGTTTTGAATTCAGGAGAACTGTAACTTCGGGAATAATAAGCGCAAAAAATAGGACAATAAAAATAGAAGAAGAAGAAAAGACATCATATATGACAGATTTAATTCAGACAGATGCAACAATTAATCCAGGAAATAGTGGGGGACCGTTAATATATCCTGATGGACAGGTAATAGGTATAAATACGGTAAAAATAAGTTCGGCAGAAGGAATAGGATTTGCAATTCCAATAAATATTATAAAACCCATATTAGAAAGTTTTAAATATACAGGTAATTTTCAAGAAGCAACAATAGGGATATATGCATATGATAGTGAGGTGATACCATATATAAATCCAAATTCAAAGTTGAATTTTAACAAAGGAATTTATGTAGCACAAATTACCCAAAATGGTCCTGCAGATAATACTGAATTAAAAGAAGGAGATATAATTTTAAGTGTAGATAATAAAGAACTTAATACAATGAATGAATTAAGAGAATATATTTATACAAAAAAACCGGGAGATGAAATTGTTTTAAATATTTCTAGAGGAAAGATAAGTAAAGAGATAAAGATTGTTTTAGGAAAAAAATAATATTAGAAAATTATATAATTAATTATATAATAAGAATTCCCCCAACCGAAGAACTCGGTGGGGGAAAGGAAAGATTATTCAAGAGCTAATTGGTAGACCATTCCTCTTGCGAGCTGGCCATGGTAAAGAATGTTGGCCAACTCCAAAGCCTCCAACTCATCTTCCTGGATACAGGAACTTTTCGTCCAACGAATAAATTCCGGGATCCCTAAAAATTGAATAGCTCTTTGAATGTCCTCTGTGTTGTACATGGGGTACAACCTCCTTTGTATTGATATAAAATTAATTATACACTAAATTTTAATAAAAGTCAAGATATATGCTTAAAAAATTACAGATATTTACAATTAGTTAAATTAATCAGATTGTTGACTATCTATAAAATCATATTTTCTGCAATAATCTTTACTTTCAGAATCATACATATAAACTTCAGAACGGTTAGATTTTAAAAATTCAACAATTTGATAAACATCAATCCAAATTTCATTAGGGCTATCTACTTGAGACTCATCAAAAATTAATTGCATACCAAAATGTAAATGAGGAATATTGATATTATTTACATTTTCTTTAGTACTGTAACCAGTCATTCCAAGATACCCAATAACATCTCCTGCTTTTACTGTCATACCTTGCTCCAAATTTGGAGCATAAGGATGATTCTTTCTAAGATGGGCATAGTAATAATATCTTTTAGAATCAAAACTTCTAATTCCTATTCTCCATCCTCCATATTGGTTCCAACCTATATTTTCTATAATACCAGATTCGACAGCAATAATAGGAGTTCCTATACTACCCATTAAATCATTACCTAAATGAGTTCTTTGAAATCCGTAAGATCTAGAATTTCCAAAGTCATCATAATGACTAAAATTATAATTTCTAGCAATAGGAAGAAAGGCTTTTATACCATAATTATTTTCAAAGCATTTTTCTCCATTTTCATTTTTTTTCTCGATAGAATAACTACCAATAAAACCAGATAGAACAGCACTATAAGCCTCATAGTAATAATCATAAAATTTCATATTAGAAGTCAAATCTAAAATTGTTTCTCCACTTTCTAATTTATCAATAAGTTTATCTAAATCGGATTTTTTAAAATTTTTAAAATTACCACCATTTTGGCAAGCTAAATATGCTAAAAGTTCAATCCAATTATATTTTATAGGAGAATCTGTTTTATGAGAAGAAATATCTAAATCAGAAGTTAATTTTAGAGCTTCTGAAGTTACATTAAAATCTACCCATTTAATAAAATTTTTATTAGACGAATTATTTTCTGTTTGATTATCTTCAGCAAAAGAATAAAATAAAATAATTGAAAATAATAAAACTAAAGTAATTGTTATGCTAAAAAGTATAAGTTTAATATTTAATTTTAAAGATTTTATAAACAAGACTATGCACCCCATTAAAATATATGGAAAATAAAAATGTAATATGATAAAATTAAAAATGAAAAAAATTAATAAGAGAAAGGAAGAAGAATATGAATGATTTTATGAAATTAGCAAAAGAAAATGCTGAGAAAGGAATAGAAAAAGGAGAAGGAGGACCATTTGGTGCAGTAATAGTAGACAAATTTGGGAATATAATTGCAAATGGAAATAATAAAGTTTTAAAGGAAAAAGATCCAACAGCACATGCTGAAATAGTAGCAATAAGAGAAGCAACAAGAAAATTAAATACATATGATTTATCTGAATATATATTATATACTTCAGCTGAACCATGTCCTATGTGTTTATCTGCAATAATTTGGGCAAATATAAAAACAGTATATTACGGATGCAACAAAAAAGATACAGAAAAAATAGGTTTTAGAGATGATATGATTTATGAATATTTAAAAGGAAATAAAAAAGGAGTATTAGAGTTAAAAGAAATTGATAGAAAGGAATGTTTAGAAACATTTAATAAATATACAGAAAAAAATGGAATAATTTATTAAAATATTAATAAATATTATATATTAAATTACATAATACGAAAAATGTTTACATAACTATTGAAAGAGCTTGTAATTTGTGGTATAATAGTGAGTAATTATTTGATAAAAGAGATGGAGGAAAAATATAATGAAGAATTTAGATTTTTTCAACAAATTTTATTTAGATAAAGAAAAAGATATAATAGTAAATTTGTACAAATCAGAAAAAGATGAAATAACATATATTTTAGAAACTCCTAATCATAATTCAGGAAATTTAATAACTAATTTGGCTAAGTTATGCAATGTAGAAACAATAAAAAATGAAAAAGATATGAAAATTATAAAAGGTAAAATTCCAGCGAGTATAAATGGAGATAATGAAGAAGTATATATTTTAAGATTAGGTGGAATAAAAATAGCGAATATATATTCAAATAAGATTGAAATTAAAGCAAAAATTCCAGCAATAGCAAAAACATTAATGTCACAAACTAAAAATTACAAATTACCAATAGAAAAAACAATAGTAAAAACATATATATTGAAAAAATCAAAATTTATAACTGATTTACATACACATATGAATGCTAATCTTTCACCAGATTGTTTAATTGCATTAGGTATAGTTCACCAAATACAATATCCATTATATTACATAAAAAAATTAAATTTAAAATTAACTAAAAAACAAGAAGCAAAAATATATGAAATGCGAAACGAAATAGAAAAACAATACAAATATTCTGAACTTCAAGGAAAATATTTAATAAGGAAAATAGATGACAATACATTTATAAATTTTGCAGATTTAATATTAAATAATAAAGAAAATTTACTATATAATATATCAAAAATAAGATCAAGCCTAGCAATATTAAAAGATGGGCAAGCGGTATTTACAAACCTAGAAAAATGCTATATTTATCGTTATGTATTTGCAAAAGGAAAATCATCTTCTGAAAAAATAAAATTAACTAAAAATTTAATTGATAATTTAGAAGAAAAAGATATAAAAGAAATGGTATTAAAAATGCTAGAGGACAAAAAATCTCAAAGTCCATATAGAAACAATACTTTAAGACAAGATAAGTTTTTATGGATTGCAAGAGAATATCAAAAGCAAAGTGTAAAATATATAGAAATAGCAGATACGGACTTATCAAAAAATTCTGAAAGAGCAATAAAATTATTAGAAGAAGTTGAAGATATATTTCCTACAATTGAAAAAGAGACAGGTGTTAAAATAAGATTTTTATTTGCAATAAGAAGAATACCATTAACAATTGTAAAAGAAAATGAAACAAGTAATACTTATTTAAAGGAAAATATTAATTTATTAAAAGCGGTGGCAAAAAATCCATATGTCGTAGGAAGTGACTTTATAGGTGAGGAAATAAATGATATATCAGAACTTCAACCTACAATTAAAGAAATAGTAAAATATATAAATACAGAAGATTCAGATTTTACAATAAGAATACATGCAGGAGAAAATGATAGTTTTAAAGATAATGTTAGAAAATCTATTTTATGTGTTAAAGAGTCTTTAGGAAAAGGACAGAAAATGCCAAGATGTAGGATAGGCCATGGATTATATACAGAAGATTTAAATAGCCAAAAGGGTAAAGAATTAATAAATTTAATGAAGGATACTGGTGTTATATTAGAATTTCAATTAACATCAAATGTAAGATTAAATAATTTAAGTAATTTATCAATACATCCATTAAAAACATTTATTGAAAATGGAGTAAAATGTGTTCAAGGAACAGATGGATGTGGATTCTACGGAACAGATACTTTTGATGAACAATTAGCACTTCATAATTTATTAAATTTAACAGATGAATATTTTGCAAAAATGAGAAAAGTAGAAAATGAGATAATAGCAAACTCAGAAGAGTATTTTAAAGAAAAAAGTAAGAAATTTAAACAATTTTTAGCAGGAAGAACAATAAAAGAAGCAATACTAGATGAAGAAAGTAAAAACATAGAAGAAACAAAAGAGCAAGGAGAATTAAGAATACAAAAAAATATAGATACTGAAACAGAATTAAAACAAAAAATCAAAAATTTACCAACTAACAAAATACCCGTAGTAATTGCAGGTGGAAGTTTTAATACAAAAGGAAGAGAAACTACACCATCAAAAGAAGGTTTAAAAATATTAAAAGAATTTTTAAAGAAAGCAGATAATAATAATATATATTTTGTTATTGGTCACAAGATGCAAGGTTATGAAAAAGCAATAATAGATATTTCTAAAGAATTAAATAAAAAATTTGAAATTGATGCTATAGTTCCTAAGATGGTAAGTAAAAATGTAAAAGAAAAATTACTTGATGAAAATATAAATGGAATAAGAATTTCGACAGAATCTGAAGAATTAGGAATATATAAAAGTTTTAATTATGAAATATTTGAAAGAAGAAAAGCAATTGTAATAGCATTTGATGGAAATTCACCTGTTTCAAATTTAGTTCAAGAAGCTAAAAATGGAAAAGGCAAATCTAAAATATATGTAAATAATGAAAATCCATCTTTAAAGGAAAAAGCAGATTCTTTAGAAGGCTATGTAATACCTTTTGAGATGAAAGATAATATTGTTCAAAAAATATTTCAAGATAATCCAGAATTATTAGGAAATAATTCAAATAATGTATACAAAAAAATAGAGTTATAAAAGGTTTAATAAAAAATAGTTTGAGATTAAATACTTTAAAAGTAATTTTCTTCAACTATTTTTTATTTTTAAATTTGTCTTTCATAACAATCTAGAAATATTTTATTTAAGTTTTTGCGCGAAAATTCTAATTGAGAATAATAATCTGTTATACTTTGGGGAAAGTCAATTATTTTAAGGTTATTAGGTGTAGGAACTTTATCACTAGTATTTAATATTTCTGATATTTTTTCAAAGACAAAAGGTAAACAAGGGTCTTCTAGAAGTTCAGTAATATAAGAATCCAAAGCTTTTCTAACATTATTATTTGGATACCTTTCTGTTCCATATATATCCATTTTATTTGCAATTTTAGGAGAATAAGAAGGTACATT
>CALXZW010000008.1 GCA_944393345.1 uncultured Clostridia bacterium
GAATATAAATTACAATCTTTTAAAATCTCTTTTGCAACAGGTATTTCTTTTATTGGATCATCAGATAACGAAACTCTTATAGTATCCCCTATTCCTCTCCTTAACATATAACCTAGACCTATACTAGATTTTATTGTTCCACTAAATTCGGTTCCACTTTCTGTTATTCCTAAATGTAATGGACAATCAAATACTTTTGACGCTTCTTCATAACTTTCTATGCACAAATCTAAATTAGAAGCCTTTAATGATATTAAATAATCTTTAAAGTCTAACTTTTCCAATATTTCTACATGCTTTTTTGCACTTTCCACCATTGCTTTAGCTGTTGGTTTACCATACTTTTCTAATAATTCTTTTTCTAATGAACCTGCATTAACACCTATTCTTATCGGTATCTTTTTTTCTTTACATGCATCAACAACTTTTTTTACTCTTTCTTCTGAACCTATATTTCCTGGATTTATTCTTATTTTATCTACTCCCGAATTTATAGCTTCTAACGCAATTCTATAATCAAAATGAATATCTGCTACTATTGGAATATTAATTTTTTCTTTTATTTTTTTTATTGCTTTAGCATCTTCTAAGTCTAGACAAGCTACTCTTATTATTTCGCATCCTACTTTTTCTAATTCTAGAATTTGTTTAACTGTACTATCAACATCTTTAGTTTTTGTATTGCACATAGATTGTATTACAACTTTATCTTGTCCTCCTATTTGTACATTTCCTACCATTATTTTTCTTGTATCTATTCTTTCCATATTTACTCCTTAAAAAAATTGACACAAATTTTTCATATTTTATGATTGAATTTGTGTCATAATATTTAATTTATATTATCTGTTTGCTATATAATAGCCTACTCCTCTTTTTGTTATTAATATTTTTGGTGCTGATGTATCCTTTTCTATCTTTTCTCTTATTCTCCTAACCGTTACATCTACAGTTCTTATATCTCCATAATATTCATATCCCCATACTTTTTCTAACAAAGTTTCTCTTGTTACTACTTGTTCTGGTTGCATAGCTAAAAATCTTAATACTTCAAATTCTCTTAATGTTAAATCTATTATTTGCCCTCTAACTCTTACTTCGAATTTATCAGTATCTAACTCTAATTCACCAACAATAATCTTGTTTTCTTTCTTCTGTTCTTTAGGTTTAGATTCTACATTTTGTACATTTGAAATTGCTTCTACCTTTCTTAAGTTTGCCTTAACTCTTGCTACAAGTTCTCTTACACTAAAAGGTTTTGTTATATAATCATCTGCGCCTAATTCTAGCCCTAATATTTTATCTATTTCCGAATCCTTAGCAGTAAGCATTAATATTGGAACGTTTAAAGAATTCTTTATTCTTTTGCATACTGACAAACCATCTAATTTAGGAAGCATAATATCTAATAAAATTAAGTCTGGCTTTTGGTCTAATGCTATTTCAATTGCAGAAATCCCATCATTTGCTTCTATCGTTCTGTATCCTTCTTTTTCTAAATTATAAACTAAAATATCCACTATTGGTGGTTCATCATCTACTATTAAAATAGTTTTCATATCTCTTAAAGTTTCCCCTTCCACATGAATACCGCCTTTCACTTATAGGTTTTACATTATATTTATATCACACTTAATTCTATTATACAAGTTTTTTTTTAATTTTATGTATATATAAATATCAAAAATTGTTTATTATACCTCCACCAAGCATTATTCCGTCTTCATCATAAAAAACTACTGATTGCCCTGGTGTAATAGCTCTTTGAAAAGTAAAAAATTCAACTTTTACTTTTCCATCTTTATTATATACCTTTACTTTTGCTTTTTTAGCTCTATATCTTACTTTAGCATAACATGTAATTTCATTTTCTAGTTTATCAAATATAAACCAGTTACAATTTTTCGCATATAGTTCTTTAGAATATAAACTTTTTTCATTTCCTACTATTACTTCATTTTTGGTAATATCTAATTTTATTACATATAACGGTTCTTTATATGCTATTCCAAGCCCTTTCCTTTGGCCTATTGTATAATTAACTAATCCATTATGTCTCCCTAATACTTGTCCATTTTCTAAAATAATATTTCCTTCTTTATTTGGCATTTTTTTATTTAAAAAATCTTTATAATTATTATTAGGGATAAAACAAATTTCTTGACTATCTTTTTTTTCTGATACATCTAAATCATTTTCTTTAGCAATTTCACGTATTTCTTTCTTATTAGAATATTCTTGAAGTGGAAATAAAATATGCTCTATTTTTTCTTTAGGAATAGAATATAAAAAATATGTTTGATCCTTATTTTCTTCTTTAGATTGTTTTAATACATATCTATTATACTTTTCTGAAAATATTTTTTGAGCATAGTGACCTGTTGCTATATAATCACAATTAAATTCTTTAGCTTTTTCAAATAAATATCCAAATTTTAAATGTTTATTACACTCTATACAAGGATTAGGTGTTCTTGCATTTTTATATTCCTCTACGAATTTACTTATTACATAACAACTAAATTCTTTTTGTGCATCTAATACATAATGCTGTATATTTAGTTTTTCACATACATTTTTTGCATCTAATATTGCCTTTTCACTTTCAGCATTATGTAATTTCATAGTACAACCTATAACTTCATATCCTTGATTTTGAAGTAAAATAGCAGATACCGAGCTATCTACTCCTCCACTCATTCCTAGTAAAACTTTTTGTTTCATATTTCTTCCTTTTTATATTAATCTTTTAAATCTAATTTTATATGCACATCTTTTAATTGTTGTTCTGAAACATTAGATGGTGCTCTCATAAGTAAATCTCTTGCCTTCTTATTTTTAGGAAATGCTATAATTTCTCTAATATTTTGTGAATTTGCTATTAACATTACCATTCTATCTACTCCTGGTGCTGCTCCTGCATGTGGTGGTGTACCATATTGAAAAGCATTATATAATGCACCAAATCTACTTTTTACATCTTCTTCTGTATACCCTGCTATTTCAAAAGCTTTTATCATAATTTCCGGATTATGATTTCTTACTGCTCCAGAAGCCATTTCATATCCATTACAAACTAAATCATATTGATATGCTAATATTTCTAAAGGATTTTCTTCTTGTAATGCTTTTAAACCTCCTTGTGGCATTGAAAACGGATTATGACTAAAATCAATTGTTCCTTCATCTGATAGTTCGTACATAGGAAAATCAACTATAAAACAAAATCTATATACATCTTTTTCTAATAAATCAAGTCTTCTTCCTAATTCTATTCTTACTAAACCTGCAATTTTTTGTGCATTTTTTAATTCATCAGCAATAAAGAATATACTATCATTTTTTTGTACATTATATTTTTTCTCTAATTCTTCTTTGATGTTTTGTGTAATAAATTTAGCAATTCCTCCAGTAATTTCCCCTGTTCGTTCAAATTTAGTCCAAGCCAAACCCTTGGCACCAACTTCTTCTGAAGTTGCATACTCAACCATTTTATCGAAAAATTTTCTTCCTTGTTCTGCACCATTTGGTACAACAATTGCTTTTATTGTTTTATCCTTAAAGGCATTAAATTCAGAATCTTTAAATATTTCTGTCACATCTTGAATTATTAAAGGATTTCTTAAATCTGGTTTATCTATTCCATACTTTTCCATTGCTTCTTTATATGGTATTCTTACAAATGGTCCTTTATCTACTTTCCAATTTGTAAATTTTTCAAAAGTGTATGGTACAACATCTTCAATTACTTTAAAAACATCTTCTTGAGTAGCAAAACTCATTTCAAAATCTAATTGGTAAAATTCTCCTGGAGCTCTATCAGCTCTTGGATCTTCATCTCTAAAACATGGTGCAATTTGATAATATTTATTAAATCCTCCCACCATCAACAATTGTTTAAATTGTTGAGGTGCTTGTGGCAATGCATAAAATTCTCCTGGATTTAATCTAGATGGTACTAAATAATCTCTTGCTCCTTCTGGTGAAGAATTTGCTAAAATTGGTGTTTGAATCTCTGTAAATTCTAATTCATCCATTTTATCTCTTAAAGTTTTTAGAATTTTTGAACGTAATAAAATGTTATTATGCAATTTTTCATTTCTTAAATCTAAAAATCTATATTCTAATCTCAAATCTTCTCTTACTTCTTGATCTGTATTTATTTCAAATGGAAGTATATTTTTGCATTTTCCTAGAACTTCTATATCATTTGCTATTACTTCAATTTCTCCTGTTGGTAATTTATTGTTTTTGCTTGTTCTTTCAACAATTTTTCCATTTATGTGAATACAACTTTCACTATGTAATTCTTTTGCAAACTCTTGCAATTTTTCGTCATTTACTACAATTTGTGTGATTCCAAATTCATCTCTTAAATCTATAAAAATCATTCCACCTAAATTTCTTATTTTTTGAATCCATCCTGAAAGTTCAACTTGTTCACCTACATTTTTAATTGTTAATTCTCCACATGTTTTGGTTCTATACATTTTTAATCCCTCCATTTTTTATTTGCTTTTATATGATATCACATTTTTCTTCAAATATCAATCTTTTATCCTACAAGTTTGCTTGACATTAAGTATATTTTTTTATATAACATATATAATATATAAGGAGGAATAGTTTTGGAAAACAATATTTCATCAAATAATAATTATGAACAAACTCAATTAGTTGATAATGAAAATTTTGTTAGTAATAAAAGAATCAATATTATTAATTTTATTCTAATAGTAGTAATTTTTATTGGACTATTTATATATATGATAGTTGTAGATGGTATTGAAAATATTATTATATTGCTCAAGTCTGTAAATTATTGGTGGGTTTTAGCAGGTTTATTTTGCTTAATTATTCAATGGATTTGCGATGCAATATGTCTACACATACCTTTGAAAAAACTATATCCCGAGCAAACATTTGGAAATTCATTTAAAGTTTCTATGATTGGCCAACTTTTTAATAATATAACACCTTTTTCATCTGGTGGCCAACCAATGCAAGCATATGAACTTACTAAAACAGGCAAACGTGTTAGTGACTCTTTTTCTGCAATGGCAATTAAATTTATTATTACACAAACTGCTCTTGTTATTTTTACACTAATTGTAATCATTTTTCAGTTTGATTTTTTTGCTAATCTTATGAAAGATTTTGTTTGGATTGCTATTATTGGCTTTGGCATAAACATTTTGGTTATATTATTAGTAATCCTTGCAGGAATAAAAAAACAAATTATTACGTTTTTTACAAACCCAATTATTACTTTTTTGGGAAAAATAAAAATTTTCAAAAAACCTGAGATAATTAGAGATAAATTAAATTCTAGTATTGATAATTTTGCAGAACAGTTTAAAGTTATAAAATCCGAAAAAAAAATGGTACTTAAAATATTCATTTTTGCAACTATCCAAAGTTTTGCTTATTATTCTATTACTTATATGGTTTATCGAGCTTTTGGAAATTTCGGTGTGGATTTTTGGCAAATAATACCTGTTCAAGCTTTTTTATTATTGCTTATGACTTTTATTCCTACTCCAGGTGCTGGACTTGGTGCTGAAGGCGGGTTTTTAATATTATTCCAATCCATTTTTAAATATGGAACTATTAATATGTCAATTCTTTTTTGGAGAATATATACATTCTACCTTCCTATTATTGTAGGTTCTTTATTCTTAATTCCTACTAAAAATAAAAAACAAATTTAGTTATGTTGACAAAGTATTTATTATATGTTATATTTGTTATGCAATGAAGAGGAAAAGTAACATTATTTTTTATATCAGTGAGTTAGGTATAGTGTGAACTAATTATAAAATTTTTGTGAAAGAACACCTCTTGGCAAACTACCGAAAAGATTTTTCTTAGTAGACTAGTTCGGCAACAATCCGTTACCATATTGTTATACTTTTTTAAGTTGAGAGATTACTAAATTAATAAGTTTTAAAACTTTAGTAATAAATTAAGGTGGCACCGCGGATCCCCGTATTCGTCCTTACAATATGGACTATACGGGGGTTTTTTAGGAGGTTTTATATGGAAAATTTAACAATTAAAAATTTATTTTCAGATACTAAAAATTACGAAAATTCTATAGTAACTTTACAAGGCTGGGTTAGAACAGTAAGAGATTCTAAAACTTTTGGTTTTATAGAATTAAATGATGGTTCTTTTTTTAAAAATGTTCAAATTGTTTTTAATGATACTTTAAATAATTTTGCAGAAATTTGTAGATTAACTATAAGTTCGTCAATAAAAGTTACCGGAACTTTGGTTATAACAGAAAATGCAAAACAACCTTTTGAAATACAAGCAACTGATATTGAGATATTAAGTTTATGCGATTCTAGTTATCCTCTTCAAAAGAAAAGACATTCTTTTGAATATTTAAGGACTATATCACATTTACGTCCAAGAACTAATACTTTTAATGCTGTTTTTAGAGTACGTAGTGTTTTAGCTTATGCTATTCATAAATTTTTTCAAGAAAGAAACTTTGTATATGTAAATACACCTATTCTTACTTCTAGTGATGCTGAAGGTGCAGGTGAAATGTTTAATGTAAATTCTTTTGATTTTAACAACTTACCTAAAACTGAAGATGGAAAAATTGATTTTTCACAAGATTTTTTTGGAAAGCCAGCACATTTAACTGTTAGTGGTCAATTAAATGCTGAAACTTATGCTGAAGCTTTTAGAAATGTTTATACATTTGGGCCTACATTTAGAGCAGAAAACTCTAATACTGTAAAACATGCAGCAGAATTTTGGATGGTAGAACCCGAAATTTGTTTTGCTGATTTAAAAGATGATATGGATTTAGCAGAAGATATGATTAAATTTATTTTCTCATATGTTTTAGACAAATGTCCTGAAGAAATGGATTTTTTCAATACATTTGTTGATAAAACTTTATTAGACAGATTAAAAAATGTTATTAATTCTGATTTTGCAAGAATTTCCTATACAGATGCTATTAAAGAATTAGAAAAACATAATAATGAATTTGAATATAAAGTGTCTTGGGGAGTTGATTTACAAACAGAACACGAAAGATTTTTATGTGAGAAAATTTTTCAAAAACCTGTTTTTGTTACAGATTATCCTAAAGAAATTAAAGCATTTTATATGAAGCAAAATCCAGATGGAAAAACTGTGGCTGCTACTGACTTATTAGCACCTGGAATTGGTGAAATTATTGGTGCAAGCCAAAGAGAAGAAAATTATGATAAATTGGTTGCTCGTATGAAAGAACTAAATATGCCATTAGAAGAATATTATTGGTATTTAGATTTAAGAAAATATGGAAGTTGTATACACTCTGGTTTTGGATTGGGATTTGAAAGAGCATTAATGTATTTAACTGGAATGCAAAATATTCGTGATGTTATACCATTCCCTAGAACACCAAAAAATTGTGATTTTTAAATACTATTAACTTTTTTGACGTTCATAAAATTCAAAAATAAAAAACCCTTTTCTATTATTTTAGAATAGGGTTTTTTTAATTATTCTTCTTCTGGTGCTTCAACTGGACAAACACCTGCACATGTACCACATGATATACATGCTGATTTATCTATTACAAATTTGTCTTCTCCTTGTGCTATACATCCAACTGGACATTCTGCTGCACAGGCTCCACAAGCTATACATTTATCTGTTATTTTATATGCCATTTTTTTCACCTCCTCAAATTATTTAATCTTCATTTTTATTTTTTTCCATTTTTTCTAATTTTTCTAATTCCTCTAATTCTTTTTTATGTTCTATTTCTTCTTCATCTATCTTTACGACTTCTACATCTTTTATTACTTGAATATCGTTAACATTGTATTTTTTATACAAATAGCTATCTCCATCTTTTATCTTCACTCTTACTTTTTCCTTCAAGATTTCTACATTTTCAATCTCACCTTCGCCATCTTCTGTTTTTACTATAGCTCCTATATGTGGTAATTTTTTTAATTTTTCTTCATATACATCATTTTCATATTTTAGACAACACATTAATCTTCCACAATTTCCAGAAATTTTTGATGGATTTAGTGATAAATTCTGCTCTTTTGCCATTTTGATGGATACTGCTTCAAAATCACTAAGAAATGTACAACAGCATAGTTCTCTTCCACAAACACCATTTCCTCCAATTCTTTTTACTTCATCTCGTACTCCTATTTGTCTTAATTCTATTCTTATTTTATATATTGCTGCTAAATCTTTAACCAAATCTCTAAAATCCACTCTCCCATCTGCAGTAAAATAAAATAATATTTTGCTATTATCAAATTTATATTCCACATCTGTTAAATTCATATCTAATTTATGCTCTTTTATCTTTTTTTGACAAATCCTAAAAGCATCTTTTTCAATTTTTCTACATTCATCAAAGTGCTTGTGATCTTTGTAGTTAGCTATTCTTATTATTTTTTTTAATGGTTCTACAATTTTATCATCTTCTACTCTTCTGTTTGGAATCATAACTTCTCCATATTCTTCTCCTTGAGAAGTTTCTACTATAACTCTATCACCTTTTCTTAATCTTAAATTTTTCGGATTAAAAAAATAAATTTTTCCTAATTTTTTAAACCTAACTCCTATTATATTTTTCAACTCAGTTCCTCCCACATATTAAATAGCATATTATCTATACACATATCATAATTTGCATTTTGTTTGATTCTTTTTTTTGTATTTTCCACAATATTAATACATTCTGTGTATTTACACTCACTTTTTGCTTTCTTTAGTAAGAGTATATTTATATAATCTAGAAAATCTAAAATTTCCTCTTTATTTTCATATAAAATTTTGGATTTTTTTAAAATTTCAATTATATCTGTTTTATCTAATTCATTTATTATTTTTTCAATTTCTAAATATTCCTCTTGTTTATCTTTTAAATTTATTGCTTTTGCTATACTTCCCTGTGCTATATCTAATAAATTTTCATTTATATTTTCTATTTTATAATTATTTTCTAAAAATTTTTGAATTATATCATTTTCAATTCTTTTAAAATGATATATCATACATCTTGATTTTATAGTACTTAAAAAAGCATTTTCATCTTCACCTATTAAAATTATTGTCGCAAATATTGGTGGTTCTTCTAGTGTTTTTAATAAACAATTTTGTGCTTCTTGTGACATTTTATCTGCATTATCGATTATATATACTTTTTTAGTTGAGATTATTGGCTTTTCTTGTATCTTTTTTTGCATTTCTCTTATTTGGTCAATTTTAATAGTATTTCCTTCTGGTTCTATTAATAGAAAATCTGGATTATTATTAGTATCAAATTCTATACAAGATTTACACTTATTACAATACTTATTTTCGTCTATGCATAATAGCATCTTAGCAAATTCTTTTGCAATTAACTTTTTCCCAATTCCTTCTATTCCAATAAAAAGATAACTATTTACTGTTTTATTATCTTTAATAGATTTACATATTGCTTCTTTTATTTGAGTATTACCTAATACTTTTTCGAACATTTAAAACTCCTTGCTAATCAACTTTTCCCCATTTGTCTAATGGCCATATTCTAATCGCAACTGTACTTTCTATTTTTTCTAATGGTATACATCCAAAAGACCTACAATCGGTACTATGACTTCTATTATCTCCCATGGCAAATACACTATTTTCCGGAACAACAAAATCATCAAATCCTACTCCTTGTATATCTGTTACAATTCCTGATTGAAGATATGGTTCTTGTAATTTTTCACCATTTATATATACATTTCCATCTTTTATTTGAACATGCTCTCCTGGAAGTGCTATAACTCTTTTTATATAACTTCTTTTTCCTATTTCTAAAAAATTATGTACAAACCAACTAAATCCGCTTCTTTCCTCATATTTTGCTAATGGATTTTCTTTATTTATTGTTTGTTCTGTATATCTAATTTCGGCTGGTTCTTCAAAGGTTATTATTTCTCCTCTTTTAGGCAATGTTTTAGTTGTCCTTCCCCATCTATTTAACCATAATCTTTGATTTTCTAATAATGTTGGATTCATTGATTGTTGTTGAACTATTGTAGGAGTACCTATAAAATATCTAAACAGTGTCGCTAACACTAATGCTATAATTATACAATATCCCCATTCTAATATGTCTTTTACTTTTGGATCCAAAATTCATCTCTCCTTTGTATTTTTTATAATGTATTACTTATTATATGTTTTTATCAATATTTGGCACTAATTGTTTTTTTCTTGAAACTACACCTTCTAAAAAAGCTCTATTATTTTTTAAATTAACATTAAATGCATTTTCGACTATATTTGCTTTTTTTCCTAATGAAATTATTTCAGAATTACTATTTAAAATATCTGTTATTGCAAAAACAAATAAATCTAAATTTTTTTCTGCAATCTCCTTATTTATAACCTCTTCAATTTTTTCTTGTTTTTCTAATACATCTTCTATAGACACAGTATTAACTTGTGCAATAACATATTTAGCATTTTCTTTCTTAAATTCCTTTGCATCAATATTTATTAATTCTTCTTCTGAAAAGTCATCTAAATTTGTTCCTGCTTTTAACATTTCTAATCCATATTTTTCTACATCAATTCCAGCTATTTCTTCTAATTCTTTTGCTACTATTTTATCTTCTTCAGTACATGTTGGTGATTTAAATAATAATGTATCTGAAATTATAGCACTTAGCATTAATATTGCTATATTTTTTTCTATTTCTATATTTTTTTCTTTATATAAATGATATAACACTGTTGAAGTGCATCCCACTGGTTCTGCTCTGTAATATAATAAGTATGGTGCCTTAAAATTCATAGTGTGATGATCTATAACTTTTAAAATCTTAGCATTTTCTATATTTTCTACTGATTGTGTACTTTCATTATGGTCAACCAGAATTACCTTTTGGTCATTATTTATATTTTCTACATATGGTATATCTATTCCTAAATAATTTAAAACATACTCTGTTTCTTTGTTTATTTTTCCTATTCTAACAGCTTTACATTTGTTTCCTAGTTTTTTTTCTAAATTTTCCATTATTATACTTGAACATATTGAATCTGTATCTGGGTTTTTATGTCCAAAAATTAAAATTTCTTCTTCCATTTGTTTCCTCCTTATATTCTTTTTATTATTATAATTTTTTATTTTTGCATTGTCAATTATTTAGATTCATTATTTATTTTTTCATATATTTTTAATAATTCCTCTTTTGAAAAATAATATTTTTTATTACAAAAATGACATATAATTTCTGCTTTTTCGTCTTCATCTATCATGCTTTTTAATTCTTCTTTTCCTATTGTAATTAATGCTTCTTCAAAATGTTGTTTTGAACAGTCACATTCATATATAGGTATTATATTTTCATCAATAACTTTTATATTTTCATCTCCAGTTATTTTTTTTGCTATTTCTTCAAGTGATAACTGTTTATCTAACATTTTTGAAATTGCTCCAGCTTCAAATATTGCTTGTTCAATTTTTGATATTTCATTTTCAGTTGCATCTGGCATTGGATTTATTAAATATCCCCCTGCTGATCTAACACCATCTTTATCAACTAAAACTCCAAGTGCTACAGCAGAATTTCTTTGCTCAGAATTTACAAAATAGTTCGCAAAATCTTCTGCTATTTCTCCTGAAACTAAAGGTGCTATTCCTATATATGGCTTTTTTAATCCTATATCTTTAATTACGTTTATATATCCTGTATTTCCAATAGCACCTGAAACATCTAATTTACCAAATTCATTTAATGGTATATCCACATTAGGATTTGATATTGACGCTTTTACTTTGGGATAATTATTCGAAGTAACAATTATTGTTCCAATTGGTCCTGTTCCTTTTATTTGAACTGTTAATTTATCCTTTGCATTTTTCATTTCATTTCCCATTATTGCAGTTATTGTAAGTATTCTGCCTAATGCTGCTGTCGATACTGGTGATAAATCATGCAAATTTCTTGCATTTTCTACTAAATTTGTTGTATCAGCACATATTACGGATATCTTACCATCATATGCTAAAAATTTTTTTATTTCATCTCTTTTCAATTTTTTTCCTCTTTTCCCTTTTTATACTTGCAGATTATATCACATTAACTGTTTTATGTCAAAAAAGTGTGAGATATAAATCTCACACTTTTTATATTAATTTTGTTTTTCAAACATATCTTTTCCAACTCCACATATTGGGCAAACCCAATCTTCTGGTATATCTTCAAAAGCTGTTCCTGGTGCTATTCCACTATCTGGATCACCTTTTGCTGGATCATATATATATCCACATGCCATACAAACGTACATATTGTCACCTCCCTATCTTATTTAGTTATGAATTTCAAACATATCTTTTCCTTCACCACATACAGGACAAACCCATTCTTCTGGCAATTCTTCAAAAGCAGTTCCTGGTTTTATTCCTGCTTTTTCATTTCCGAATTTAGGATTATATATATATTTACATTGTAAACATTCATATCTTTGATTTTCGCTTTTTTCTAATTGAAAATTTCTATATCCTAATCCTAATGCAACAATTACCATTAACAAAAAAGATAATGCCTTCCAAATTCCACTTTCTAATAGTATAACCGCAAATATTCCAAAAGTTGCACTAATTCCATATAAAATTAATACTGCTTGTTTTTGACTAAATCCTTTTGCTATTAATCTATGATGCATATGACCTTTATCTGCTTTGAAAATTGCTTTTATTGATTTTCCTTTTATAATTCTTCTTATTATTGCCCATATTGTATCAAATATTGGTAATCCCAATACTATAAGTGGCAATACTATTACTGCCATTGTATAAGTTTTTGCCATTCCTAATATAGATATTATTGATAAAGAAAATCCTAGAAAATTTGAACCTGTATCACCTATAAATGTTTTAGCAGGTGAAAAATTAAATGGTAGAAATCCTACTAATGCTCCTGCTAATGCCGTAATTAGTAATATTGCAACCATTGGGGAACCATTTAAAACAAATATTACCAACAATGATATTGACGAAATAACTGATATCCCTGATGATAATCCATCTAATCCATCTATCAGATTTATTGCATTTGTAACTCCAACTATCCAACCGATTGTAAGTATTATTGAAAATATTTCTTGAGATATGTCTGTTGTAAAAAATGTTGGAACTATGTCATCTATCCTAATCCCAAATAATACTACAACTACAGCTGCTAAAAGTTGGCCAGATAACTTTTGTAATGGTTTAATCGTTTTTATATCATCTATAATACAAGTAACCCCTATAATTATAATCCCTAATAACATTCCTAGAAGTTTTTTTCCATACTGTTCTATTCCAAACAAATTAATTGTATGTTCTATACTCATTACAATTAATAAATAGATTACAGAAACTAAAAAACCTAATATTACTGCAGGTCCTCCAAATTTTGGCATTACTTTTTTATGCATTCTTCTTTTATCTTTTGGTACATCCACTGCTCCTACTTTTTTTGCAATTTTTATAGTATATGGTGTTGCCATAAAAGTCACAATAAAGGCTAGTAAAAATGCAATCGCTATGTCTCCCCACATATTTATGCCCCCTATTTCATATTATTTTTTTCAATTTCAGAAATTAAATCTATTCTTTCTTGGTGTCTTCCTCCTTCAAATTCAGTTGCTATCCACATTCTTAAAATGCATATGGCTTCATTTACACTTACATAGTCTGCTCCTAAGGCTAATACATTGCTATTATTGTGTAATCTTGAATATTTTGCCATTTCTTCATTATAGCAAGCTGCACATCTTATTCCTCTAAATTTATTTGCTACTATGCTCATTCCTATTCCAGATCTACAAATTAATATGGCTTTATCACATTCTTTATTTTGAATTACTTTTGCTATTTCTTTAGCAATTAATGGATAATCTGCTCGTTCTTCATTTTCTACACCATAGTCCTTATACTCTATATTTTTTTCATCTAAATATCTTTTTATTTCCTCTTTTAATTTATATCCTCCATGATCACTACCAATCGCTATCATATATATCACTCCATTCTTTTTACAATATATCATAACTTTAAAAACATTACAATAATTATTCTAAATTTTACTTGCTTTTTTCTAAAAAATATGGTAAAATAGCATATGTTATAATGTAATATAGACAAGAGGAGGTGCATATAATGCCAAATATTAAATCAGCTAAAAAAAGAGTTAAAGTTATAGAAAAGAAAACTTTAAGAAATAATATGATAAAATCTGGATATAAATCAGCTGTTAAAAAATTTGAAGAAGCTGTTAATGCTGGAAATATTGAAGAAGCAAAAGTTTTACTTTCTGCTGCTACAAAAAAAATCGATCAAGCTTGTACAAAAGGTGTTATTGTTAAAAACACTGCAGCTAGAAAAAAATCTAATTTATCAAAAAAATTAAATGCAGCTATGGCTTAGAATGCTAAATAAAAATTATGCATAGTTTTTATTAAAAAAAACACTTTAAAAGTGTTTTTTATTTTACCTTTAATTCTAGTTTTTGAAATTTATTTTCAAATTTCTTGTTCAATACTTTGTACAATATCATACCTTTCTTCTTTTAACTTTTCTGAATTTTTATCTTCATACCTTACTAATATATTTCCTGTTCTTCTTCCTTCTGAAACTTCTTCAGTAACTACGATTTTATTTATAACATCTGCTCTTAATTTTCCTAATTCAATTTTTCTAGTTAATATGCAAAGATCACCATTTTCTGATACTCTTAAATCAGATTTAGTTGTTCCTTTTGTAACTCCTATCTTAATTTTTAAATCTAGCCCATCTAATTTATTCTCATTACTTTCATCCATAAATATTTCTTTTACTTTATCTATGATAAAATTCTTAACTTTTAGATTTTGCAAAAAATTAGGATTTATACCTATTGCTTTTAAAATTTCTATTATCACTCTATTATCGTCAGGATTAATAATTGGCTGTTTTTCTCTGTATTTCTCCATTAAAACATTTTTTTCCATTTTTTTCGTGTATAATACTTAATTATTATACTCTCCTTTCTTCAAAACTTTTTGGTTATATATTCCATTGTTTTTTATCTATTTATATGCTAATCTTAATATAAGAGGTGAAATTATGTTTAAGAAAATTTTTAATATTTATAATAATTTAGAAAATATTACTCTTAAAATAATGCATAAAGGATTATTTTTTTGCTTAATTCTTTATCTTATTTCTGGTATTATTCTTTGTACATATTTATTAAACATATCTTCTTATATTTTTTACTATATAGGTATTACTTTATTTAGGATTAGCATTATTTTTTCAATTGAATTTATCTTATGCGGGTTTATTGCAGACAGTATAAAAAAAGAAATATATTAAATTCACCTATTTTGTCTTATAATTATACATTTTCAAAATCTCAAAATATATGAGACAAAATAGGCGAAGTAGAAAAATAAATAATTTATTTCATTTCTTCCAAAAACATCTTATTTAATAACTGTGGATTTGCTTTTCCTTTTGTTTCTTTCATGGCTTGACCTACTAAAAATCCTAACGCTCTATCTTTTCCTGATTTATAATCTGCTACTGATTGCGGATTTTTTTCTAATATTTTTTGTACTATTTGTCTTATTTGTCCTTCATCTGAAATTTGTATCCAACCTTTTTCTTGTATTATCTCTTCTGGATCTCTTGGATTTTCAAATAATTCTTCTAATACTTTTTTTCCAATACTTGAACTTATTGTCCCTTTATCTAGTAATATAACCAATTTTCCTAATTGATTACTATCAAATGGAATCTCTATTGGCTCTATTTCTGTTTCATGTAAAATTCTTGATATATCTGATATTATTAGATTATTAACCGCTTTCGGGTTTTTACATACTTTTATTGCTCCTTCAAATAAATCTGATAAATATTTAGATGATGTTATAATTTTTGCATCTTTTTCTGATAATTTATATTCTTCCAGGTATCTCTTTTTTCTACTTTCTGGCAATTCTGGTAATGTATTTTTTATATTTTGAATATATTCTTCTGAAAGTTTTATTGCAACTAAATCAGGCTCAGGAAAATATCTATAATCTTGTGCATCTTCTTTATCTCTCATCGAAAATGTTCTTCCTGACACATCATCCCATCTTAAAGTTTCTTGTTCAACTGTACCTCCATTTTCTAGTACATCTATTTGTCTTTCTATTTCATATTCAATTCCCCTTGTTATACTTCTAAAAGAATTCATGTTTTTCATCTCTGTACGAGTTCCTAATTTTGTGTCTCCTTTTTTTCTTACTGATACATTAACATCTGCTCTAAATGAGCCTTCTTGCATTTTACAATCTGACACTTCAATATATTCTAGTATTGATTTTAATTTTTTTAAATAAGCTTCTACTTCTTCAGTTGATCGTAAATCCGGTTCAGAGACGATTTCTATAAGTGGTACACCTGCTCTATTTAAATCTACTAGACTTCCGCCTCCCAATTCATCATGATTTAATTTTCCTGCATCTTCTTCTATATGAATTCTAGTTATCCCTATTTTCTTTTTATTTCCATTTACTTCGATTTCAATATATCCTTTTTCACATAAAGGTTTATCATATTGAGATATTTGATATGATTTAGGCAAATCTGGATAAAAATAATTTTTTCTATCGTTTTTACTATCTCTTGATATCTTACAATTCGTTGCAAGTCCCGCTTTCACTGCATATTCAACAACTTTTTCATTTAATACTGGTAATGTTCCTGGCATTGCCATACATATTGGACAAGTTTGAGTATTTGGCTCTGCTCCAAATTTTGTAGGACATGAACAAAATATTTTCGTCTTTGTAGAAAGTTCACTATGTACTTCTAATCCCATAACTGCTTCATAATCTTCTCTTGCCATTTTTTTCCTCCTTATATCTAACTTTTAAATTCTGGCCTATATTTTTCTCTAAACTTTATTTTCTGCTCATAGGTATATGCAGCATTTAATATTGTTTCTTCGCAAAATTTATTACCTATTAATTGCATACCTATTGGCATTCCTTGACTATCTACATTAATTGGAATTGATATTGCTGGTAATCCTGCAATATTTACTGAAACAGTACATATATCAGCCAAATACATTTCTAATGGATTATTAGATTTAGAACCAATATCAAATGCCACTGTTGGTGAAGTTGGTGTTAAAATTAAATCATATTTATTAAATACTTCTTTAAATTGATTCATAACTAATGTACGTACTTTTTGTGCTTTTTTGTAATATGCATCATAATATCCAGAAGATAATACATAAGTTCCCAATATTATTCTTCTTTTTACTTCTGCTCCAAAACCTTCGCTTCTAGACTTTCTATATAATTCTTTTAAATTTTTAAACTCTTTTGTTCTATATGTATATCTAATTCCGTCAAATCTTCCTAAATTAGAACTTGCTTCAGCACAAGCAATAATATAATATGTTGCTAAAGAATATTTTGCGATATCTAATGAAATCTCTTCAACTGTTGCTCCTAATTCTTCATAGATTTTAGCTGCTTCTTCTAATTTTGATTTCACCTCTTGATTTATTCCTTCTGCAAAAAATTCTTTTGGAACTGCTATTTTCATTCCTTTAACATCATTTTTCAATGCTTTTGTATAATCTATATTATTTCTATTGCATGAAGTAGTATCTTTTTCATCATGTCCTGCAATTATATTAAGAAGTAAAGCACAATCTCTTACATCTTTAGTAATTGGGCCTATTTGATCTAGTGATGATGCAAAAGCAACTAGTCCATATCTTGACACTAAGCCATATGTTGGTTTTAATCCAACAACACCACAAAAACTTGCAGGTTGTCTTATTGAACCTCCTGTATCACTTCCTAATGCCCATGGAACCATATTAGCTGCTACTGCTGCTGCACTTCCACCTGATGACCCTCCTGGAACTTTATTTAAATTCCATGGATTTTTTGTTTTCTTAAAATATGAATATTCTGTTGATCCCCCCATAGCAAATTCATCCATATTTAATTTTCCAAGAATTATCATATTATTTTCTTTTATTTTTTCTATTACACTTGCATCATAAGGTGAAATAAAATTTTCTAGCATCTTTGAACTACAAGTTGTTTTTATTCCTTTTGTGCAAATATTATCTTTTACTCCTATTGGAATACCGTCAAAATCATTTAATTCTTCTTTTTCTTTTTGTATTTTTTCTAACTCATTTTTAGATTCTTCTTTTAAAATCGTAACAAATGCTTGTACATCTTTTTCTCTTGCTTGTATTCTATCTAAATATGCATTAAGTATTTCTTTAGCATTTAATTCTTTATTTTTAATTTTTTCTTGTAATTCATGAACTGTTAACTCAGTAATATTCATTAACTTACCTCCTAAATGTTTCTATCTATATTACTAGATTTTTTTAGTCTATTAATTAGTTTAAAACTTTTGGAATTTTAAACATATTTTGACTACAGTCTATAGCATTTTTTAATAAACTTTCATTATCTTCAAAAATTTTTATTTCATCTTTTCTAAAAACATTTTTTGCTTCATTTGCACCTATTGTAATATCTAAATTTTCTATTGGAGCATTATCAACTATATTAGCAAAATTTAATATTTCTTCTAAATTTTTCAAATAATTTTCTATCTCATTTTCTTCTAAAGTTAAATTTGCTAAATTAGCAATATGTAAAATTTCTTCACTACTAACTTTCAAAATCTCATCTCCTTCATATGGCTTATATTATAGATTTTTTATAATATATAACATATTTTAAACTTTTACAATTATATATCATTTTTACTAAAAAAACAAGTATTTATATGTTGATAATATTGCAAAAAGCAAGTTTTGATAACTTGCTTTTTAGTTTATTTTTTTATTTATTTTAATTCAACTACAGCTCCTACTTCTGTAAATTTAGCTTTTAAATCTTCAGCTTCTTCTTTAGAAACTCCTTCTTTAACTGTTTTTGGTGCTCCATCAACTAAATCTTTAGCTTCTTTTAGACCTAATCCTGTAGCATCTCTTACAACTTTTATAACTTTAATTTTTTGATCTCCTGCATTTGTTAATACAACATCAAAAGATGTTTTTTCTTCAGCAACTGCACCTGCTGCTGCTCCTGCAGCTGGTGCTGCAGCTGCTACTGCAGATACTCCATATTTTTCTTCTATTGCTTTTACTAAATCAGCTAATTCAACAACTGTTAAGCTGTCAATCTCTTCAATTAATTTTTCTATTTTTTCCATTTTTAATCCTCCTAATTTATTTTAGTGATATTAAATCACAATTATTATTTAGTTTGTAAAGTAAACTACACTATATTTTATTCTGCTGGTGTTGCTTCAGCATTTGTTTCTGTTGAAACTTCTGCTTCTACATTAACAGCTACTTTCTCTCCTGCTTCTTCTTTTTGTTTTTTTACTTCATTAAGTGCAACTGCAATTTTTGAAATATTTCCAAGTAAAGCTCCAGCAAGCATAGATAATAATGTTTCTCTTGATGGTAATTTTGCAAGAGTAATAATTTCTTCTGCAGTCATTACTTTCCCTTCAATTACTCCACCTTTGATTTTATAATATTCATTATTTTTAGAAAAATTATAAATTACTTTTGATGGTTCTAAATAATCTTCATTTGATAGAACAACTGCTGTTGGTCCTTCTAATGAATCTTCTAATCCTGTAATTCCACATTCTTCTAAAGCTCTTCTTGTTATATTATTTTTTATTACAGTATATTTCGCATTTACTTTTCTTAAATCACTTCTTAATGTTGTATCATTTTCGACATTAATTCCTCTGTACTCTGTTAAAAGTATTAATTTAGCATTTTTCATTTCTTCTGCTAATAATTTTACTTCTTCTTTCTTTTGAGCTATAATTTTTTCACTTGCCATTTATTTTTCACCTCCTAAAAAATATATGTTTAAAATAAATAACACTCGTTTTGCCCACCTATAAGGTACAAAAAGAGTGTATCTCTATCCATGTACCTCGGTAGGTCTTACGTTTGCCTACTGTCTTTGGCATATATTAAAAATTATTGTGCAATATATATACTTGGTCCCATTGTTGTTGTTACATAAACACTTTTAATGTATTGACCTTTAGCTGCTGCTGGTTTTGCTTTTATAATTGCATTCATTATTGTTTCATAATTTTCTGCTAATTTTTCAGCACCAAATGAAACTTTTCCAAAGCCTAAGTGAATGATATTTGTTTTGTCTAATCTATATTCTACTTTACCAGATTTAATTTCATTTATTGCTTTTGTTACATCCATAGTAACTGTTCCAGATTTTGGATTAGGCATTAATCCTTTAGGTCCTAAAACTTTTCCTAATCTTCCAACAACTCCCATCATATCAGGTGTTGCAACTACCACATCATAATCGAACCAATTATCATTTTGGATTTTTGGTATTAATTCTTCTGCACCAACAAAATCTGCTCCTGCTTTAGTAGCTTCTTCTGCTTTTGGTCCTTTTGCAAACACTAATACTTTTTGAGTTTTTCCTGTACCATTTGGAAGTACAACAGTTCCTCTAACTTGTTGATCTGCATGTTTTGAATCCACACCTAATTTTACATGTAATTCTACTGTTTCATCAAATTTTGTTTTTGGCATTTTTTCTATAGTTTCTAAAGCTTCTTTAATACCATATTCTTTTGTTTTGTCTACTAATTTTATGCTTTCTGCATATCTTTTTGACATTTTCATTTTTTACCTCCTTTGGTTTTAACGAGTTATACTCTCCCAATTTTTTATTAATCTTTAAATAAATTATTTTAATCTACAACAACTACACCCATAGATCTAGCAGTACCTTCAACCATACTCATAGCAGTTTCAATTGAAGCAGCATTTAAATCTGGCATTTTTTGTTCTGCAATTTCTCTAACTTGAGCTTTTGTTATTTTTGCAACTTTATCTTTATTTGGTTTTCCTGAACCTTTTTGAATTTTTATTGCTTTTTTTATTAATACAGCAACTGGTGGAACTTTTGTTATAAATTCAAAAGATTTATCTTTGTAAACTGTTATAACAACTGGTATTATCATTCCTGGTTGATTTGCTGTTCTATCATTAAATTCTTTAACAAATTGCATAATATTCACACCACTTGAACCTAATGCTGGACCTACTGGTGGAGCCGGTGTTGCTTTTCCTGCTTCTATTTGTAATTTAATAATATTTGAAATTTCTTTTTCTGCCATTTTAATGGCACCTCCCTTATTTCATTTTTTGCACTTGAGAAAATTCTAATTCTACTGGTGTTTCTCTACCAAACATAGAAACTAGAACTTTTACTTTATGCTTCTCTTTATTGATTTCCTGTACAGTACCTACAAATCCTTCAAAAGGACCATTCATTACTTGTACTTGTTCATTTATGTCATAATCTACATTTACTGGTATATCTTCAAATCCCATATTTCGAATTTCTTCTTCTGTTAATGGTATTGGATCTGTACCGGAACCTACAAATCCAGTAACTCCTCTTGTATTTCTAACAATATACCAAGACTCTTCTGTTACTATCATCTTTATTAACACATAACCTGGAAAAACCTTTTTAAGATTTGTTTTCTTTTTTCCATCTTTTATTTCTATTTGTTCTTCCATAGGAACAATTATATCAAAGAAGAAATCTTCTAATTCCCTATTTTTTATTGTGTTCTCTAAATCTTTTTTTACCTTATTTTCATAACCAGAATATGTATGAACAACATACCATCTCGCTATCATATCATAATCTTTTTGAGACATGTATTAAAAGCCTCCTTTATATAATTATTGAGCAAGTTCATTATTATCTACATTGTTTGTAGTATTTTCGTCATTTGATTGTGTAACATTTTCATCAACTGTATTATCTGTAACAGAATTATTTGATTCTTCTGAATTTGTATTTGTTGATTCATCTTCAGATTTTGTTGTTTCTATTACTGACTTTATTTTTTCTATACCGTTTTTATTTATTGTTTCAAATGTAAAGTCTAATATAAATACTATAATAGCTGTTATTAATACAATAGTTATAACTGCAACTGTATTATTAACTAATTGTTTTGGTGTTGGCCAAATAACTTTTTTTAATTCAGCTTTTACACCTTTTAAAAAGCTTTTTTTATTTTTTATATCTTTATTAGCTTTTAATTCTTTTTTAGCCATTTTATTTCCTCCTTAAAATAGCTCTTACTATTTTGTTTCTTTATGATTTGTACGTTTTTTACAGAATTTACAATATTTTCTTATTACTAATCTATCTGGATTATTTCTTTTATTTTTTTCAGTCATGTAAGTTCTTCTTTTACATTCTGTACATTCTAATGTAATATTTTCTCTTGGAC
>CALXZW010000009.1 GCA_944393345.1 uncultured Clostridia bacterium
GAAGACGGAAAGTTAACAGGAGATGTAGATTTCGAAAATGTTGAAAAGAAAGCAAGTTATATAACACCAGTTCCAGGGGGAGTTGGCCCAATGACAATAGCTATGCTTATGAATAATGTTATAAAAGCAACAAAAGAGCAATATAATCAGAATTCAACATTTTAATAAATTAAAAATAAAAGGGGCATTGTTTTATATAATGCTCTTTTTTGGACTTTTAAAATATTTTTCAAAGTTCAAAAAGAAAAAATATTAAAAATGAATTTTATGGATAATACTTAAAATTCAAAAAGGAGGATTTTTGAAAAGTATAGAAGAAAATATATATTGGATATGGTTATCATTGTTAAAAAATATAAGTATAAAGGAAAAATATAAATTATTATTCAAGTATAAAACACCAGATAAATTGTTTAATATATCGAAAGAAGAATTATTGAAAACAAAAGAGTTTAAAGAAAAAACAAAAGAGGATTTATATGATATAGAAATAAAAAATAAAATAGATAAGCATATAGAATATATGAGAAAAAATAATATAAAAATAATTAGTATAGAAGATACTGAATATCCTAAAATTTTAAAGGAAATATATGATCCACCAATATGTTTATATGTAAAAGGAAATATAGAGATTTTAAATAATAAAAATATTGCAATAATAGGTTGTAGAGAGCCTACTGATTATGGAATAAAAGCTACAAAATATTTCTCTTATAATTTAGCAAACAATAATATAAATATAATAAGTGGTCTAGCCAAAGGAATAGATGCATATGCACATATAGGTGCAATTATTGCTAAAAAAACTACAGTTGCAGTAGTAGGAACAGGTCTAGACATAATTTATCCAAAAGAAAATAAGATAATAGAAGAAAAAATATTAGAGAATAAAGGTACAATAATTTCTGAATATCCATTAGGAACCAAGCCGGAAAAGATGAATTTTCCAGCAAGAAATAGAATTATAAGTGGATTAAGTCAAAAAATACTTGTTATAGAAGCAAAAGAAAAAAGTGGAACATTAATAACAGTTGATTTTGCATTAGAACAAGGAAGAGATGTTTATGTAGTTCCAGGAAATATAAATTCTATAAATTCAGTTGGTACGAATAACTTAATAAAGGAAGGAGCAAGAATTATTACTAATTATAAGGAAATATTATAAAAATAAAATCACCTAAAAAGGTAATAATCATTAAATGATAAATTTTTTATTATTCAAATATTTTAAAATTCCACTATCTGTTTTAAAATTAAATTTTATAATATAACTAAAAAGCATTTGATATTTTTTATTAAAAGTTTTATTAATACTATTTATTCCATATTTTCCGGTCACCAATTATAGGAAAACCTAAATGAGCTAAATGAGCTCTAATTTGATGAGTTTTACCTGTTTCAATTTCTACATCTAAAAGGCAAGTATTATTATCATATTTTTCAATAATAGAATAAGTTGTTATTATTTTTTGATATCCCTTTTTAAATGTATCGCTAATATAAACTTGAGACTTTTTATTATCTTTAAATAAAAAAGCTTCACACCTTTTATAATTTAATTTAGGAATACCATATACTAAAGCTTTATAATGTTTTTCAATTTCATGATTTTTGAATTTAGCTAATAAGATATCCAGACTTTCTTTATTTTTTGCAAATAATATTAATCCAGATGTATTCCTATCTAATCTATGACAAGGCAATGGTTTAAATGATGAAGATTCATAAAAATTATGTACTAAGATTGTTAAACTATTTTCTCCCAATACTTCTAAATTATATGGT
The DNA here is from genome assembly GCA_944393345.1 of uncultured Clostridia bacterium. GTDB lineage: Bacteria > Bacillota > Clostridia > TANB77 > CAG-508 > CAG-269. Next base: position 1,789 of record CALXZW010000009.1, read on the forward strand.
TTATTTAATATTAAAATGTTATCATCTTCAAAAACAATATCTAAAGATATTTTAGGTATTAACATATTATCAGCAATATATACTAAAATTTCATCACCACTAAATATCTCAATGTTTTCAGAAATCCTTTTTCCATTTACCTTTATATCTTTTTTTCTTAATGTTTTATAAAAAAGATTAGAATTAAGATTAGGTAGATTTTCCATTAAAAATTTATTTAATTTTTTTCCATCATATTTTTTATCAACAATCAACTTTTTCATATTACAAGTATACAATGTTATAACTAAAAAATCAAATATTTTTTAATATTATTAGAATTTCTTAAGAAGAATTAAGGAATAAAAAGTTGAAAAAAAAATAAAAAGTGGTATAATATAAATGCTGTGTTCAAAAAAATAAAAAATAGGAGGAAATAATGAATGAGGAGATAAATTTAGGAATAGGATTTGTGACTGGAAGAAAGAATGTATGTGAACTGATAAATTCCTATTACAATGATATTTTAAATCAAATCGAAAAATACAGAAAAAAAATTAATGTAACAATATTTATTTTATATGATACAGAGTATACAGAAACAAAGGAAGAAGAATTTTATAATTTAAATATAGATGTATATAATACAGCAATCAAAATAGAATATATTACACCAGGAAACATAAAAGAAGAAATAAATTATATAAAGCAAAAATATAATTTGGAAGAAGAAAAAATAAAATTATTTTTTGGACATGGACATGCTAAAGGCAGAAATACATTAATGTATTATGCATTAAAAAATCATATAGATTATTTATTATTTTGGGATGATGATGAATATCCAGTTGCTTGTATAAAAGATGATAATTCTATAATAAAATGGAAAAAGCAAGATAATGTGGTAAAACATATTGAATATATGGAAAAGGAAAATGCAGATATAACTAGAGGATATTATTGTGGTTATATTTCACCAATACCATATATGAATTGTGATGAAATAAAAGAGAAAAGTATAGAAAAATTCATACAAGCAATAGGAAATGAAGTGATTACTTGGAAATTATTAAAAGAAAAATTTGAAAAAGATGGAGGAATAACATTTGCAGATGAAAAAATAGCAAATGGAGAAGGTGTTTTTGAACAAGAGAGCATAAATGGAATAAAATTTGTATTAGGTTCAACTTTATGTTTAAATTTAAAACATTTAGAAAAAATACCAGCATTTTATAATCCACCTGGAGCAAGAGGAGAAGATACATTTTTTTCTATTGCATTAAAAGATGTAAAAATAATGAAAGTTCCATTATATCATTTCCATGATGGATTCTTGAAGTATAAAGAAATTATGAATGGTGAAGAACCTAAAAAATTGAGAGTTATTAAAAGTTCAGAAAAAAATATAGAAAAAAGATTTTTTAAGGCAAGTCAAGGCTGGATAAAATATAAACCGTTGTTAATGTATATATTAGATTCTGAAAATTATGATAAAGATATAAAAGAAGTATATAATAATTTAACAAGTAGCATTGAAGAAATAAATAAACTTTTTGATAATACTAATTTTTTAACATTAGTAGATGATTTAAAAGAATATGATGATAATGTAGAAAAACATTATGGAGAGTACTTAGAAACAAACAAAATATGGAATATTATAAAAAATGATATAGTAAAAAAGCAAGACTTCTAATTTAAGAAGTCTTTTAATATGTTATTAAAAAATATAAAGTTCTAAAAAAAAATGAGTTGAATATAATAATGTGAACATTATGTGAAAAATAGAAAATATTCTTGACTTTTAACAGAAAAAGGTATAAATTATTAGCAGTCACTAATAAAGAGTGCTAAAAACTAAAGGAGGTAATGAAAAATGATTAAACCATTAGGAAACAGAGTATTAGTAAAAATGAAAGAAGGCGAAGAAAAGACAAAAAGTGGAATAATATTAGGATCATCACAAGAAAAACCACAAATTGCAGAAGTAATAGAAATAGGACCAGGAGAATATATAGAAGGAAAAATACAAGAAATGCATGTAAAAAAAGGAGATAATGTATTTTTAAGTGAATATGCAGGAACAAAAGTGAAATATGAAGGAGAAGAATACATTATAGTAAAAGAAAGTGATATTTTAGCAATCGTAGAATAATTTTTTTATAGTATAAACTAAAAAAATAATTAATTATAAATTGTGAAAGGAATGATAAAAATGGCAAAAATTATTAAATTTGGAGAAGATGCAAGAAAATCTTTGTTAGAAGGTGTTAATAAATTAGCAGATACTGTAAAAGTAACATTAGGACCAAAAGGAAGAAATGTTGTTCTTGATAAAAGTTTTGGAGCTCCACTTATTACAAATGATGGTGTAACAATAGCAAAGGAAATAGAATTAGAAGATAAATTCGAAAATATGGGTGCTAGATTGGTAAAAGAAGTTTCAACAAAAACAAACGATGTAGCAGGAGATGGAACAACTACAGCAACTGTATTAGCGCAAAGTATGATAAAAGAAGGAGTGAAAAATGTTGCAGCAGGGGCAGATCCTATGGCAATAAAAAGAGGAATAGATAAAGCAGTTAATGAAGCAGTAAAAGGATTACAAGAAATTAGTTCTTCTGTAAACGGAAAAGAAGATATTGCTAGAGTTGCTAGTATATCTGCTAATAATGAAGAAGTTGGAAATTTAATTGCAGATGCAATGGAAAAGGTTTCAAAAGATGGTGTTATAACAATTGAAGAGTCAAAATCTTCTAATACAGAATTAAATGTAGTTGAAGGAATGCAATTTGATAAAGGTTACGTTTCACCATATATGGTTACAGATACAGAAAAAATGGAAGCAGTTTTAGATAATCCATATATTTTAATTACAGATAAAAAGATTAGCAATATTCAAGAAATATTACCATTATTAGAAGCATTAATGCAACAATCTGGAAAATTAGTAATAATATGTGATGATATTGAAGGAGAAGCATTATCAACATTAGTATTAAATAAATTAAGAGGAGTATTAAATGTAGTTGCAGTAAAAGCACCTGGATTTGGAGATAAAAGAAAAGCAATGTTAGAAGACATAGCAGTATTAACAGGAGGAGAAGTTATAACATCAGATTTAGGATTAGAATTAAAAGATACAACTATAGAGCAATTAGGAAAAGCAAGACAAGTAAAAGTTCAAAAAGAAAATACAATAATTGTTGATGGAGCAGGAGATAAACAACAATTAGCAGATAGAGTAGGACAAATAAAAGCACAAATAAATGAAACAAAAAGTGATTATGATAAAGAACAATTACAAGAAAGATTAGCAAAAATAGCTGGAGGAGTTGCTGTTATAGGTGTAGGAGCCGCAACAGAAGTAGAAATGAAAGATAAAAAACTAAGAATCGAAGATGCATTATCAGCAACTAAAGCAGCAGTGGAAGAAGGAATAGTAGCAGGAGGAGGAACAGCATTAATAAATGTAATGGCAAAAGTGGAAAAATTAATAACTTCATTAAAAGATGGAGAAAAATTAGGTGCAGAAATTGTATTGAAAGCATTAGAAGAACCAGCAAGACAAATAGCAATTAATGCAGGTTTAGAACCAGCTGTTATTGTAAATACTGTAAAATCAAAAGAATTAGGAGTAGGATTTGATGCAGCAAAAGAAGAATATGTTGATATGAAAAAAGTAGGAATTGTAGATCCAACAAAAGTAACAAGAAGTGCTTTACAAAATGCTGCTTCAATAGCATCTATGGTATTAACAACCGAAAGTTTAGTTACAGATGTACCAGAAGCTAAAGGATGTAGTTGTGGAAATCATGAAGGAATGCCAGCAGGAATGGATGGAATGTATTAATAGTAAAACAAGCACATTGTGATATATGCAATGTGCTTAAACTTTGCTTGACAAATGTAATTAAATAAATTATAATTTCTTTGATATTATAAATAATTCTTAATGCCACTATAGCTCAGTTGGTAGAGCAACGGATTCGTAACCCGTAGGTCAGCAGTTCGATTCTGCTTAGTGGCTCCATTTTAATTGAAATTTTATTTAAATTAATAAAAAGGAATTTTAAAACATATGGAAGAAATTTTAAAAGAATGTACAGATATCATAGATGAAATATGTAATAAATATGGTTATGATATTGAAGAAAAAGAAGGAAATGCTAGTTTAAGAACTGTTTTATTAAAAGCAATTCCAGCAATGCTTAAAGATGTAAATCTTAAAGATAGAGAACTATTTTATCAAATGTTACGACATACACCAATTGTTATAACTGAAAATCTCACACAAGAAAGTTATGATAAATTAGAAGAAAAATACATAGGAAATATTAATTCACATATCATAGAAGAAGAAATGGATACAGGTGAATATGGAAAAGACCTAGGTGCTGGTGCATATGTGTCAGCACCTATAATAGATGAGAATTTGCATTTGCAAGGAAAAAAGTCATTTATATATATACAAAGAGTTGAAGGAAAAGCAAAAGAATTTTTAGGAACAGATATTAATGTACCACATTTAATTCATGAATTAGGTCATGCTTGGCATTCAGAAAAAGATGAATTTGTTATGCAGGAAGATAAAACAATGAAAAGAAGAGTAGGAACAGCAGAATTTATTTATACTTTTCAAAAAGGAAAAGATAATAAGTATATGCAAAGAAATGAAAAAGTTACTGGTTTAATGTTAGAAGAAGGAATGAATACTATTGCAGAAGAACAAGCAATGGCAAATTATATGGGAAATTCGTTAGAAGATATTAAAGAAAAATATAAAGAATTTTTAATTCCAAGCAATTATCAAGGATATATCAGTTATTTTGTTAGTGACATGTTACAACAATTAGGTAAATCAGAGTGCGAAAACTGGAGATTACATGGGGATTTAGAAAGTAAAAGTAAAATCGAAGAATTAATGAGTAGAACTAAATATTGGGAAAACAGAGAAAGAGATATTTTACCTTCTAGTGACAGTCCTAGAAATTATAATATAAAAAGAAATATTATTAGTCAAATAGATAAACCTATAGTACAAGAATTTTTCAGTAAATATCAAAATGTTTATTTTCCGGATATTTCTCAAATGACACCACTTGAAAAAATAGATAATGTATTAACTCAAAGTTTTAATATGAATATGGTAAGATATAGTATGGGAATTGATAAATATAAAGATTTTTTGAATTGCTTGGGATATGAAGGATATTCATTAATTAATCAAGCAGGAGATTTAAGAAAAAAGGATGAATTATATAGTACTATAAGTGATGTAAAATTATCAGAGGTAGAAGAAATAACACAGGGAACAAGAAAAATTAATAATATTGATAAGGAAAAAGAAGGAGAAAAAAGTAGATAATGAATAAAAACATCGAATTAGATGAATACAAGAAATCTGCAACAGAAGTTATAGATATATTAAATTATTTACCAAAAGAAATGACTTGCAAAATACCTAGAAAATTTTGGATGTTTTTACAAGAACAATGTTTAACAGAATATAAACCTAATTTTGATTTTTCTAAAGGATTAGACGAAATTAAATTAAGTAATAAAACAAAATCTTTATTAGCAATGATTTATAGAAATTATATGTATTCAGAAGAAGAAAAAATAGAATATGATAAAATTTTATTTCAAAATGAAGAAAAATATCAAAAAGAATTAAAAGAAAAATATAATCCAGATAATTTATTTAAAGAACCTAAAAAACAAAAAAATGCTAAAGACATGGAAAGTAAAGAAGTAAAATTAGTGCAAGTAAAAGATACGATTTTTACAAAGTTAAAGAGACTAATAAAAAAGTTAATTAGAAAATAATTAACTTTTTTTGTATATGTTTAAAATTGGTTATATTTTAAGATATTTATTTAAAATAAGGCTAAACAGTACACAATTTCCAAAAAATGTGATATAATCCATAAAAACAAAAAGTTAAAAGGAGAATTAGCAATGGGATTTTTTGAAAAGTTAAAACAAGGAATGAATAAAACAAAAAAATCTTTTGATGAAAAGATAAACAATGTATTTAGCAGTTTTAGAAAAGTAGATGAAGAATTTTTAGATGAATTAGAAGAAATTCTAATTATGTCAGATATAGGAATGGATACATCAATAAAAATAATAGAAAACTTAAGAGGAAGAATAAAAAAGGAAAAAATACAAGATGAGGAAGATGTAAAACAAGCATTAAGAGAAGAAATGAAGAAGATACTAGATGTAACAGATATAAATTTACACTTAAATACTAAACCTTCAGTAATATTAGTTGTAGGAGTAAATGGAGTTGGAAAAACAACATCTATAGGGAAAATTGCAAATAGATTAGCAAAAGATGGAAAAAAGGTTGTTGTTGCTGCAGCTGATACATTTCGTGCAGCGGCTGTAGAACAATTAGAAATATGGGCAAATAGGGCAGGAGCAGACATAGTAAAAAGAGATGAAGGTATTGATCCAGCTTCTGTGGTATTTGATGCAATAAAGATAACTAAAGAAAAAAATGCAGATATCTTAATAGTAGATACAGCAGGAAGATTGCATAACAAAAAATATTTAATGGATGAACTTAGTAAAATTCAAAAAGTTATAAATAAAGAAATGCAAGAAGCAGATAAAGAAGTACTATTAGTTTTAGATGGAACTACTGGACAAAATGCTATTTCTCAAGTAAAGGCATTTAAAGAAGAAACAGATATTACAGGATTAGTTCTTACAAAATTAGATGGAACTGCTAAAGGTGGAGTTGTCATAGGAATTGTAGAAGAAAACAAAATACCAGTAAAATTTATTGGAATTGGAGAACAAATCGACGATATGGAAGTATTTAATTCAGATGAATTTGTAAAAGCTATTATTTAAAAAATATAGGAGGGAAAATTTTGGAAGATAATATGAAAAAAGAAAAGACAGATAAAATAAATAATGTAGAAATAAAGCAAGAAACTATAAAAGATACAATAAATACAAAAGAAACTAGAATGTTAAATAGTAATAAAAATAGTAAAAAAAGAATGTTATTAGTATTATTATTTGTATTTATTTTTGCTATTTTAAATTATATTCAATTAAGAGGAAGTTATTTAGAATATTTAGAATTAGGAGAAAAATATACAAGTATATTTTTTACAAATTTAATATACAAATATTCAATAATGTTAATTAATTTTGTTATTTTATATTTTGTATTATATTTTACAAATAGAGGAATAAAAAAAGGATTACAACCATTTTTTGAAAAAGAAAAAAAGCAAATGCCCAAATTATTAAATAAATCATTATCACTAGTAATATCAGCAATAGTAAGTGTTATAGTTTCAAATATATTTTTACAAAAGATAATGTTAGTATCTGGAAATACTTTTTTTGGAATAGAAGATTCTATTTTTAATGTTGATATATCATATTTTGTATTTTTAAAACCATTAATTGAAATGCTTGTTATGTATTTTATAATTTTAATAATTGGAATATCAATATATATGGCATTATATTACATAATAGTTTTTAATAAATTTTTTGATGGTGTAGATGGGAAAATGTTAAAAGAAAGTTTATTTATGAAAAAACTATTAAAAAATTTAAAATTAGTAATAATAGGAATAGCTATAATGACTATTTTGAATATGCAAAATATGGTATTTGGAAAAATCTTAACAATAGATGAAGATTTAGAATTAGTGGGAGCAGGTATTACAGAAGCAACAATAAAATTGTGGGGATATGTAATTTTTGCAGTTATAATTATTATTTTTACATTTAGAGCAATTAAATTTTTTAAAAAATCAGATACTGGAAATGTATTAAAAAATTTAGCAATAATACCAGGATATTTAGTTGCATTATTTTTAGTTATGGTAATATTTGATTTAGTTTATGTAAAATCAAATGAATTGGATAAAGAAAAAGCATATATATCAAAAAATATCGAAAATACAAAGAATGCTTACAATATCAATATTGAAGAAGAAAATATAAATGAAACAGGTACAATAACAGAAGAGGAAGCAAATAAAAATGAAAATATAATAAATAATATACCAATAATAAGTAAAGATATGGTATTGAAAGCACTAGCAGATGGACAAACAGAAACTGGATATTTTTCATATAGAAATGCTAGTTTAGCAAAATATAAGATAAATGGAAAAGAGACATTAATGTATATAGCACCAAGAGAAATAATGAATTCGGGAAGAACATATAATAATAAGACATACGAATTTACTCATGGCATAGGACAAATTGCGGTATCTGCTTCAAAAAGTAATCAAACAGGTAACGTACAATATATTCAAAAAGAAGTATCAGGAAAAGATGAAATTTTAAAAACAACAGAACCTAGAATTTATTTTGGAACTGAAACTAAAGAAACTATTGCAACAAATACTAAAAATAAACAAGAATATGATTATACAGATGAAAATGGGGAAGACCATACATCAACATATAATGGAATAGCAGGTTTACAATTAAGTTTTATAGATAGATTAATTTTAGGGATTACAAAAGGAGATATAAATTTAGCTTTTTCAGGAGAAATAACAGGGGATAGTAAAATATTAATAAATAGAGAAATTGTAGCAAGAGCAAAAAAAGCATTACCTTATTTGATTTATGATGAAAATCCATATACAGTAGTAAGAGAAAATGGAGATTTAGTATGGGTATTAGATGCATATACAGTATCAAATTGCTACCCATATTCACAATATACAAGTATAGAGCATGATGGAATACGAGAGAATATAAATTATATTAGAAATTCAGTAAAAGTAATAATAGATGCTTATGATGGCACAATGTCTTTTTATATAACAGATAGAGCAGATCCTATTGCTATGGCATATAAAAAGATGTATCCAGATTTATTTATGGATATAGATACAAAAATTCCAGAAGATATAGCAGAACATTTTGTATATCCAGAATTCTTATATAATGTGCAAGCACAAATATTAAAAACATATCATAATGTAAAAACTGATGTATTATATAGGGCAGATGATATATGGGATATTGCAAAATATAACAGTGTTAAATCTACAAAATCTACTGGAACATATTTAAAGCCATACTATGCAATGGTAAATATTGATGACAAAGAAAAATTAGCATTAATGCAAATCTATACACCAAAAGAGAAGCAAAATATAATTTCATATTTAGTAGGAACAACAGAAGAAGCAAATAACAAATTAAAATTATATAAGTTTTCACAAGACAGTAATATATTAGGACCAATGCAGTTAGATAAGCAAATAGAAGAAGATGAAGCAATATCATCTGAAATAGAATCTTTAAATGTTACAGGAACTAAAATAACTAAAAATATGATTATTATACCTATAGAAAATACATTATTATATATAGAACCAATATATCAAACAATGTTAAATGAGTCAGATGTACCTATCTTGAAAAAAGTAGTTGTAGCATCAGGAAACAAAGTGGCTATTGGAGATTCGTTGGAAAAAGCAATAGAAAACTTGCTTTCAAAATATGCAATAGATATTGAAATTGAAAATACAGATGATATTGAAGGGTTGATTGAAGCAATAATAAAAGCTAATGATAATTTAACAGAATCTAATAAAAATAATGATTGGGAATTAATAGGAACTGACATAAAAAAATTACAAGAATTAATTGATTCTTTGAAAAAATTAAAAGAAGAAGAAAATGATAATCAAACAGAATTACAAGATGAAAGTATAGATACATTGAAAGATAATGAAAATAGTATATCAATCAACAATAATAATCTAACTAATGAATAATTTTAAATAAAAAAATCCACCATAATATTAGGTGGATTTTATGTTTATAAAAAAGAAAAAAATTGAAATGTTAAATAAATCAATAGAATATTTAAATCAAACGATTATAAAAAGTAGGATTATAGAATTATCAGAATTAATTGGTAATAAAAAAGAAATATTAAAAAGAAACTTAATTGCAGGAATTTCGAAAGGAGTTGGAATTGGTATTGGAATAACTATTATAACAGCTATTCTGGTAATTATTTTGCAAAAAATAGTAACATTAAATATACCAATTATAGGAGAATATATAGCAGATGTTGTAGAAATAGTGGAAAAAAATAGATAAAAGCAAAGTATTTTAAAATTTAATACTTTGCTTTTTATCTAATAAAAAATTATACTATTTAATAATAAGTTTATGAAATACCTTTTTACCTTTTTTTAATATTGCATATCCGTCTTTAAAATCTGAATCAGAAAGAACAAAAGAAGAATCAGTTATTTTGTTATCATTAAGAGAAATACCACCTTGAGTTATTAAAGTTCTTGCTTGACCTTTAGAAGGGGCAATTCCACTTAAAACTATTGCATCAACAATTGAAATATTAGTATTTTCTAATTGGATTGAAGGCATATTTTCTAAACTACCAGTACCTAGAAATAATGCATTTGAAGCTTCTTCTGCTTTTTTAGCTTCATCTTCACCATGTACAAGTTTAGTTATTTCAAAAGCAGCAACTTTTTTTGCCTCGTTTATTTTTTCATCTTTTAAAGAAGATAATTCAGTTATTTTGTCTAAAGGTAAAAATGTAAGCATTTTTAAAACAGTTTCTACACTAGAATCTTCAATATTTCTCCAATATTGATAAAATTCGTAAGGAGAAGTTTTATTAGGATCTAACCATAATGCACCTTTTTCAGTTTTTCCCATTTTTTTACCTTCTTTAGTAGTAAGAAGTTTAAATGTTAAACCAAAAGAATCTTCTTTACCAATTTTTCTAATTAATTCAACTCCACCAATTATGTTTGACCATTGATCATTTCCACCTATTTCTAACTTACAACCATATTTGTTATATAAATATAAAAAGTCATAAGATTGCATTAGCATATATCCTAATTCAAAAAATGTTAAGCCTGTTTCCATTCTTTGTTTATAACATTCTGCAGAAAGCATTCTATTTACAGAAAATAAACTACCTATTTCACGCATAAAGTCAATATATTTTAAGTCTAAAAGCCAATCTGCATTATTAACAATAATTGCAGCATTTTCACCTTCAAAACTAACAAATTTTTCAACTTGTGTTTTAATACATTCAACATTATGATTAATAAAATCACGAGAAAGCATTTTTCTCATATCAGTTTTTCCAGATGGGTCTCCTATTGTTGCTGTGCCTCCACCAACTAATATAATAGGTTTATGACCATGTTTTTGAAGATGACTTGCAACCATTAATGAAACGAAATGACCTACATGTAAACTGTCTGCAGTAGGGTCAATTCCAATATAAAAAGGAACAGAACCTTTACTCAATAATTCTTTAATTTCTTTTGGATGTGTTAATTGTTCTATAAATCCTCTTTTTTCTAAAATATCAAATACATTCTCCATACTTTCAACCCTTTCAATAAATAATATAATAGACGGAAAAATCCGTCTTAATAAAAGTTTTGTATTAATTAAAGATAATACCATTATTTCCGTTTTCTAAATTTAGGTTACTTTCTATATTATTTCCTAAATTATCAGAAATTTCTTTATAACCTAAAAATCTATTTAAATTTTTAACAGAAATTCCTGTTTGACCAGAAATATTGCCTAGAGTATCGTTAAGACCATTTTCTTCAACATAATTTTTAAAAGTAGAAAATTCAAGATTATCTTTTGCACTACATTTAGGGCAAACATCACCTTCTGATAAATAAAAATTTCCACATCTACTACATCTATTAAAATCCATTTTTATCCTCCTAAATTTATCTTCTGATTTTTCTGTTCAAAGTATACCATAAAATTAGAAAAAATAAAAGTATTTTTTAAAGTTTTGTATAAAAAAGTAAGAATTTTAACAAATTTTTGAAATTTAAAAAAATTTGTGATTTTTTTGTAAAAATAATTGACAAAAATGTATATAAATATATAATAAAAATGAAAATATAAGAAATAGGAGGTAATGAAATGAAAGCATATGTATGTAAAGTATGTGGATACATACACTTTGGAGAGGAAGCTCCAGAAAAATGTCCACAATGTGGAGCTACTAAAGATAAATTTGAAGAAAGAATAGAAGATGGTACAAAACAATATGCCGATGAACATAAAATAGGTGTAGCACAAGGATTGGATGAAGAAGTTGTAAAAGGATTGAAAGATAACTTTATGGGAGAATGTACAGAAGTAGGAATGTATTTAGCAATGAGTAGACAAGCAGATAGAGAAGGATATCCAGAAATAGCAGAAGCATTTAAAAGATATGCTTTTGAAGAAGCAGAACATGCTGCTAAATTTGCAGAATTATTAGGTGAAGTAGTATATCCAGATACTAAGAAAAATGTAAAATTAAGAGCAGAAGCAGAATATGGAGCATGCAAAGGTAAAAAAGAATTAGCAACAAAAGCTAAAGAACTAGGTTATGATGCAATTCATGATACTGTACATGAAATGTGTAAAGATGAAGCAAGACACGGAAAAGGATTTGAAGGTTTATTAAAAAGATATTTTTAAGTTTTAATTTTATAAGTAAAAAAGCCAATTAGTGATAAAACTAATTGGTTTTTTAAAGATATATTAAATCCATTCACCGTATTTTTTAATGTAAACTTTTTTAGCAAATAGAGCGACAATGCAGTATAAAATAGGAATACCAATAATAAGTGACATATATGGAAGCGGAATTGGTACAAGTCCAATAACATTTCCAAGCCAAGTAAATGGTACAATAATTCCAATAATACATAACAAAATAGAAGAAAAATATACCATTTTATGAGCATTACTTTGTATGAAAGGTATTTTTGATGTCCTAATAATATGCATTCCAAGTAAGTTAGAAACTATACTATAAGTAAACCAAACTGATTGGAAAGTTGCTGCATCTCTTAAATGGAATATAAACCAAAGGCAAGCAAATACTATCAAGTCAAAAATTGAACTTAAAGGACCCATAAATAACATAAAATGTTTTAAGCTTTTTAAATTAAATTGTCTTGGTTTTTGTAAATATTCTTTATCTACATTGTCAAAAGGTAAAGTTAATTGTCCAAAATCATATAATAAACCTTCTACAAGTAATTGAATAGGTGTTTCTGGTAAAAATGGTAATAATACACTTGCAATTATTACAGACATAACTTCTCCAAAATTAAAGCTAGTTGCCATTTTTATATATTTCATTAAATTTCCAAATGTTTTTCTTCCGTTCAGTTACACCATCTAATAAAACATCTAAATCTTTTTCTAAAAGTATTATATCGGCAGATTCTTTAGCAATATCAACAGCAGTGTCAACAGAAATACCAACATCAGAATTTGTTAAGGAAGGAGCATCATTTATACCATCTCCCATATAGCCTACAACATTTTTATTTTCTTTTAAAAGTCTAACAATTCTAGCTTTTTGAATAGGAGAAAGTTTAACAAAAATATTTGTTTTTTTCAATAATCGTAAAACGCCAACATCGGAAAGTTTTTCGATTTGAGTTCCTTCAACAATAGTATTGGATTTGATTCCAACTTTTTTACATATGCATTTTGTAACTTCAGCATTATCACCAGTTAAAACAATGACACGAATACCAGCATTGTTCAGCTTTTCGATAGATCGTTTAGCACTCTCTTTAGGTGGATCTAAAAATCCAATAAACCCAAGGAGAACCATATTTTTTTCATCTTGTACATTAAAATCTGTAATATTGCCAACATCATTTTTTTGGCATACAGCTATAACTCTTAACCCATCTTTATTTAATTCTTTAGAAATCCTTTTTATATTTTCTTTTATAATATTAGTGATAGGACTTACTTGACCCTTATAATCTACCATAGTACAAATATTTAAAATTTCTTCAACAGCACCTTTAGTTATTAATTGAGTTTTAGTACCATCAGAAACTGCAACAGACAATCTTCTACGGGTAAAATCAAAAGGTATTTCATCAACTACTTTATATCTATTTGTATATTCAGACATACCATTTTCAAGTCCTCTTGCAATTACAGCTTCATCTATATTACCTTTTAGTCCAGTTTGAAAATATGCATTTAGAAATGCATGCTTTAAAATACGTAAATCCTCATCTCCATTAATATCTAAGTATTTTTCTAATACGATTTTATCTTCTGTTAATGTTCCAGTTTTATCAGTACATAAAATATTCATTGCACCAAAATTTTGAATTGAATCTAATTTTTTTACAATAGTTTTTTTCTTAGACATTCTTACAGCACCTTTAGAAAGACTAGAAGATAAAATTACAGGTAAAAGAAGAGGTGTTATACATATAGCTATTGCAACTGCAAAAGTAAAAGCAGTGACAGTAGAATGTTTCCAAGCATTTAAGATAAATACTATTGGAGTTAAAATAAGCATAAATCTAATTAATAATTTGCTAATATTTTCTATTCCTAATTGGAAAGAAGATTTTGGTTTACCTGTTGTAATAGTATGAGCAACTTTACCAAAATAAGTACTATCAGCAGTTTTTATTACAACACCTTTAGCAGAACCGCTTATAACATTAGTTCCCATAAAACATATAGTATCTAAATCGGAGATACTATCTAATTCTTCAATAGAAAGTTCGGAATTTACATTTTTTCTAACAGCATCTGATTCACCTGTTAAAGAAGATTGACCAACATATAAATCTGTTGCTTCAATTATTCTTAAATCAGCAGGAATCATACTACCAGCAGATAAAATAACAATATCTCCTAAAGTAATTTCCTTTATGGGAATTTGAATTTCTTTACCATCTCTAATAACAGTTGCAGTAGTTGCAACTAATTCTTTTAATTTTTCGGCTGATTTATTAGAACGATATTCTTCAAAAAACTCTAATAGGGTACTAGCAATTACTAAAATTACAATAACTATAATATTAGCATAACTTGGTGTTTCAGGAAGGTATACATCTGTATAAAATAAAATTGCTACGATACCAAGCAAAATAGAATTAAAAGGGCTAAATAGACTTTCTAAAAAGTAATTATACCACTTTTTTGGTTTGGTTTGACTAATTTCGTTGAGTCCATATTTATGAATTAAATTTTGAGCTTTAGAGCTGGATAATCCTTTCTCATTTACATGATATGTTTTTATAAATTCATCTTTAGGCAAAATACATTCTTGCCCATAAAGCTTTGAAATATGAACTTCTTCTTTTGTATTTGACATTAAAATCATCTCCATTTTTTTTATATTCTATAAAATTATACCACTAATTTATAAAATTGAAACATTTTTTTATAAATAAATATACAAATAAATAAAAATATGTTATACTAGTAACTATTAAAAATTAATTAAAAGAAAAAGAAAGGGGATTATGGAAATTTAATACCATATAAAAATAGTATGATAGATATAATAATAGAAACATTAATAGAAAGTATAAAATTAATTCCATTTTTATTTGTAACATATTTAATAATGGAATACATAGAACATAAAACCAAAGATAAGACAAAAGAAACAATAAAAAAGTCAGGGAAAATAGGACCATTAATTGGTAGTATATTAGGAATATTTCCACAATGTGGATTTTCAGTATCTGCCACCAATTTATATGCTGCAAGAGTAATAACATTAGGAACATTGATTTCAGTATATTTGTCTACATCTGATGAAATGTTACCAATTTTTATATCAGAAGCGGTTTCTATTGATATAATATTAAAAATTTTAGGAATAAAATTAGTTATAGGAATTATTGCAGGTTTTATTATAGATTGGTTTTTAAGATTAAAAAATAAAAATCAGGAAGAAGAAAAAATAGTTGATTTATGTGAAAAAGAACATTGTCATTGCGAAAATAGTATATTAAAATCTTCTTTAAAGCATACAATAAATATTTTTATATACATATTTATAATATCAATAATAATGCATCTTATAATACATTTTATAGGAGAAGAAGCGATTGCTAGTTTGGTACTAAATAAACCAATAATAGGGCCAGTAATAGCAGGTCTAATAGGGCTTATTCCAAATTGTGCAGCGTCAGTAATATTAACACAAATGTATTTAGAAAATTTAATTACAGCTTCTACTTTAATTTCAGGACTTCTAGTAGGAGCAGGGGTAGGATTAGCAGTATTGTTTAAAACTAATAAAGGGATAAAAGATAATTTAAAAATTTTAGTATTATTATATTCAATAGGTGTAATTTCAGGAATATTTTTAGAATTCATAGGAATAGCAAACTTTTAAAAAAAGGCGTCAATTTAACATTGACGTCTTTAAGATTATTCGCTTTTTTTATTTTTTAGATTAACTATTATAGCATCTTGATTATCAAATAAGAATTTAGAATCAGTTGTATCTGTTTGAATAGGGTTAATTTCATTTTTTTCATCTGTAAAATCAATATGCTTTAAATCGAATTTTTTATTATCATCTTCATTTAAATCTTCAGTGGCAGTAGTAACACCATCAGAATATTTTCCAAAATCAAAATTTTTAATTTTAAATGGTTCTTTATATTTAGAATCCATAAAACTTAATTTTCCTGGTCCTACCATTGGCTTTCCATTATCGCCTCTTATTTTAAAAGCACAGGTTTTAAATGGTAAAGTTTGAAGTTTTCCGACTTTAAAGTAATCTGTCCAATCCCATCTGACATTAGAAATTTTAGAATCATATTGAAGTTTATTCATATCCATACTACTAGCATATTTCCACTCTCTTTTTGTTCCAAATTCTTTTGACCACCATTCTAATTCAGCATTATCTGCATTACCTGTAAATATTTTATTAGCACAGTTAGATAAAATTACAGTTCTATAATTTTCTTTAGCATTAGGTGTGTTTAATTGTGATAAACTTTGAGTAGAGATAGTTGTAGCTACTTTATATTTTCTATACATTGTAAAAATTGCTTCAGTAGCATTACAAATGAAATCAGGGAATTCATCAATATATAGAAAATGTGGAACTCTAGATTTTTCGTTTCCCGGTCTTCTCAAAACTGCATTTTGCATTGCGATTAAGAAAAATAATCCAAAAGCTTTATGTCCAGAAGCACCTAGGTCACCTCGTCTAGTACATATAAAGGTGATTTCACCATCTGACAACATTTGATCAAAATTAATATTTTTATATCTATTACATAAAATATGTTTCACACCAGGAATTCTCAATAAATTATCCAATTGTGTTATAGATGAATATACATATTTTTCTGTTTCATCTCTACCAGAACCATTTTTATAAAAGTTTTTTCTAAAATATGCTAATTGGATACTATATTGTTCTCTTAATTCTTCATCATGTGCCATAATTTCACACATTTTTTCTACTAATTCAAAATTAGTAAGTAATTTTAGCATATCTTCGATAGTAGGAAGAGCACCTTCATTCATTCTAGGATACATTTCTTTTAAAAGAATTGCTAAATTTTCAATGGCTTGAATGGCAACATCTTCTCTATATGCTTCTTTTAAATCTGCATGTGCATTGTTATACATTGCTTTTAGTGCAGAAGAAATTGTTATGGCAATTTTATTTGGATCATCATATATAAAAGGGTTAAGACCAATAGAATCTTTATTAAGAGGATCAATTATATTATATGAAAATCCCATATTTTTACAAACATCTGACATATGTTGAATCAATTCATAATCTGGTGACATTACTGTTAATCCTAAATTTTTATATACTATGTCAGAAGAAGAATCTAATATCATCTTTTTTAAATAAAATTTATAAGTATTTTCTTTACCAGAAATAGGTGTTAACATATTTAAATTAAAATTTTCATTTAAGTAGTCATTATCATAAGGTTTATTTAAAACTGCAATTCTCGTTTTTAAAGCGGTAAAGCCTAGTTCTTTAGCGGCTTCTCTAAAAAAATATTTTCTTTCTAAATCTTTAGCGATTAATGGTTCGTATACTAATGAAGTTTTACCACTACCAGAGCCACCGCAAACAAGTAGAGATTGATATCTAGAAGATTCACAAATGGTTATAGTTTTTCCAGTTTCACTATCATTACATAAATACACTTCACAAGTATAAGGTCCATGACCTTCTTTTTTATCTGCTAAGCTGATTCCACCATAATCCCAAATAGAACGAAATTTATCAGGGGTGTCATTAATATCCATATATAGCCATTTAAACATAGGGAAGATAGTTACAAGGGGTAAATATAAAGAAATACTAACCATAGCAGGTGTTACTAAATATGAAAAGTCTGTAATTAATTCTACATAATTAGGAACAGAAAGTAATAATAACCAAACTCCCATATTAAGCCATTGTGTAAACATTGATAATGCGATTATGTATAAACCAATAGCATATAAATAAAATAATGTTACTTTGTGAGCTTTTGATGTTGAAAATTTAGATGGTCCTGAAAATAGATAAGCAAATACAGGACAAGCTAATGCTAAAGTATATTCAATAGGTCCCCAATAAGAATAAGAAACACCAGTAAATATCATAAGTAGCATTTCAACTATTCTATCAATAGCTAAATAGACAGTAATTAATGTTAAAAGATATGTTGCAAAAGTATTTCTATCTGTATTTAATTTCTTTAAAAATTTATCAATATATTTCATTAATAACCCTTCCTTAAATCATAATCTTACATATATATTATCTTATAAAATGCCGAAAAAAACAAGTATTTTGGCAAAAAAAAAGAATAAAAAAGCAAAAAATGAATATAATAAGTAAAAATTACCAAATAATAAGGAGGAATTTATGCAGGATGAATATATAAAAGAAGAAAGCATAATAGAAAAAACAGAAATTGAAAAAGAGATAGAAATTATAAAAACTATTATAAGAACAAGAGAGGAATTAAAAGCAGCAAGTAAAAATTTTGAATATGCAGAAGAAGATTTAGTAGATTATTATGCATATCAAATAAAAGCGAATCAAGCTAAACTAAATTATTTAATTAAATTAGCCAAAACAAAAGGAATTGTTGTAGATATGATAAATGAAATAAAATTTAGGTTTGATTCAGAAGTACAAGAGGCAGTTTAAAGTAATATTTGTCCAATTATTGAATATTATTGTAATAAGATTTTCTATATAAAAATGGGGGAAAACATGATGAATGAAAATATTATTACATATTTAGCTTGTATTTGCTTTATATTTATTTTTGGAAAAATATTTATAGTACCGCTAAAAAAAATTTTTAAAATTATTTTTAATTCTATATTAGGTGGAATTTGTATTTTTTTAATAAATATAATAGGAAGTAATTGGGGATTTCATATAGGACTAAATATATTTACAAGTGTATTAATAGGTTTATTAGGTTTACCAGGAGCAGTTTGTTTAATTATTGTAAAGTTATTAATAATGTAATAATTAATAAAAAGTTATTTATAAAAGAGCGACTATATTGTCGCTCTTAGGTAAATATCTATTCTATTTATTTTATGATTTCTTTAAATTTAATTATTCAACTGTAACTGATTTTGCTAAGTTTCTAGGTTTATCTACATCTAATCCTTTTTCTTTTGCAA
>CALXZW010000010.1 GCA_944393345.1 uncultured Clostridia bacterium
GAAGAAGTAGAAAAATATAAAAATAATCTTTAATTTTTTGTTGCAATACCTAAAAAATTATGTTAAATTATAAACAATAGTTGTAGCAAAAAATTGCCAACTTGTACATACAATTCTTGCAATATATTGCTATAACTACATTTGAAACGGAAATAAGTAACTTTTTGCGATAGGCTTTTCGAAAACGTCTCTCACAAAGGAGCCAATAAAACAAACAACTTTCAAAAATAGAAAGTTGTTATTTTTTATATTTAAAGTAAAGTCAATTTCAAAATATAATAATATTAAAAAAGTATATATGACATTTATATTACAAAATATAGAAAACTATTTACAAAAAAAATATATATTTATATAATAAAAAAAGTATTAATATTAAGTTTTAAAGATACAAAGGGGGATTTTTAGATGAGAAAACCAAAGAAAATTTTTGTTAGCACAATATTAATTATAACTATTTTTACAGTTTTTGTAATGCAAAAAACATTTGCAAATGATACAGAAAATTTGATTAAAAGGGTTGAATATTCGGATGAATATTTAAAATGGCAACAACTTTCTGAAGAGGAAAAAAATAAAGTTTTAATGCCTAGAATGTATGATGTCATAAAAACAACAAAAGCATTAAAAAATCCAATATTAAAAGCAAATTTATTAGGTGCAAGTTTAGAAGAAAAATATAGTTTAAAAGATGTAATTCCAGATAATTTAGAAATAAGAAATCAGAAAGATACACATTCGTGTTGGACATTTGCCGCATTATCATCTTTAGAAACTAATTTAGCAATGTATGATTATAAAAAAGGAATACAAGAACCTAATATATATGATTATTCTGAAAGACATATGGAATATGCAACTAGTAGAATTTTTGCTAATGGTGAAGAAAATAAAATAGGATATAATAGAAAAGTAGGTAGCGGAGGAATTTGGTATTTTGCAGAATCATATTTAACTAATGGAAGTGGTGCAATACCAGAAGAGGAAATGCCGTTTGAAAATAATGAAGATATAATAGATATAAGTGAGATACAAAATAAAACTATTTCAAGTCAGGTATATGATACAGTAGATTTTCCTAATTATATTAATGAAGCAGGACAAAAAGATATTGAAATAATGAATCAGATTAAGCAACATATAAAAAATTACGGTTCAGTATCTGCATTTTTGCATGGCGATTCTGCTTCTGCGACAGGTTATACATGCTATAATAACGAAAATGGAGCAAAATTTTGTAATGATATAAGTGTTCATGAACCGAATCATAATGTTTCTATTATAGGATGGGATGATAATTATAGTATTGATAATTTTGCAGAAGGAGCTAGACCAAAAGAAAAAGGAGCATGGATAGTTAGAAATTCATGGGGAGAAAAATTAGAATATAAGTTAGATGAATTTAAAGAAATAATTTTTAACCAAAATAAAGAATATTGTATTGCACAAGGATGGACTGAACCATCATTAATTCCAAATTATATTATAGAAAAAAACGGTTATACAATAGAAGGCGATATAGTCTATATGAAAATAGGAGACAATGGTCTTTTCTATGTGTCTTATGAAGATTGCAATATATCTACGGAACTTTATGGAATAGAAAAAGCAAAAAATGAAGTGGATTATGAGAATATATATCAGTATGATTATTATTATCCAAATTATGCAATTGAAGTTAATACTAATCAAATATTACTTGCAAATACATTTAAAAGAAAAACATCAGAATCAGAATATTTAACACAAGTAGCGATATATGCTCCAGAAACATATACATGTAGAGTATTTGTAAATCCTAACGGAACAGATAAAACAGAAAGCAATTTACAATTGGTACAGTTAAAAAGTGGAGAATCAGAAACTATAGGAACAGGATATCATACATTAGAATTTTTAGAGCCTGTTAAGTTAGAAGGAGAAAACTTTACTGTTGTTATAGAAATTTTAGGAGAACGTGAAGGGAAAATTAAATTTTTATTAGAATCTAACATAAAAGACACATCATCTTGGTGGAATAATGTTACTGTAGAACAAGAAAAATGTTATTTTACATTTATAAAAGGGATTTCAAATGATGAATGGGCTGATTTGGGAAAGCTAGAAGAAGATTTAAATGATCTTAGTAATGGTGATAGCACAATAAAAGCATTTACAGTTTCAAATATAGTAGATGATTCTTTAAAAGATATAGAAATAACTACACCACCCACAAAAATAAAATATTTTGAAGGAGAAAATTTTGATTCAACAGGTATGGTCGTAAAGGCAAATTATAATAATAATACTTCCACTATATTGGACAGTGCAAGTTATAATATAACAGATGGAACAAATTTAAAAGTAGGACAAACAAGTGTAACAATTACTTATGAGGATAAAAGTGTATCACAACCAATAACAGTTGAAAAAAATACAATAACAGAACTAATAATAAAGACACCACCTAAAAAAACAGAATATAAAGAAGGAGAAAATTTTGACAAAACAGGAATGGTTATAGAAGCAACATATAAAGATGGAACAACAAAAGAAGTAACTGATTACATAATAGAAAATGGTAATAATGTAAAAGCAAATCAAACAAGTATAACCATTTCGTATGAAGGTAAAACGGTTGAACAACCTATAACTGTGATACCAAATCCATTAGTAGAAATCAAAATTACAAAAGAACCAAATAAAACAACTTATGTTGTAGGACAAGATTTTGACAAAACAGGAATGATAGTTACAGGAACGTTTGAAGATAAATCAGAGCAGGAAATACTTGATTATACTATAGAAAATGGAACAGATTTAAAGAAAGGACAAACAAGTGTAACAATAACTTATGAAGGAAAAAGTGTTACTCAAACAATAACTGTTGAAGAAAAAAGTATACTATCTATAGCAATAGATAAAAACCAACAAAATTAACATATATTCAAAATAAAGAAGAATTAGATTTAAATGGTGGTAGTATAAAAGTTATATATAATGATGAGACATATGAAATAATAGAAATGACTTCAAATGATGTAAAAGTAGAAGGATTTGACAATTCAAAACTAGGAAAAGTCACATTAACAGTTAGTTATCAATCAAAAACAGCACAATTCGAAATAGAAATAATAGAAGAAGAAAAAGCAGAAAATTCAAATTTTGAAAATATTGCATGTAAAGTAGAAAAAGTAAAAGCATATTATTTTACAGATGAATCTAAAAAAGATTATACATTAATAGATGTAGTACTTAATAATATAAAAAGAAATATGAATAATGATAAACTAGAATATTATTATTATTTATCTACAAATGCAAAAGAAGAAGAAATAAGTGATTGGATTAAAATAACAGAAGAACAAGGAAAAGAGGATAAATTACAATTTACTATAGATTCAAGAAATGTTAAAAATTATGATGAAATCGCTAGTGAAGAAGTAGTATATTTATATGTAAAAGAAGTTGCAATAAAAGGTGGAAATCAAAGCATAGAAATAACCAAAGCAATGAATTTACAAACTGATGAGAATGTAGAAATATATGTTGATAATGCCAAAAAAGAAGATGTACAAAATGGTAATACAGATAAAGATAATAATTCAGATAATACTATTATGAATGGAAAGTTACCACATACGGGAAAAATTACAATAGTTATAATAGTAACAATAATTTTAGGATTAGGAACATTTTTCTATATAAGATATAAAAATTTAAGTAAATATGTAAAATAAAAATAAATTAAGGTATATTTGTAACTAAAAATATATTCCTATAATAAAATAAATATATAAGGAGGAATATATATGGCTA
Organism: uncultured Clostridia bacterium; assembly: GCA_944393345.1. GTDB lineage: Bacteria > Bacillota > Clostridia > TANB77 > CAG-508 > CAG-269. The sequence goes on from CALXZW010000010.1 coordinate 3,799, forward strand.
CAAATATACCTTTAACAGGTTCTTTTAAAGTAACATGTGAATACAAAAGAAAAGGAACAGAATGGCTAGCAGGTTGGCATACAGGAATAGATTTAGTAGGAAGTGATACTATTTATGCAACTTGTGATGGGATTGTTGTAAGAATAGAAAAAAATGATAAAAGCTATGGGAATTTTATTGTAATTGAAGCAACTGATGGAAGATATCATTGGTTTTGCCATTTAGCTAGGATAGATGTGAATATTAACCAAAATGTTACTAGAATAAGTAAAATAGGAATAATGGGAGATACAGGAAATACAACTGGAAAGCATTTACATTATGAAATAAGAAATGCAAGTAATAAATATGCTGATACTGTAAATCCAGCAGAATATATGGGAATTACAAATAAAGTAGGAACTTATAATAGTAATGATTATCAAATAAATGAAATAGTAACTCAAGGTGAATTAAAAACTTTAGCAAGGAATACTAATTTAAGAAGTAAGCCAACCACAAAATCAGAAGCAACACTATATTTAGAAAATACAACATTATATGTATTAGAAAAATCAGTGGCAGAAGCAGATGGTTATACTTGGGATAAAGTCAGAATACGAGTAAATGGAAAAGAAGGGTATATGATAAACAAAAACTATAAATAATTATTTATTAGTATCTAAATTCCAATAATCTATCAAATATTGTTTATCTGATTTAGGAACAATATTCATTCTAAAAGCAGAAAAAGGTTTGTCATATTTATACATTAATTCTTTACCATCACTTTCACAAGGAAGCCAACCAATATCGTTAATGTAAATTTGATAAATAACAGAATATGTAGAATAATCTTTTAAAGAAAAATTAATACCAGAAATACCATATAGATATTTTGATGCAATTTCGATAGGAATACGTTTTCTATTACCAACATTCATACCTACTCCTCCGAAATTGCATACATAGCTTACCTTGTATATATGCCAAATGAAGTGCAGATGAAGACATACTAATCCAATCAGAATTACTTGGATTATATCCATAACTATAAGGTAGTTCTGAATATTTGCAATTATCAGTAGAACCTTCGCCAAAATGCATATATAAATATGCTCTACCTTGAAGTAGTGTAGAATCTAAAGAATCTTTATAATGAACCATTAATGCTTCAGTCTTATAAATTAAGTTATTTGTAATAGTGTTATAGCCAGCGATATTACCAGCTTCTTGTAAATTAATATTATTATCAGAAGCATCATAAGTACCATAATTTAATCTAATATAAGAAGCGGTTTTAATAGAAACATTAGAATAAGAAGTATTTTGAGCATAATCAGTAATAGGTATAGGGTATTCTATAATATTACTAAATTCTTTTGATAATACCATTTTATTATCAGATAAATTCCAACCAATTAAAGATCTTACTTTTTCATTACAATTAAAATTAGCTAAAGATTTACCAGATGAAAGCAAAGTTTCTTTAAAAATTGTAATTGGTGGAACATTATCTATTAAAATACCGGTATCAAAAACTTTATTATCAGATTTTAAATTAGAAGAATCAATAATTGCTCCCTCTAGGATATTTATTTTTAAAATGCCATTTCCGTCAATGCCAGATATTTTTATATCATAAAGCAATTCATTATTATTTTGAGAAAAAAGAGTTATTTTAAAATTTTTGGGGGATATAATTTTATTATCTAAAGAAAATTTTATATAATTAGAATTAAAATTATTTTTTAAAATGTTTTTTTCGGTTATTTTAAATTTAAAAGTTATGTTATGAGTCTTGTTTGCATAATGTTCATAATTTAAATTTGAATTTTCTATATCTAATAATTCAATTTTAGGTGGACATCTATCAATGTTTATATTAGCAGCTTGTAGATCAAAATTTAGTATATATTTTCCAAAAGCTGTATTATTAAAAGATAAAAGAAAAATAAAAAATATAACTAAAAGAATAATTAATATAGTTTTTTTATTGTACAATAAATTACCTCCTTAAAATAAATTTTTTAAAACTGGATATTTTAGAATAAAAATATGATAAAATATATTTGAAATAAGAATATAAATAGTATAAAACTATTTACAAAAAATGTCAATAAGAAGGAGGAAAAATGGATATAGAAAAAATAAAAAGTGCTAAAACAAAAACAATAGGAAAAAAGATAGAATATTATAAAAAAATTACTTCTACGAATATATATGCAGAACAAATAGCAAATAATAGAAATGAAAATGGAAAAGTAATAATAGCAGAAATTCAAACTCAAGGTCAAGGCACAAAAGGAAGAAAGTGGTACACAAAATCTAATAATATAGCAATGACAATAATTTTGCATCCAAAATGTAATTTAAAGGAGTTAGATGGAATAACAATAAAAATAGCGGAATGTATTAAAAAAGCTATTTTAGATTTATATGGTATTAATCTAAAAATAAAAGAACCAAATGATTTAATAGTAAAAAATAAAAAAGTAGCAGGAATATTAACAAAAATAAATACTATAGGAGAAAAAATAAATTATTTAATAATAGGAATAGGAATGAATATAAATGAGGAAAATTTTGATTTAGAAATATCTGAGATAGCTACATCTTTAAAAAAAGAATTTAAAAAAGAATTTTCAAGAGAAGATATTATTATGAGAATAATAGAATTATTAGAAAAAGAAATAAAACTCTAAAGTTATATTTCTTTTTTTTTGAAATATATATTAAATAGTAAAATAAAAGAAAAGAGGAAAAGGTATGCAAATAACTAAAAATTATGAAAATAATTCATTTATAAATTTAATAAAAGGAGTAGGAATTTCATTAATAGTGACACTGGTTTTATTATTAATATTTGCAACAATACTTACATATACAGAAACAGGAGAAGAAACAATAAATCCAGTGATAATAATAATAACAGCAATTAGTATATTAATTGGAAGTTCAATTGGAAATATAAAAATAAAGAAAAATGGATTAATAAATGGTGGGATTATTGGTGGAATATATATGTTAACAATCTATTTAATATCAAGTATATTAAATTGGAATTTTTCATTAAATTTTCAAAGCATTTTAATGATTATAGTAGGAATGATGTTTGGAATATTTGGAGGAATATTAGGAGTAAATAAAAAATAAATTTTAGAGAAAGTTCTTAAAGTTCAAAAAACTTTCATGCATAAACAAAGAGCAACAAAAAGTTGCCCTTTGTTTATACTAATCCCAATGATTTTTAAATTCATTAAAATCAAGACTAAATCTTGAAATAAGATCATGTTTAAAAGTATTTGGATATTCTGCATCAAATAAGTTTTGGCTAAAATAATAAACATGCTTATTATTAGATTTTGTCTTAAAGAATATTCTTTTGAAATTTTTTAAAAGTGAATTAAATGAACTTAAAAAAATTTTAAATATATTTGTCATTGCGGTCTTAATTCCTCCTTTGAAAATTCTAAGTGACAATAATATATTAAAAATTTAAAAATACATATTTCACTTAATTAGTGAAATATATTAACACATTAAATTAGTGTTAACATATAAAAATTAACATAATTTGTCAACTAAAGAAAGTATATGCATCAGTCAAATTTATTTTGTCGAAATTTGCGATGAATTTATTTTAAATATTTTTAAAAAATATTGACAATGTAAAATATTGGAATTATAATGAACTTACATTTTCATATTAATCTATTTTCAAAAATTTTTTATAATCTAAAATTTTAAATTCAAAAAGTAATTAAAATAATAATTACTTCAAAATGTTTAAGTCTTGAAAGAAAAAATCAAAACAAAATTAAAAAGTAAAGGAGGAATGCTTATTTGAGCAAATGGAAAAAAGCAATTATTTTGCTAGCCATATTATTGGCAATAATATTATCATTTATAGGAGGACAAACATTTTCTAAATATATTTCAGAAGTAAAAGGAAGTGGTATTGCAGAAGTTGCAAGATGGAGTTTTAAAGTAAATGGACAAACAGAAGAAGTACAATCAATAAATTTAGCTTCAACCTGTAATAATGAAACTTTAACAGGAAATAAAATAGCACCAGGAACAGAAGGAGCATTTAATATTGTTATAGATGGAAATGATTCTGATGTTGGAATTGATTACAAAATAGATTTTGAAAATGAAACAAGTAAACCACAAAACCTTAAATTTATATATAATGACGTTGAATATGACTCAATAACAAAATTAGAAAATGATTTATCAGGAACAATAAATGCAAATGATGAAGAAAAAACAAAAACATTAACAATAAATTGGAAATGGGATTACGAAACAGGAGCAAACGAAAATGAAATTTTAGCTAATGACAAAATTGATACTCAAAATGCACAAAATATTGTAAATTATGGATTTGATGTAGTTGTTTCTGGAACACAAGTAATGCCAAATGCTTAATAGAAATTACAAAAAATGAAAATAGTAAAAATTGAAAATATTAACAAAATTGACAAATTAAAAAAAACATTAATAAATTTATTTTTTATATCAATATTATGTTTAGTCTTATTTATTATATATTCAAAATTTTTTTCAAGAAATATTAATATCAAGCCTTTCGGCATACAAATTCTTATAGTATCATCAAATAGTATGAAACCAGAATTTCAAAAAAACGATATCATAATTATAAAAGAAGAAAAAGAATATAATATAGGAGATATAGTAACATTTATAGACAAAGAAGGCAACTTAGTAACACATAGAATAATAGAAAAATATGAAAATGCTTTTTATACAAAAGGAGATAACAATAATACCAAAGATGAATCTAAAATATCATACTCCGAAATATCTGGTAAAGTAATTTTTACCATAAAATTGAGGGACTGATATGTCCTAATCTAAAAAAGAAAGGAATGATAATGAATTTAAAAAAAGACAAAAATACAAGAATACTAACACTTATTACAGTTACAATAATAGTTTTAATATTATTTTTTACAGGATATAGTTTAGGAAAAGGCTTTACTAGTACTAAAATAAATGCAAAAACACAAATAGCAAAACCAATATTAGTTGTAGAAAATAATCCTAGTATAGATATAACAGCTTTAAAAAATACTGGAAATTATGATTTTAAAATAAAAAATTATAATGAAAAAGAAGAGATAAATCAAATAATGTTAAAGTATTATATAGAAATAATAAGTAAATATAATGAAACAATAACTTTTAAAATATATAAAGATGGAAAAGAAATTCCATTAGAAAATAATAAAACACAAGAAATCTTATTGGCTAATAATACAAAGGAAGAACAAAATTATAAATTAGAAATAAATTATGATAAAAACAAATCAAATTTAAAAGAAGATATTATACAAGATGTTCAAATCAAAATACATTCTGAACAAATAAAAGCATAGGTGAAAATATGAAAAAAACGAACATAATAATTATACTAATCTTTTTTATTATAATATTACTATTTTTTTATAATATAAAAAAAATAAAAATAGATAACTTACAAGAAGATTTAATATTTTTTAAAATTTTTAATAATCAAGAGAATAAAGAAAATCAGAAAAATAGAGAAATGATAAATAGAAATGAAATAGAATATGAGTTTGAAGTAAGTTATAAAAATATAAAATTTCAAAAAGTTAATTTTAGTGAAACCATAAATCAAAAAACTCTTGTAAGAGAAAAAATTGCTCCCGGCACAAATGGGAATTTTAGTATAATTCTCAATTCTAATGAAATGTTAAAATATAAAATTATATTTGAAAGTAAGAATAAAAAACCCCAGAATTTAAAATTTTCTATGGAAGGAAGTGAGAAAGAATATAATTCATTAGAAGAATTATCTAAAATACTCACAGGAGTGATAATGCCAAAGAAAGAAAAGATAATAAATATAAATTGGAAATGGCAATATAACACAAATTATATTAGTGACTTAATAGATACCAAAGATGGAGCAAATATTAATAAATATGAATTTTATATTTATGTTGTTGGAAATAAGTAAATAGTTGTATAAAGTATTTATTAGCAATAAGATAAAAAATAGCACTTTCTGTTTTAACGGGAAAGTGCTATTATGGTTATATAATAATAAAGAAAAGTTGTATTTACAAACAAAATTCGTTGTGCTATAATGCAAACAATAAAATATAATTATATTTTATTGTTAATACCTAAAAGAAGGTGAATAATATGATAAAATTTACAAAGATGCAAGGGTTAGGAAATGATTATGTATATATTGATGCCATAAATCAAGATATAGAAAAAGAATCTGAACTAGCTCTTTTTGTTAGCGACAGACATTATGGAATAGGATCAGATGGACTAATATTAATTTGCAGAAGTAAAATTGCAGATTTTAAAATGAAAATGTTTAATCCCGATGGAAGTGAAGCAGAGATGTGTGGAAATGGAATTAGATGTGTAGGAAAATTCGTATATGATAATGGGCTTACACAAAAAACTTTAATAACAATAGAAACTTTAGCGGGAATAAAAAAATTAAAACTTAATTTAGAAAATGGAGAAGTAAAAAATGTAAAAGTAGATATGGGAGAGCCTATATTAGAAGCAGAAAAAATTCCTGTTTGCTCAGATGAAAAGATAATAAAAAACTTAAAAATAAATGTAGAGGATATGGAATTTAATATAACTGCTGTTTCAATGGGAAATCCTCATGCAGTCGTATTCATAAAAAATATTGAAAAATTTAATGTTGAAAAATATGGTAAACAAATAGAGAATAATATATCATTTCCTAAAAGAACTAACGTTGAATTTGTAGAGATTATAAATAAAGAAAAAGTAAAAATGAGAGTATGGGAAAGAGGAACAGGGGAAACATTAGCTTGTGGAACTGGAGCATGTGCAACAGTTGTGGCAGGTGTATTAAATAATTTTATAGAAAGAAAAGCAAATGTTGAATTATTAGGAGGAATATTGGAAATAGAATGGAATAAAGAAGATAATCATATATATATGACAGGGGAAGCGAAAACTGTTTTTGAAGGTGAATTATATAAGGAGTGATAATAATATGAGTTATATTAACGAAAATTTTTTAAAGTTACAAGAAAATTATTTATTTTCAAATATATCTAAAAAAGTAGATAAATATAAAAAGGAAAATCCCAAAAAAGAAATTATAAATTTAGGTATTGGTGATGTAACAAGACCAATTATACCAGAATGTATAAAAGCAATGAATAAGGCGATTAATGAAATGGCAGATGAAGATACTTTTAAAGGATATGGACCAGAACAAGGATATGAATTTTTGAGAAAAGCAATAGTAGAAAATGATTATAAAAATAGAAATATAGATATAGAATTAGACGAAATATTTATATCAGACGGAGCAAAATGTGATTGTGGTAATATTTTAGATATATTTTCGGCTAATAATACAATAGCAATAACGAATCCTGTTTATCCAGTATATATAGATACAAATGTCATGACAGGAGGTGCAGGTGAGTATGATAGTGTGACTAAAACTTATAAAAATATAAAATATCTTAAAATGATAGAAGAAAATAATTTTATACCAGAAATTCCAAAAGAAAAAATAGATTTAATATATTTATGTTTTCCAAATAATCCAACAGGAGCAGTATTAAACAAGAAAGAATTAAAAAAATGGATACAATATGCTAAAAAGAATAATTCTATAATATTTTTTGATTCAGCATATGAAGCATTTATAACTGAAGATGATATACCACATAGTATTTATGAGATAGAAGGGGCAAAAGAAGTTGCAATAGAATTTAAAAGCTTTTCTAAAACAGCAGGTTTTACAGGATTAAGGTGTGCATATATTGTAATTCCGAAAGAATTAAAAGGAGTAACAATTAAAGGAGAAAAAATATCAATTAATAAATTATGGAATAGAAGAGTATGTACAAAATTTAATGGAGTATCATATATCATTCAAAAAGCAGCAGAAGCTATATATACAAGCCAAGGGAAAAAGCAAATACAAGAAAATATAAATTATTATTTAGAAAATGCTCATATTATAAAAGAAGGTTTGCAAAATTTAGGTTTTAAAGTATATGGAGGTACAAATTCTCCATATATATGGCTTAAAGTTCCAGAAAATAAAACTTCTTGGGAATTTTTTGACTTACTATTAGAGAAGTTAAATATAGTAGGGACACCTGGTAGTGGATTTGGTATTAATGGAGAGGGCTATTTTAGATTAACAGGTTTTGGAACTAGAGATAAAACAGAAGAAGCAATGAACAGATTTAATAAATATTTTTATAAAAAATAAATATCCACTAATAAAATAAAGTTTAAAATTAATTAATTTTAAAAAATAGTTGATATTTTTTACTTTTTAATATAGAATCAAGAAAGACAAAAATGAAGGAGGCAAAAAATGATAACACTAAGTGATGTTAAAAATAACAAAGAAGTTGAAGCTCTGATATTAGGAGCACAAAAGCAATTAGATGGATTACGGTTATACTGAACATAGTCATAGGCATATATCTATTGTTTCTAATAGAGCAGGTGAGATTCTACAAAAATTAGGATATCCAGAAAGAACTGTAGAATTGGCAAAAATAGCAGGATATTTACATGATATAGGTAATTGTGTCAATAGAACAGATCATGCACATAGTGGAGCAATATTAGCATATAACATATTAAAAGATATGGGAATGCCAGTAGAAGAAAGAACAGAGATAATGATGGCAATAGGAAATCATGATGAAAAAACTGGAACAGCAGTAAGTGATATTTCAGCAGCAATAATTTTAGCAGATAAATCAGATGTGCATAGAGATAGAGTAACCAATAAAAATCTTTCTACCTTTGATATACATGATAGGGTAAACTATGCAGTAACAAAGGCAGAATTAAATTTAAATAGTGAAGAAAGAAAAGTAATATTAAATTTAAAAATAGATACCAAGTTATGTCCTGTATTAGATTATTTTGAAATATTTATGGACAGAACAATGATGAGCAAATATGCTGCTAAATATTTAAAAATTTGGTTTGAATTAGTAATAAATGATACTAAATTATTATAATGGAGGAAATGATATGAAAAAAGTAAAAATTATAACATTTATTTTAATGGTTATATTAGTGATAATGATAGCATTTTTCGGAATATATACTAATGTACAAAATAGAATGGAAAATCAAGTAAAAGATTATTCTTATGCAATGGATTTAAAAGGTTCAAGAAATATAAGATTAAGTGTAAGCGAAGAAAAGAAAACTATTATAAAAGATAGTGAAGGAAAAGAAGTTGAAGATAGTGAAAATTTAACAGATGAGGAAATAACAGAAAAAGGATATACAAAAGAAGAAGTAGCATATAATAGTGATGAAGTTAAAAATAAAGATAATTATATAAATACAAAAAAAATTCTTTCTAAAAGATTAGAAAAACTAGGAGTAAATAATTATATAATAAAACTAGATGAAGAAAATGGAGACATAATAATAGAATTAAGTGAAAACGAAAATACAGATGCTATACTAAGTAATCTAGTTACTGTAGGAAAATTTGAGATAGTAGATAGCCAAACACAAGAAGTTTTAATGGATAATAGTGACATAAAATTATCAAATGTAATGTACGGAGCAAACAATACTGGTACAACAGCAGGAACAATGGTATATTTAAATATAGAGTTTACACAAGAAGGTTCAAAAAAATTAGAAGATATAAGTACTAAATATGTAAAAGTAGATAATGAAAGTACTGATAATCAATCTTCAGAAAATGAAAATCAGGCTGATACAAATGAAAAAGAAAATACAACTTCTGATCAAACAGAGGAGACGGAAAATAAAGAAGAAACAAAGCAAATTATAATGAAAATTGATGATGAAGAAATAATGACAACAGATTTTGAAGAACCAATAAAAACAGGAAAATTACAATTATCTGTTGGACAAGCAGCAACAGATGCAGAAACTGTTCAAGGAAATGTTAAAAAGGCAAGTGCAATGGCTACAGTATTAGATACAGGAAACCTACCATTAAAATATGAAATTGAAGGAAACGAATATATTATGTCAGACATAGCAGATGGCCAAATACAAATTATAGAATATATAATTTTGTCAATTGTAGCTTTGGCATTAATAATATTAATAATAAGATATAAAACTTTAGGAATAATAGGAATGTTTTCTTATGTAGGTTTAATGTCTTTATTCTTGTTAGTTATAAGATATGCAAATGTTGTTATCTCATTAGAAGGAATAATAGCCATAATAATTGTATTAATATTGAATTATATATTTGTAAATAAATTATTGTCAAAAATAAATAAACAAGAAAGTAAAGATATAAAAGAAGCAAATAAAGAAACATATAAAGAATTTTTTATTAGAATAATACCAATTTGTATAACTGTTATTACTTTCTGCTTTGTAAATTGGGTTCCTATTAGTAGCTTTGGAATGATAATGTTTTGGGGAATAGCTCTAATAGCACTATACAATTATATAATAACAAAAAATATATTAAAAATAAAAGCAGAAAAATAGGAGGAATTTAAAATGAAAAATTTAACAAGCAAACAGAAAATACTTATTGTCTTATTAGCTATAATTATAATATCAGGAATTATAGTAACAGTAACAATCGGATTAAAATTTGATTTAAAATATGAAAAATCTCAAAAAATAGAATTAAATTTGAAAAAAGAATTTGAAATATCAGATATAAAAACTATAACAGATGAAGTATTAAAAGGACAAGATGTAATTATACAAAAAGTAGAATTATATGAAGATATGGTAAGTATAATTTCTAATCAAATAACAGAAGAACAGAAGAATAATATTGTACAAAAAGTAAATGAAAAATATGGTACACAAATAAAAGCGGAAAATACAACAATATTATCTATACCACATACAAGAGGAAGAGACATTATAAAACCATATATAGTGCCATTTATAATAGCAATAGTAATAACAGTTGCTTATATGGCTATTAAATATTATAAATTGAATCCTACAAAAGTAGTCTGCAAAACAATAATAATCAATATTATAGCACAACTTGTATTATTAAGTATTATAGCAATAGCAAGAATACCAATAGGAAGATTAACTATACCATTAGTATTAATAACATATATATTAACATTAATTGGTTTGACATCACAATATGAAAAAAAACAGATAGAAATAAAAAAAGAAGAAAATAAGAAAAAATAAATTATAAAATAAAAATAATGTAAAAATATTGAAAAAAATAAAAATAACATATATAATTAATATATATCATAAAGTATAAACAAAAAAGAGAAGGGAGCGATTTTTATGAAAATAAAAATAACAGGAAAGGAACTAAAGATAACAGAAGCAATAAACGATTATGTTGAAAAAAAATTAGATAGAATTGATAAGTATTTTGAAGATGCAGAAGCAGAAGTTACATTAAGAACAGAAAAAAATGAGCAAATAGCTGAAATTTATGTTATTGCAAATGGAGAAAAATATAGAGCAGTAACAGAGGATAAAGATATGTATGCATCTATAGATAAAGACATAGATATATTAGAAGGTCAAATACGAAAAGCTAAAACTAAAAAAGAAAAAATGATGAAAGAAGCTTCAATTAAGACAATGGAAGTTGTAAATGAGAATAAGAATGAAATAAATGATGAAATAATAAAAACATCATATTATGAAATAAAACCAATGACACCTGAAGATGCAGTTTTAAAACTAAAAGAAAAACCAACACACAACTTTTTAGTTTTTGTAAATGTAGAAACAGGAAAAGTAAATGCAGTACATAAATTAAAAGATGGAAAAAATTATGGCTTAGTAGAGCCAGAAGCATAGAAGGTAGAAATACCTTCTTATTTTTTGGAGAAAAAATTATGAAGAGTTTAAATAAAAAAATATATTACTATTTTTAGGAATATTTATTTTTTCTATGTTTACGTATATATTCTTTATTACAGGATTTCAATCTATAGATACATATAAAATTGTAACTTTAGGATTAGATGAATATGCTAAATCATATTCTTTAAGTGATGGAAGAATATTTATGGGGATTTTAAATTTAATTGCTGATAGTGTTAATATAAATTTGAAATTAAAAAATGAATATTTTAAAAATGACGAAGAGTCAATGAAAATAATAGATAATGTTATATATATGCAAACAAAATAAAGGCAGGAAATCAAATCCTGCCTTTATGTATTTTATAAAAAATATATAAAAACAAAACTTAATTTCCCGCAAAACTAAAATAGTATTAAAACTATTTCATTTGTTGTTCAGCTTGTTGTATTAATTTTTTAACCATGTTTCCACCTATTCTACCAGCATCTCTAGAAGAAATATCACCATTATATCCGTCTTTTAAATTAACACCTACTTCACTAGCTACTTCATATTTGAATTTATCTAATGCAGACATAGCTTCAGGAACTAATTTTTTGTTACTATAGTTTGCCATGTTTTTCACCTCCTGTAAATATGCATCTTTGAAAAAGTGATTGCTTTTTCTAATACTATCATTTGCAAAAATACAAAAAAATAAACAAGAAATTTTTGGAAAAAATTGATTTTTAAAAATAATAAATATATAATAAGCAAAAAAAGGAGAAATAAAAAATGTATAAATTAATAGCAGTAGATTTAGATGGAACATTATTAAATAGTTATGGAATTGTAACGGAAAATACAAAAAAAATGATAAAAAAGTGCACCAATATTGGAATTGAAACAATAATAGCATCGGGAAGACCGATTGATTCCATAAAAACGATAGCTAAAGAAATAGAAAGTGAAAAATATTTTATAGCAGGAAATGGAGCAATTGTTTATGATATAAAAGAAGAAAAAATAATATATGAAAAATTCATACCAAAAGAAAAAATTCTTGAGATAATAAAAATTTGTGAAGAAAATAGCATTACATATAATTTATATACAGAAACAACTATAATAGCTAAAGCATTAAAATATAATGTATTATATTATTATAAAGAAAATTTAAAAAAAGAAGAAAACAAAAAGACTAAAATAAATATTATAGAAAATATATATGAATATGTTAAAAAATCAGAAAACGAAAAATATTTAAAAATAACAATTTGTGATGAAAACAAGACAATATTTGATTCAATAATTAGAAAACTAAAAAAAATATCAGATATTGAAATATTAGATGTATCACATATGTCAAGGAAAATAATAAAACAAGGAACCGATGAAATATCAATAGAATATTATTATACAGAAATTTCACAAAAAAATGTTGATAAATGGTATGCTTTGGAATATTTAATAAATTTAATAAACATAAAAAAAGAAGAAGTAATAGCAATCGGAGATAATATCAATGATAAAAAAATGATAGAAAATTCAGGACTTGGAGTAGTTATGAAAGGAGCAAATCCAAGAATGATACGGAATAGCAGATTATATAACAGATAGCAATAATGAGGAAGGAGTAGCAAATGCATTAGAAAAATTTATTAAAACTTAGAAAATATTACAAAAATATTACAATATTATTAACTTTTTGTTACAATAAACTAAATTATTGCTTTTGAAAAAAAAATGAGTTACAATAAAATAAATAATCGAAAAAGGGAGGTAATTGGAATGGCAACAAATCCAATGCAAAGAAAGGCAAGAAATTCATTCTTATTAGGAATGCTATTAATGTTATTAATATGTGGAGTGATTATAGCTCTTTTATTTATTCAGTTGATGAATAAAACTAAAAAGGAACAAGAAGAATTAAGACAAAGTGTTAATGTTTATGTGTTAAATCAAGATGTTAGTTCGGGACAAGTTATAACAACAGATATGTTAGAAATGAAAACAATTAATAGAAATTTAATACCAAACAATGCTACAAGTGATTTGTCTGTTATAAGTAATTATGCATTACAAGATAAAGAAGGAAATGATATTATAACGAAAAATGGAAAATTATATATAAATATAGATAATAAAGAATATGAAATTAATCAAGAAACGGAAACAGATAATTATTACATAATGAGAAATAATGAAAAAAAATATATAGAGTTAAATAGTGTACCTTTAGTTGCTAAAGTTACAATGAAGACTAATACAGTTTTAACTACAGAAATGATTGCTAAAAGTGATAATCCTACAACAGATGATTTGAGAAAAGAAGAATATAATATGTTGGTTTTACCAACAGATTTGCAAACAGGAGACTATGTTGATGTTAGGATTTTATTTCCATCAGGACAAAATTTTATAGTAGTTTCAAAAAAAGAAGTAGAGATTCCAAATATTGCTGGAGTAGATTCACTTGATACAATATGGATGGAATTAAGGGAAGATGAAATTTTACATATGAGTTGTGCAATAGTAGAAGCATATAGAGCACCAGGAACAAAATTATATGTAACTAAATATACAGAAGCAGGAATGCAAGAAGCATCAACACCAACATTCCCAGTAAATAAAGAAACATCAGAATTAATTTCAAATAATCCAAATATTGTTCCAAAAGCAAAAGATGAAATAAATGCGAGATATTCTCAAAATGATAGTGCTAGAATAAGAAATGAATACATTAATTCAGAGATAAATGCTGCAGGAGAACAAGGCGAAAGCAATTTACAAACAAAGGTAAATGAAAGCATAACAAATTCAAAAAATTCTAGAAAAGAATATTTAGATTCACTTAATGCTAGTGTAACACAATAATTAATAAGGAGATAATTGAATGAAAAAAGTAGGATTTATAGGCGTATACGATAAAATCGATTTAATATTATATGTTGCAAAAATATTAACAACTTTAGGTAAAAAAGTATTAATAGTAGATTCAACTTTAAATCAGAAAGCAAGATATATAGTTCCAACAATAAATCCTACTTTAAAATATGTAACTGAATTTGAAGAAATAGATATAGCAGTAGGATTCGAAAATTTAGAAGAAATAATTTTATATTTAGGAATACAAAATGAAAATGAATTAGAATATGACATAATATTATTTGATGTTGATAATTGCCAAAAAATTTGTGAATATAATTTAAAACAAGCGCCTAAAAATTATTTTGTGACATCATTTGATGCATATTCATTAAAAAAAGGAGTAGAGATATTAAGCCAATTAAAGGAACCGTTTAGTTTGACTAAAATATTATTTGCTGAAGAAATATTGAAAGAAGAAGATGATTATTTAAATTATTTAGCCTTGGGTTATAAGGTGGTTTGGAATGAATATAGAATATATTTCCCAATAGAAAATGGAGATCTTACAGTTATACATGAAAATCAAAGGGTGGCAAAAATAAAATTTAAAAAATTAAGCTTTCAATATAAAGATAGTTTGGCATATATAGCAGGTGAAATTTTAGATGAAACAAGTGATACGCAAATAAGAAAGGCAATAAAATCTATAGAAAAGGGAGTATAAAATGTCAATAATAACATTTTGGAATAATACAAAAGAACAAACAGGTAAAACTATTTCAATTGCAGCAATTAGTACATATATGGCAATAGAACATAATTATAGAATATTGATAATTTCAACAGGAATTAATAATAAAACTTTAGATAATTGTTTTTTTCCAAAACCAAAAGTAAAGAAGAATATGGGGATATTTGGACCCAATACTAATTTAGCGATGGAAGATGGAATAGAAGGATTATCTAAAATGATGAGAAGTAATAAACTTTCACCAGATATAATAACTAATTATACTAAAACTGTTTTTAAAGAAAGACTGGAAGTTTTGCAAGCATATGTAGGAGAGAAAAGTTTATATCAGGATCTATCAAAAATATATCCAGAAATTATTAATTTAGCCAATCAATACTATGATCTTGTTTTTGTTGATTTAGATTTAGAGTTAGACAAAAATACTATAGATACAATATTAGCTAATTCAAATTTAGTGATAAATACGGTAAGTCAAAGAATTTCAAGTATTAATAATTTTATGGAACAGTATAAAAAGAATACAGGAATTAAAACAGCAAAAAACTTGATATTAATAGGAAGATATGATAAATACTCAAAATATTCAGTGAAAAATATTTCTAGATATATTGGAGAAAAAAATAAAATACTGTGTATCCCATATAATACGTTATTTTTTGAAGCATGTGAAGAAGCAAGTGTCCCAGAACTTTTTTTAAAATTAAGAAGAAGTATAAGTGAAGATGATAGAAATTCAATTTTTATATTAGAGGTGCAAAGAGCAGCACAAAATATAATATATAGATTACAAAATTTACAAGTTAAGCTATAGGAGGGAAAATATGTCAATGATTGTAAATGTTATTTTAATTCTTATTGTTATAATAATAGCCGGTTATATGGTATTTTATTTAATAAAAAAGAAAAAAAATGCAAAAGTTGAAAACATAGTAGATATAGATGATAAAACATATACTATAGAAAAAATGACAGAATTTGTAAAAAAAAGATTAGACGAAATAACAAAAATAAATTTGTATGATATTGGTTTATCCGAAGAAGAATTAAAAAGAAGAAAGAATAAAAAATATGAATTAAAGAAAGCATTAAAAGGATGTACATATGGAGATGTCAATGATAAAAAGTATGTTAAAGAATTGATATTTGACATATTATCAAAAGAATATGGTGTTAATGAGTCTAATATTTCTTCTGCAATATCATTTGATGTTCCTTCACTTCTAACACCTCAAGATAAATTTGATATTTTAATATATGCATATAAAAAAGAATTTGGATATGAAGCATTGACAGAATTGATAAAAAAATATGATTTAGCAGTTTTAAAATATGTAGAAGGAGAAACTAAGCCTAGCTATGTTATAACTAGTAATGAAATTGAAGAAATATATGAAAAAGAACATTTATTATTGTCTTTTTCTGATAAATTAAGTATAGTGGTACAAAGAATATATCAGCATTATAAAGGATATAGTAGTATTGATGAAGTAAGAGATATGAATATAGATGGTGTATCAGGAGGTGTTTCTGGTTTACCAGAAAGTTTCTTAAGTCAAGTTGCACAAACTGATGGAGACTATTTAAATCAGATTTCAGAGCATAAAGTTCCAAGAGCATGTGATAGTATTTGGATATTTTTCCAAGGTAAATCTATAAGATTAGCATTTTTATCATTTGGTACAGAATCAGAATTAAAAAGAGTATGTCAAAATATTTACAAATATA
>CALXZW010000011.1 GCA_944393345.1 uncultured Clostridia bacterium
ATATTTTATTATTAATTTTTAATATCCATATTTGAATTAATAAATTTTAATAATTCTGTAACATCATTTAATATTTGCCTTTCATTTGTTGAACCTATTTCCAATGTAATCATAGGTTTTATTCCTGCTGAAAATTTTATTTTATTTCTATATTTTTTTACTAATTCATTTATATCTATTTTGAATTCTCCTGCTTCAAATGAAAATACTACTGCTGTTCTTTTACTCATAATTTTGATAATATTAATTTCTTTTGCTAAATATTTTATACGAGCTATATCTATTAAATTTTCTAATTCTTCAGGCATATTTCCAAATCTATCTATTATCTCATCTATAACATTTTGAATGTCTTGCTCATTTTTACATAAAGCAATATTTTGATATATTTCTATTTTTTGATTTGAATCCTCTATATATGTATCTGGAATATAACTGCTTACATTTAAGTCTATTTGAATATCTATATCTGGTTTTACTTCTATTCCTTTCATTTCCTTTACTACTTCATCTAATAGATTACAATATGTATCATATCCAACTTGTTCTAAATGTCCTGATTGTATTTCTCCTAATAAACTTCCTGCTCCTCTTATTTCTAAATCTCTCATTGCTATTTTAAATCCAGAACCAAATTCTGTAAATTCTTTTATTGCTTTTAGCCTTTTATCTGCTACTTCTGATAATAATTTATCTCTTTTATATGTAATATATGCATATGCTTGTCTATTACTTCTGCCTACTCTTCCTCGTATTTGATATAATTGTGCTAACCCCATTCTATCTGCATTTTCAATAATTATTGTATTAGCATTTGGAATATCTATACCTGTTTCTAATATTGTTGTACATATTAGCACATTGCTTTCCCCTTTTATAAATTCTTTCATTATTTGCTCTATTCTTGTTCCTGTCATTTGTCCATGTGCATATGTTACATTTGCTTCTGGAACTAAATTAGAAATATCTATTGCCTTTTTTTCTATTCCTTGAACATTATTAAAAATATATAATACTTGACCATTTCTCTCCAATTCTTTTGTTATTGCTTCTTTTATAACTTCTGCATCATATTCTAATACATAAGTTTGTACTGGTCTTCTATTTTGAGGAGGTTCATATATAACAGACATATCCCTTATCCCTACAATAGACATATGCATTGTTCTTGGAATAGGTGTTGCAGTCATTGTTAATACATCTATATTTGTTTTATATTGCTTTATTTTTTCTTTATCTTTTACTCCAAAACGATGTTCTTCATCTACAATTAATAATCCTAAATCCTTAAATTCAACGTCTTTACTAAGTAGTCTATGTGTTCCTATAACAATATCAACTTCTCCTAATTTTAGTT
Organism: uncultured Clostridia bacterium; assembly: GCA_944393345.1. Taxonomy (GTDB): domain Bacteria; phylum Bacillota; class Clostridia; order TANB77; family CAG-508; genus CAG-269. The sequence continues at coordinate 1,358 of CALXZW010000011.1, forward strand.
TTTTTACAACTTCACTTTGATATTTCTTACTTTTAAATCTATTCAAGACTTCTACTTTTACTGGAAAATCTTTCATTCTTTCTTTAAATTCTTGATATTGTTGATCTGCCAAAACAGTAGTTGGAGCTAAATATGCTACCTGCTTTTGATCCATTACTGCCTTAAAAGCTGCTCTTAATGCAACCTCTGTTTTTCCATATCCTACGTCTCCACATAAAAGTCTATCCATTGGCCTTTCACTTTCCATATCTTTTTTTACTTCTTCTATACATCTTAACTGATCGTCTGTTTCTTGATATGGGAATTTTCCTTCAAATTCATTTTGCCAAGGCGTATCTTTACTAAAACTAAATCCTTTAGATTTTTCTCTTTTTGCATAGAGTTCTATTAATTCTGATGCTACCTCTCTCAAATTTTTCTTAACTTTTGCTTTTGTATTTTCCCAATCTTTACTTCCTAATTTATTTAATTTAGGATTAATTTTATCTCCACCCACATATTTTCTTATCGTATCCATTTGATTTGTTGGTACATATAAAATGTCATCGTTTTGATATTTAATCTTTAAATAATCTTTTATTGTACCATCTGCTTTTATTGTATTTACACCAATATATATTCCTATACCATAAGATCTATGTACTACATAGTCTCCTAAACTTAAATCTGCAAATACTACTTTTTCTGCTTCTTTAAATGCTTCATGCGATATCTTCTTTCTTCTTTTTTCTCCATCAATTAATTCATTAGCAGAAATAATTATTTGATTTGTTTCTGCATTTTCAAAACCTGAAGATATCTTTCCAATACTTATTGTTACTATACTCTCTACATGCTTTACTATTATTGTTTGATTAAGTTTTTCTTCAAAATTACAAATTATATCTTCTTGTTCAAATATTTTTTGAAGTTTTTTAGCCTTTTCTTTCATATCTACTAAGATATATATTTTATTTTTTAGCATTAACCATTTTTGTATATCTTTTATAAACTGGTCAAATTCACTTCTATAATAATTTATTGGACGATAATCAAATATATATTTTTCTATATTTGAATTTTCTTTATTATCCTCTTTTTCTAAATAAATTATTTGTCTTTTATTTAATAGTTCTTCTATTTTTTCAAATGATTTTAAATTTTCTAAAGCCTCTGGTATAATTTTCTTTTTATCTAATAATGCTTTTATTAAATTTTCATTATCAATTAAAATATTTTTTGCCCTTTGCTCAATCTTTCTTCTTTCATCTAAAAATATACAATAATTTTTATTCAAATAATCTAATAACGTTTCTTTTTTTTCATAGAAACAGTTAAAATATTTATCTATTTTACTTATATAATTTCCTGCTCTTATTTGTTCTATATCTTCTTCTATTACTTCTTCATTTTCTTTATTTGATTTTAATTCCTTTATTTTATTACATATTTCCTCTATATTTTTTTCTAATATATATTCATGTGCTGGATATATTGTTGACTTTTCTAATGTATTTATAGATCTTTGGCTTGTTATATTAAAATTTCTTATTGAATCAACTTCATCTCCCCAAAATTCTATTCTTACTCCGGTATTTTCAGTTAAAGAAATATCTAAAATACCTCCTCTAACGCTAAATTGTCCTCTTCCTTCTATTAAGTCACATCTAACATATCCTAATTTTATTAATTTTTTCTTTATTTCTTCTAAATTATATATTTCTCCTATTTTTATTTCTATTTTTTCTTTATATAATACTTCTTTTGATGGAAGATCTTGTAATAGTGCTTCTATTGTAGTAATTACAATTAAATTATGTTTAGATATTATTTTATTAAGTGCCTCTATTCTTTCATAAGGCATATCTTTACTTTCTGCTATATAGTCATAAGTTACTATTTCTTTTTTGGGAAATAATATTACATTTTCCGAAAAATATCTTAAATCTTCATATATTTTCTTTGCTTGTATTTCATTATATGTTACTATACAAATAGGTTTTTTACCAAATTCGTTTATTCCATCTATTATTTGTAACATTCCCATATCAGTTAAGCCCGATATTTGTATCAGACTTTTTTTATTCTCTATTTGATTATTTAATTCAATAAACTTTGAATTTTTACCTATTTCCCCTATAATTGTATTCATATTTTACCTCTTTTTTTATAAAATTTAATCAAATTATTGATTTTTTATGTAAATTGTTGTATAATATTATTAATTCTTTATGAAAGGAGTGTTCATATATGAACACTAGCAGAAAGTTTCAGGTCAACATCTTCCCTTCAAGGGGAGAACCTTCCGTAATTGGCAGTAACCCTGCCAACTGGGAGATACCCACGTATCCTGAATGCGTTGTTTGTGGAGGTAAAAATTACGTACCTGGAAATTATCACCAGACACGTAAAAATTTACTTGAGAAAGGTTTTAAGCCTTGCGCGCTGTGTACCGACAGCTTGCAGGACGGAAAATCTAAACCAAACTGTCCACATCATAGTTAATCTCGAAAGTCACCTCCACTCGAGGTGGCTTTCTCTTTTTAATATTTAATAACTAATTTATCAAACTTTATTTTAATATATCTTTCTAATTTTTTCATAAATTCATCTGGAATAATTTCCTTTTTTGCAACCATATCTAAACCCTTCTCCCAACTCGCTGTTAATTTAGGATTTAACATATCTGGCATAGACATATTTACAATATCATAAATAATTTCTCCTTTGGCAGTTGGTGTAACAATTTGTGTTTTTGAATTTATATCTATATACTTAATTTTTTCTAATTTTTTTATTATCTCTCCTCTAGTTGCACTTGTTCCTATTCCTGCTCCTTTTATTTGTTCTCTTAATTCTTCATCTTCTATTAATTTTCCTGCATTTTCCATTGCAAGAATTATTGTACCTGAATTATATCTAGAAGGTGGTGAAGTTTCTGCTTCTTTAATTTCATAATTTTTTACAATTAATTCTTGATCCTTTTTTAGATTTTTTAAAATTTCTAAATTAGAATTTTGTTCTTTATCATTTTTGTTCTCTTCATTTTTATTACTTTTTTCTATTGGTCTTAATATTTCTAAAAAACCTTCTTTTGTGCATACTTTGCCACTAGCATAAAAAGTTTCATTTTCTACATTTATAGTTACTTGTACTTTACTATATTCTGCTTGTGGGTAAAATATTGCTAAAAATCGTTTTACAATAACTTTATATACTTGTTTTTGTAAATCATTTAATTGATTATAATTCTCATATCCTTGTCCTGTTGGAATTATAGCATAATGGTCTGTTATTTTACTATCATTAACATATTTAGTTTTAACAATATTTGTAGAATATTTTTCTTGAATCATCTTATTTATATATCCCTGAATTTCTTCATCTCTAAAATTTTTAGCAATTCCATTTAAGTTTTTATTTATTTCTTTTGCAACTGCTGTTGAAAGTACTCTTGCATCAGTTCTAGGATATGTTACTAATTTTTTTTCATATAAATTTTGAATAATTTCTAAAGTTTCATCTGGTTTAATTTTAAATCTTTTTGTACATTCATTTTGCATTTCTGCTAAATTAAATAATAATGGTGCATTTTCTTTCTGCTTGGTCTTTTTTAATTCTGTAATTATTGCTTTTTTTCCCTCTAAACTTTCAATAAACTTTTTAGCATCATCTTCTTTTTTAAAACCTGTTTCATTGTATAACTTAGGAGATTCAAACATTTTAGATTTTTCATTTACTTTCCATTCTGCTTTAAAACTAGCATTTTCATCTCCAAATTCTCCTACTATTTTATAGTATTTTGTTTTAACAAAATTTCTTATTTCTCTTTCTCTTGATACTACCATTCCTAAAACACATGTCATAACTCTTCCCACTGAAATGGAAGCTTTTTCTTCGTTTATGCTTTTCGCTAATCTTTTACCATAAATTATTGAGAGTAACCTTGAAAAATTTATTCCTATTAAATAATCTTCTTTTGCCCTCAAATATGCACTATTTGATAAACTATCATATTCTGATAAATCTTTTGCCTCTCTTATCCCTCTTAATATTTCTTCTTCTGTTTGTGAATCTATCCAAACTCTTTTCATTTTCGCATTTGGATTTGGTTTTGCCATCATAAATACTAATCTTTGAATATATTCTCCTTCACGTCCAGAGTCTCCTGCATTATATATTTCTTCTATATCTTCTCTTTGCATTAATTGTTTTACAATATTAAATTGATTTGCTACTGCTGGAATTATCTCATATTTCCACTCGTGAGGAATAAATGGTAATGTATCTAGTCTCCAAAATTTTAATTTTTCATCATATTTTTCTGGATAACTCATTGTTACCAAATGTCCTACACACCATGTTATAATCCAATTTTCTGATTCTATATAACCATTTTTTCTGTTTGTAGTTATTTTTAATGCTTTTGCAAATTCCATTGCTACTGATGGTTTTTCTGTTATTAATAATTTTTTCATTATCTCATCCTTCATTTATTTTTTGTTCTATAAAATTATTAGCAATTTTACTTATTTTTTCTATTTTATTTTTCGTTTCGATATCAAAGAAATTAAATCTATTTATAATTTTATTTATATAATCATTTTCTTTAATAATTCTAAAACTTTTTTTAATATTCAAATCGTAAATAAAAGATATTATTCCTACTAAATTATCTACCTGATTTTTCTTCAATATATTGTTAACTTGTTTTTTTGCTTCAAACTCTTCAAATATTTTTTCTGATATTTTCTCATTTTGTACTTGTGTTTCTAAACCATTCCAAAATATTTTTTCTGCTTCATAAAAAATATCTAGTTTATCTGCATCTCTTATAATATTGCAAAAAATTTTCTCTTCTTTACTTACATTTTCATCTATTTTATATTTATTATGATTTTCTATTGCTTTAATTATTATTTTATCATATTGATCCATCATAATGTACTTTCTAATATAATTATTTTTTTCCAGAATTTCTTTTCCTAAATTCCCATGATCTATACTTTCTTTATCTCTAAAAGTTTTAAATTTAGTATATTGCTCAAATCTTCCTATATCGTGTAATAATCCAATTAATTCAGCTATTTCTATTTTTTCTTGTGTTAAATTTAAACTTTTAGCTAGTTCTTTACAAATTTTGCTTACTCTATAACTATGATTTATTTTGTTGTTCAATTTTTCATCTTTTATATTAAATTTATTAATATATTCGTTAAAAACTTCTTCAGTTTTTTGTATGTCAACCATTATTTCACCTCTAGAGTATTTTATCATTTTATCTACAGATTTTCAAGTAATTTTATATTTGATATTACAGTTGGAAAGCGAGAGTTTTGAGACTCTCGCTTTCCAACTTTTCCTATACAAGTTCGAATATTTCCGGCAATTTGTTTGCTTTGGATACCAGGAAAATTTTTAGCCAATTTGCTTTATTCTCTCTTAGTCTTTCAATATTACAAACCGTTGCCAAAATTTCATTTTTTCCTTCTTGAACCGGAACAAAAACTTTATACCCGATTTTTCCTTCTTTAGATACTTTAGCTAAAGTACCTTTTATCCAATCCTCTCCTTTCAGCTCCATTAAACCTTCGCTTTCCCCGATTATCAGTGCCTTCTTTCCAGAATTTCCTTCATCCTGCATAGAATCAATAATCTTTCTGTAAAATGTGTTTTCCATAATAGAACCTCCTAAAAATATTGGATTTCTAACTCTCGACTTTAATATTTTATCATATTTCTTGCTTTTTTTCAAGTATTTTATTGAATTTCTCCGCATTATATTATATAATACTTCACATAAGTATTACAAAAAAGGAGATTATTTATGGATTACAATTTTAATGAAATAGAAAAAAAATGGCAAGATTATTGGGAAAAAAATAAGACATTTTATACTGATGTATGGGATTTTTCTAAGCCAAAATTTTATGCATTAGATATGTTTCCTTATCCATCTGGTCAAGGACTTCATGTTGGACATCCAGAAGGATACACAGCAACAGATATTATTTCTAGAATGAAAAGAATGCAAGGATATAATGTTTTACATCCAATGGGATGGGATGCCTTTGGACTTCCTGCTGAACAATATGCAATAAAAACTGGAAATCATCCTGCTGGATTTACTAAAAATAATATTGCTACATTTAAAAAACAATTAAAAATATTAGGCCTTTCTTTCGATTGGGATAAAGAAATTTCTACTTGTGATCCTAATTATTATAAATGGACTCAATGGATCTTTAAACAATTATATAAAGACGGTTTAGCAAAACTTGTTGAAATGCCTGTTAACTGGTGTGAAGGTTTAGGCTGTGTTTTATCAAATGACGAAGTTATAAACGGAAGAAGTGAAAGAGGAGATTTTCCTGTAGTTAGAAAAAATATGAAACAATGGGTTCTTGACATTCCAAAATATGCAGATATATTATTAGATGGATTAGAGGATTTGGATTGGCCTGAATCTACAAAGGAAATCCAAAGAAATTGGATTGGAAAATCTGAAGGTGCCGAAGTTAAATTTAAAGTCGATGGTTTCGATAATTTAGATTTTACAGTATTTACAACTAGACCTGATACTTTATTTGGTAGTACATATTGTGTTTTAGCGCCTGAACTTGAATTAGTTAATATTATCACAACTCCTGAGCAAAAAAATAGTGTTGAAGAATATAAAGCTATAGCTGCTTCTAAATCTGATTTAGAAAGAACAGAATTAAATAAAGATAAAACAGGTGTATTTACTGGAAGTTATGCAATAAATCCTGTAAATAACAAAAAAATTCCTATTTGGATTTCTGACTATGTCCTTTCAAGTTATGGCACAGGTGCAATTATGGCTGTACCTGCACATGACCAAAGAGATTATGAATTTGCAAAAAAATTTAACATAGAAATAATTCCTGTTTTAGATGGAGGAGATATTTCTAAAGAAGCATTTACTGAAGATGGTCCTCATATAAATTCTGAGTTTTTAAATGGTTTAGATAAAGAAACTGGAATTGCTAAAATGATTGAATATTTAGAAAATAATAACATAGGAAAGAAAAAAGTAAATTATAAACTTCGTGAATGGATTTTTGCAAGACAACGTTATTGGGGTGAACCTATTCCTATAGTTTATTTAGATGATGAAATGAAAGCTCTAGCAGATAGTGATTTACCATTAGTTTTACCAGAATTAGAAGATTATGCTCCTTCTAAATCAGGTGCTTCTCCTTTAGATAAGGCAACCGACTGGGTTAATACAACTTTTGAAGGTAAAAAAGCTAAAAGAGAAACAAGTACAATGCCAGGTAGTGCTGGATCAAGTTGGTATTTCTTAAGATACATTGACCCTAACAATAATGACGAATTTGCAAACAAAAAATTACTTGAATATTGGATGCCTGTTGACTTATATATGGGTGGTCCAGAACATGCAGTAGGACATTTATTATATTCTAGATTTTGGAATAATTATTTATATAATAAAGGTTATGTCCCTGTAAAAGAACCTTTTTATAAACTTCGTCATCAAGGTATGATTTTAGGAACAAATGGAGAAAAAATGAGTAAATCTAAAGGAAATGTTATTAACCCTGATGATATGGTAAAACAATATGGTGCAGATAGTCTAAGAATTTATGAAATGTTTATGGGTCCTATTGAAAGTAGCAAACCTTGGGATCCTAATGGAATTGAAGGTTCTAAGAAATTCTTAGATAGAGTATGGAGATTATTTACAGAAACAGATAAAATTAAAGATGTTGAAAATAAAAATCTAGAAAAAGTTTATCATTATACAGTAAAAAAAGTTTCAAACGATTATGAATCTATGAACTTTAATACAGCAATTTCTCAAATGATGATTTTTATAAATACTGCATACAAGGAAAATGTTCTTCCAAAACAATATGCTGAAGGATTTTTAAAATTATTAAATCCTGTCGCTCCACATATTACAGAAGAATTATGGAATCTTTTAGGACATAATAATACTATTTCTTTCGAAAAATGGCCAGAATATGATGAATCTAAAACTACTTCAGAAGAAATAACTTTACCTATACAATTTAATGGAAAACTAAAAGCTACAATTAGTATATCTATAGATGAAGAAGAATCTTCTGTTAAAGAAAAAGTTCATAATGAAATCCATTCTAAATTAGAAGGAAAAACTATTATAAAAGAAATTTATGTAAAAAATAAAATTTACAATATTGTAGTAAAATAAATAACTTTTCAAGAACTGTTATACTTATTTTTGGTATAACAGTTTTTTTGTCATATAAATGTAATTAAGTTTTAATATATTTGAAATAAACTAATTTACTTTTTATAGTATAATATTGTTAGATTAGTATAAGGAGTTATTAAATGAGTATAGAATCAGATTTAAAAAAAGATGGAATTGAAGTATTAGAACCTTTAGATACATTAAAAATTAATTCACTAGCTAGAAATATTTCTATTAAACTTTGTGAAGTGTTTCCTAATTATGGATTGAATCAAAATGAATTATTTATAAAATTATCTAGATTAAATATGTATAGAGCAAAAATGCCAGAAGGTATGGCAGAAGCAAATTATTTTTATAAGAATTCTTCTATTTATTTTAATAATCATATTTCTGATGATGATTTAGAAGAATTTGCTATCCACGAATGTATACATTATATTCAAGAAACTAAAGATAAACATAATTATTTAATAAGAATGGGACTTTGTGATTATACAGAGTTTAAAATATATGGTCTTGGATTAAATGAAGCTGCTGTACAACTTATTTCTTCTAAAATAAATGCTATTCCAAATGAATATGTAAAATATTTCGGTATTAGTTTTGAAACAAATAGTCCTTCTTACTATCCATTGGAATGTTGTTTAGTTAATCAATTAGCTTATTTAGTTGGAGAAGATATTTTATTTGAAAGTACAATAAACGGAAATGATAACTTTAAATATAAGTTATCCGAAATAATTTCTGAAAAAAATTTTATTGCTATTCAAGATTCCATAGATAACATTTTATTTGCAGAAGAAAATATAATTAAGCTTAATAACAAAATTGCTGAAACAGACGATGGCAATAAAAAAATTGACAATATGCTTCAAAAAATAGATGAATTAAAAAATGAAATCAAATTAACATTTTTTAGAACTCAAAATCTTATAATTTCTAGTTTTTTTGATTCAACTTTCAATTCAATTAAAAACTTAGAAGAAGTTGAAAAATATAGAAAAAAATTATATAATTTTAAAAACTTTTTAGGTCATTCTGATGGTTACACATTTTTTAATGATTATTATGTAAAAAAAATGGAAGCATTAGAAGAAAAATATAATGCATTAGAAAATGGAGATATAGAAACTGCTTTAAAAATTGTTACTAAAAAAGAAAACAAAATTATTTCATTTTTCAAAGCATTGAAACGATTATTATTGGGTAAAAAGGAAGAGTCTTCTAATTATTAAAAAATAGGGTTCATGCCCTATTTTTTAATTTATAAATTTCTTATTATTGATTTTGCAGCCTCTCTTCCAGATTGTGCTGCCCAAGCTACTGTTCCTTTTATACCAGCCAAATCACCACCTGAATATATTTTAGAATCTGATGTTTGATAATTTTCATTTATTTTTATGTTTCCCCATTTATTTAATTCTAAATTTAATTTATTAACAAAATCTGCTGGTTTTGAACCTAGCGCCATTATTATATAATCAACATCTATTATATAATTACTATTTGGTATATTTACTGGTACTAATCTAGCTTCTCCTTCTTTTTGTATTAGTTCCGTTTTTATTAATTCTACTTTTTCTACATTTTTACCTTCATTATTACTTAATATTTTTACAATATTATTTTGGAATAAAAACTCAATTCCTTCATCCAATGCTTCTTCAATTTCTTTTTTCTCAGCTGGCATTTGTTCTCTTGCTCTTCTATAAATAACTTTTACACTTTCTGCTCCTAATTTTTTTACAGTTCTTGCACAATCCATGGCAACATTTCCGCCACCTACAATTGCTACATTTTTTCCTTTATAGTCTGGGTGTAAATTATATTCTAATAGTTCATTTCCTCCAAAAACTCCATTTAATTCTTCACCTTCTACACCCATTTTTGAAGAAACATTTGCTCCTATACTTAAAAATATAGCATTATATTCTTTTTTTAATTCTTCTAAATTTAAATTTTTTCCTAATTCCTGGTTATATTTAACCTCTATACCTAAATTTAAAATTTGTTTTACAGTTTCTTTTACTATTGACTTTGGTAATCTAAATTCTGGTATACCATACATCAATAAACCACCCAAATAGTTATATTTTTCATATATTGTTACTTTTATACCATTTTTTGCAAGAAATGCACCTGCTGTTAAACCTGCTGGTCCCCCACCTATTATAGCTACTTTTTTATTTTCATATATCTTTTTATTTTTTTCTATATCCTCTTTATAACATTCATATAAATTGTGTCTTTGTTCTATTACTACTTTATCAAATACAAATGCTTCTAATTCTCCAATTGAAACAGAATTGCCTTTTATTCCTCTAACACATGCAGATTGGCATTGTTTTTCATGTGGACATATTCTACCACAAACTCCTGGTAAAACTGTTGTTTCTGATAAAATTTTATATGCATTCAAGTAATTTTCATTTTTTATTTCTTTTATAAATTCTGGTATATTATTTTCTAATGGACACCCTTTTTTAGAACATGGCTTTATTTTACAATTTAAACAATAATTTGCTTTTTCATTTACTTCTTTAATTTCCATTTTTAATCTCCATTTTCATTATATATTTATGCTAATTCTATTATAAATATATTTAATCGTCAAATACACTGACTTGATAGTTTAATTATTTATTTCTTCTATAACTTTCTTTAAATCTTTTATAAAATCAATTTTTTTGGTTTCATCTCTTAACAATGCTGCTGGATGCCAAGTGGGCATATACTTTATCCCCTTTTTTTCTATCCAATGTCCTCTTGTTGCAGTAATTCCATATTCTTTTCCTAAAATATTTTTTAATGCAACACTTCCTAGTAAAACAATTATTTTTGGTTTCACCAAAATAACTTGATTTCTTAAATAATTTAAACAAGCAAAACACTCATCATCTTCTGGATTCCTATTTGCTGGCGGTCTACATTTTACAATATTAGCTATATATACTTCTTCTCTTTTTATTCCAATTGCTTGAAAAGCTAAATTCATAAGTTGTCCTGCTCGTCCAACAAAAGGCTCTCCGAAGTCTATCCTCATCTGCACCTGGTCCTTCTCCTATGAACATTATATCTGCACTTTTATTTCCTATACCGAAAACAATATTTTGTCTTGTTTTATATAATTTACATTTATTACAATTTATAATTGATTTTTCTAAATCTTCCCAATTATCATACATTTCTTATACCTTCTTTTATAATTTTAATTCAATTCGATTATAGCTGTATTAAGACCATAGCCTTCTTTTTCTACTCTGAAAGAATGAATCAAATTAGAATGGCAGACACTACATATTTTACTATCAATTATGTTGTCTCTTTTTAGTCCCGCTTCTTCTAAAATTAATTGATTTATTTTTACAGTATCTATATTCCATTTAACATTTGGCAAAGTATTTTCTATTATATCCGAATTCGTTTTCAATAACTCTTTATATTCATTTTCAAACATCTCTTTTACTTCTTTTTCTACTTCAAAATGGCATTTTCTTATACTTGGACATATGCAACATATTATATCTTTAGTATTACAATTATGTTCTTCAACCATCTTTTTTACTGTTTTTACAGATATTCTTTGAAGAGTCCCTTTCCATCCAGAATGTACATTAGCAATTACTTTTTTAACAGGATCAAAAAATAAAAATAAGATACAATCTGCATTTGTTGTTGATAATATTATATTAGATTTATTTGTAATTAATCCATCTGTTAAATCATATTCTGATAAATTGAAATCTGGATTATCAATATTTATTTTTTTATCTATGATTTTTACATTGTCAGTATGTGCTTGATTAGTTTTAACTAAATTATTATAATCTATTTTTAAATCATTACATAAATCTTTATAACTTTGCACTGCTTTATTATATTCCTCTAATGATAATTCTTCTTTATTTGCCCTTAATGTTCTAAAATTCATATTAGTTCCTAAAGAATATGCATGATTCAATATATCTTTATAATCTAATAATCTTCTAAATTGTAAATATTCAATAGTTCCTTTTTTTATGTGTATAACATTTTCATTAGATAAATCCATACTTATACCTCATTTCTTACATCCTAATTCTTTACTCATTTTTATAATAACATCATCCTGAGACATTTTATCTATAAATCTATATTTATTATTCTTATATCTTGGATTAAATCCACAAATTGCTTTATATTCACAATATTCACATGGTGTTTTCCCTGATTTATTATATGGATTTATATCTATTTTTCCACTTAAAATTTCTTTTGAAATATCTTTTATAGTTTTATAAATATAGTCTTGTAAAATTTTAAATTCTTCACTACTTACTCCATTTGTCCATTTTTTATGTATTGTACCTGCTTTAGTAAGACCTGCTGGTACTAATTTAGAACTTCCAGAATTTAATGTATTATCATTCATTTTTATGATTTTTACATCTGCCACTATTAATCCTTTCATCCTAAATGCTTTTCTTATTTTTTCTTCAATTTCTTCTTCACTAATTCTTTTCTCTGCTTTTTCCATCTGTTCTAAAAGTGAAAAATAGAAAACTCCTGCAGGCATTATATCTTCTTGTTTACATATAGCATCAGTATATGTTAATAACTGAATTTGCAAACCAGCATAAACTTCATTTAAATCTATATTTCTACTAGAAGATTTATAATCTATTATTCTTAAATATTTTCCATCTTCTTCATTTGCTGTATCTATTCTATCTATTTTACCTTTTATTTCAACCTTTTTTCCATCTTCTAAATTTAATATTATAGGCTCATATTTTCCGTTCTCACCAAATTCTACTTCAGTTCCTTCTATACTAAAATCACTATAAATTATCGTTTCTATAATATATTTTAAACTTTGTGAAACAACTCTTTTTAATCTTCTTACCAATAATTTGTATTTTTCAGTTGCTTTAAATATATAGTTTTTATTTAAAGTTAATTTATTATCTATAATATTCTCTACTATTTTTTCTATTTGCTCTTTTTCTAATTCTGCTAATTCGAGTTTTTCTTGATTTACATATTCAAAAAATTCATCTATTATTTCATGCATAAAAGAACCTGTATCAAAATTATGTACTTGTAATTTTTCTTTTTCCTTTAATTTTAAGCCATATTGTAAATAATATGAAAAAGGACAATTTCTATATTTTTCTAATCTTGAAATACTTGTAGTAAGTTTATTACCATATAATTTTTCAATATTTCTTTGTTCTAATTTTTGTGGTAAATTTGTATATTTCAATCCTTCTAAATCTTGATTTAATTTCTTATTCCAATTAGAATCGTTTTTATAATATTGATAAATTAAATACCAAATATTTTCTATTTTTTCCTTATTTTTTAATTTTGCTATATTCTCTAAAAGTTCTTCATATGTTATTTTTTTATTCACTATTTCATATTCTTTTTCTATTACATCACTTTTTTCTTCTAACATAGGATAAATTTTTTTTATTTTTTTTATTTATTTTGGACACTATAAACTTTTCCCTTCTCCATCTGTTGATGAATATGATAAATATTTTCTTTTTTCTGCTGTTGTAAATGCTTTATATATGTTAAAATTATCCTCATATAAGTTTTCTATTGTTCCTTTTGCAAGCTCTAAACCGTCTTTTTCTAATATTTTTCTATCTTCATCATTAAAGAATCCTTCATCTTTATTAACACTTGGAAATACTCCGTCATTTAAACCTATTATAAATACAGTGTCTACTTTATGTGCTCTTGAACGTTCTACATCTCCTAATATTACTTGGTCTTGTGTTCCAGGTATTTTTCCCAAACCGCTATTTTTTAATCCTACTTTTAAAATTTGAATATATTTTTCTATAGTTATTGGGTCATCTCCAAATACAAGTACAATTTCATCAAAAATATCTAATATTATTTGATAACTTGATTTATATTCTTTTGCTATTTCCATATATTCATTTTCTTCTAATTCTTCTACTTTTTGCATTATTTTTTCTTCAATATTTTGTTCTTGTAAAAAGAAATATAATTCTTTAGTTATATTTTTAGCTGTCTTTTGTGATATTATTTTTTCTTTTAATTTTAATAATGGATTTATTATTTGTTTTCTTAATTCATTAAATCTTTCTACTTCTTTTTTTCTATTCTCATCTTCTAATTCATATATAAATTCTTGTTTCCATTTATTTTGCTTTATTCCCCATTTAGAGCAATAATTTTCTAATTTAAAAATTTCATCTTCTTCAATTTGTAAAAAACCTAATTTTATATAATTAAAAATTGTTTCATTAGAAAAATTTCTATTTAATACATCTAATATAGATATTATGTATTGAACTATTATATTTTGATTTAAATCTCTTTTCTCATCTATAAATACAGGGATTTGATATTTAGGAAAAATTGCTCTTACTAATGAAGAATATGTATCTATATTTTTACTTATAATTGCAATATCTTTATATCTTAAATTATTATCTCTTACTAGTTTTACAATCTGTTTTGCAACATTTTCTATTTCTGAATATTGATTTTTAGCCAAAAAAAGTTTTAGTTTTTCCACTTTTTTTTCATATTTTGTGGATTTTATATTATAAATATTATCACTTAAATGTTCTAGTTCTTTATTTTTAAATCTATATTGTTTTTCAAGATATACTGGTTCTTCTTGCTTAAAACCATTTTCTTCTATTAATTTCAAAAATTTTTTTAATGTTATTTTGTTAGAATAAAAAATATCAATATTTGCATTTGTATCTATTTCTAATTTATCCAAACACATAGTTATACTTACTTTTTTAGCATTTCTAATAAGTTCTTTTAAAACTAAATATTCCTGAAATGTAAATCCTGAAAATTCATCTATATATATAATACTATTTTTAACTAACTCTGACTTTTCTAAATTATTAGCAAGTATAGTTAAAGCATCAGTTTCCTCTATATATTTATCTGCTATTTGATTTTCAAATTTTTCATAGATTAATGACATATCTTGTAATTTAGTTTTTAAATATTTATTTTCAGTTTTTTCTATTTCTTCTTTTAATAATTCCACATTTATTCCATGCTTTTTAAATTCAGTTATTGCAGTCATTGCCAATTCAATGTTTTCATCAGATTTTCCTATAAATTTTAAATCCTTTTTATTGTTATTTAAAATCGAATAAATCAGCATTGCTTTTCCACATTTTGAAAGTTTAGATTTAGTTTTTCCACCAATTTCATCTAATATTCTATCTGCCATTCTACTTAATGTTATTACTTCTGCATTCATTACTGCTTTTGAATTTATTTTTTCCATTAATTTTTTTTCAGCTGTAAAAGAAAATTGTTCTGGTGTTATAATATATATCTTTTTTTCTGTTTTTATTAAATCTGCTATTTCATTAAAACAATATTCACTTTTTCCGCTTCCTGGTTTTCCATATATTAATCTTACACTCATAAAGTTTTATTTCCTTTCATTTTATTTTTATGCATCCAATTCTCTTCTCCAGTAAAATAGATATTGTTGAGCTAATCCTGCAACTTTCCCAAACTTTTCTTTTGCAATTTTTTCAATTTCTTTTTTGCTAACTTTTGTTTCATCTTGTTTTTTTATATATAAATCATTCATAACTCTTCTTACCCACACATCAATTGGAAACACTTCAAACCTTTTTAACGTTGAAAATAATAATATACAATCCGCAACTTTAGGACCTACTCCTGATAAACTTAATAATTTTTCTCTTACTTCTAAAGTATTTGAATTTTCTTCTAATTCTTTTAAATTAACTTTATTATCTAAAATCATTTGAGTTGTTTGATATATTCTTATATCTCTAAATCCCAATCCTAAATTTCTATATTCTTCTACTGTTACATTTTTAAGTTGCTCTGGTGTAGGAAAAGTATAGTATTTTTTTTCAATCCATATAATCTCTTTACCATATTTTTTAGATAATCTTTCTATTATTCCTTTAATTCTTGGAATATTATTGTTTGCAGAAATTATAAAAGATATTATTGTTTCCCATAAATCCTGATTTAATATTCTTATCCCTTTTCCATAGTTTACACTTTCTTTCATATTAACATCTATTTTTGATAATTCTTCTTTTATTTTTTCATAATCTCTTTTTAAGTCAAAATAATCATCTACTAACTCTTTTATATTTTCACTACAATTACCTGAAAATATAATTTTACCATTTTGTTTTTTTACATTTATAACATTTTCTCTTACAATTCCTGTATAACTATCATCTTCTAACTTGTTCCATCTAAAACATTGCCCACATTCAAATATGTCTTTTAATTCAAAAGATTTCATATCATCAATTATATATATTTGTTCACTCATATTTTTCTCCATTTTTGTTTTTTTATTATTATATCATTTTTTTTATTCTAGCACAATTAGATTTTTTTAAAACCTAAGCCAACAACTTCTCTTGAATTTGTTATAATTATAAAGCATTTAGGATCAATTTTTTTAGCAACAATTTTTATTCTATTTACATCTCCTCTTCCTGCAGCGCACATTAACACTAATTTTTCTTTATTTGTATACATTCCTTTACCTAAAAGTCCTGTAACTCCTCTTTGAATTTTTTCTCCTATTTGCTTAGCAATTTCTTCATTTTTTTCTGAAATAATTAATATTAATTTTGTAAAATATATTCCTTCAAATATTATATCAATAATTTTTCCCATTAAATATATTGTTATTGCTGAATATAATCCGACTTCTATTTCTTTAAAAAATATTGCATTTAAAATTATTATTACAACATCTAATATTGTTATAATATTTCCGATTCTTGTGGTTGGTCTATATTCTTTTACTACTTTTCCTACTAAATCAGTTCCTCCTGTAGAAGAATTAACTTTTAAAATAAGAGCCGTCCCAAAACCTATTATAATTCCACCATATATACAAGCCAAGAATCTATCTTCTGTAAGAGGATTTAATTTATCTAAAAAATCAATAAAAATTGATAGTGATATTGTCCCAATTAGTGATTTCAAAAAAAAAGTTTTTCCTACTTTATATATGGAAATAATAAATAGTGGAATATTTATTATCAAAATTGATGTTCCCATTGGTATTTTTAATAAATAATATAATATTGTTGCAATTCCCGAAATTCCTCCTGACGATAACTGATTTGGTAATAAAAATAAGGAAATGCCAATAGCCATAATTAGTGCTCCAATTACTGTCCCTGTTATTTCTATTAATAATTTTTTTAAGTTTACCAATTCATCATTTTCCATAAAAAATCACCTTATTACAATTATTTGTAAAATAAGGCGATTTTATACTTTATTGATTTGCAATACAACTCTTTTTATTTTCTTCTAAAAAATCTTTATATGTTTTTGTTATAGCAATTTTGGATTTTCCTGGTTTTATATCTGAATTTTTCTTTACAATTAAATCAACATCATAAATCTCTTTTAATTTTTTTACATTTTCTTTTTTATGTCCAATAACATTATTTATATTAACTGGATTTACATCAATTTCTACTTCTTTAACTTTTACATTTAATTTTTTTATTTTGGATACTATTTCATCGTACCAAATAGCAGATTCTACTAATTGTCTAAAAGCAGGATGATATGGTCCAGCAACAACTTGACTTTGTTTAGAATCTGGCTCTGATATCTCATCTGTGTTTTGCAATCCTACTCTAATTACATCAATTTTTTTCTTATAGAAAAGTTTTACTAAATCTTTACAAGTATCTATTGCTTGTGCTAATGGAATTGGATTATATACTCCTTCCAAATATTCCTTTTCAAGTTTTGTATTTTTTACTACTAGAACAGGATATATTCTTACCATTTTAGGTTTTAATTTAATTAGTGCTTTAGCGGTATTTATTTCGTCAATTCTTGTACTTTCTGGTAATCCTACCATCATTTGATGTCCTAATTTAAAGCCATAAAATCTAATTAATTTTGATGCTTTTTTTACATCTGAGAAACTATGCCCTCTATTTGATCTTTGTAATATGTAATCATTAGCTGATTGTACTCCAAGTTCTATTGTTTTAACTTTATATTTTTTTAATCTTTTTAATATTTCTTTATTTATTGCATCTGGTCTAGTTGAAATTCTTATGCTTTCTACTTTTCTATTTTTAATATATTCATGAGCCGTTTGCAATAATTCTTCTTGCAATTTTTCATCTATTGCAGTAAAACTTCCTCCAAAAAAAGCTATTTCTATTTGTGCCTCATTATTATTTAGAACTTTTAGGTATTCATCTATTATTTTTTTTGCTTTTTCTTTTGTCATTTTATTTTTCTGTCCACTTATAGCTTTTTGATTACAAAATATACAGTCATTAGGGCATCCTAAATGTGGAACAAATATTGGTATTATGTATTTTTTTTTCATAGATTTACCTCTTTTCTGTTTTTATATTTTCTAAAGCTTTCTTTGCCGCTTGCATATGTGCATCTTTTTTACTTTTCCCTTCACCTTTAGCAAGTATTGTACCATCGCATTTTACTTGTGCCTCAAATTTTTTATTATGATCTGGTCCTATTTCTTTTATTATTTCATATTCTATTTTTACATCTCCATTTTCTTGAAGCTTTTCTTGTAATACGGTTTTATAATCTTTTATTCCTACATGTTTTGTCGCATATTCTATTTCATCTTTTAAATTATTTATTATAAATTTATTTGCTTCTTCTAGTCCACCATCAATATATATAGCCGCTATAACTGCTTCCACACTATCTGCTAAAATAGCCGGTCTTTTATTTTCTCCAGTATGTAATTGTGCTTTTCCTACATATAAGAAATCACTAAAATTATGCTTTTTTGCCACTCTATATAGACTTTCTTCACATACTACCGTTGCTCTAACTTTAGTCATTTCTCCTTCTCTTAAATTTTTATATGTCTCATAAATATATTTACTTGATAAGAATTCTAAAATACTATCTCCTAAAAATTCCAGTTTTTCATTACTTTCTATTTTATTTTCATAAGCATATGATTTATGAATTAATGCGTTCTTTAACAATTCTTTATTTTTAAAATGATATTCTATATTATTTTCAAGTATCTCTAAATTCATTACTTTCCCTCCTTTCATATTCTAAAATCAGAAATTACAAGTAAAATACTAATTATCTTGTTTTTCTTCCTAGTTATATAATATTATATACTATTTTACAAATTTTTCAAGATATTTTTAGTCGAATTTTATAGACATATTTAATTTGTTA
>CALXZW010000012.1 GCA_944393345.1 uncultured Clostridia bacterium
AAATAAAGATAAATATAAAGATGTTATATTAGATGAAATAGAAAAAAACTTAAAGGAAGGACCAGAATATTACGATGTTGATGAATATACAGACCAAACTCTAAGACAATTGGCAGAAGAAACCATAAGAGAAAAAGCATTAATGTTATTACAAGATGAAGTACCACATGGAATATTTGTAGAAGTAGATAAAATGAAAAATAGGAAAAATAAAGAAGGAAAAGAAATTTATGATATAGAAGCGACAATTTACTGCTTAAGAAATTCTCATAAAGGTATAATAATAGGAAAAAATGGAGAAATGTTAAAAAGAATAGGTACTTTAGCAAGAATAGAGATGGAAAAAAATTTTGATGTAAAAATAAATTTAAAAACTTGGGTAAAAGTAAAAGAAGATTGGCAAGAAAATGATACTTTTGTGAACAAATTTAAGATAAAATAATAAAATAAAGTGAATAAAAAAATAAAAATTACAAAAGCTAAAAATATATATAAATGGATGACAACAAAATAATCATTTGTTTTAAGAATAGGAAGTGAGCTTATGATAAAAAAAATAGCATGGGATGCATTTAAAAAAACTGGAGATATAAATACTTTTTTAGAGTTTAAACAAATAGAAAATATGGAAAATAATATGCAGCAATTAAAAGAAATATATGAGTTAGAAAAAGGAAAAGAAACAAAAAGTGATAGTAATCCTAATTTATAAATAGCAAAAGGTGGAAAAAAACAAAATGGCAAATACAAAAATAAATGGAATAGTTTTATCAGAAAGTAACATGGGAGATTTTGATAAAATGCTTACAATGTTAACTCCAGGTTTGCGGAAAGATATCTTGTATAGCTAAAGGAGCACGTAGACCTCAAAGTGCTCTTTTAGCAGGCACGCAGATGTTTTGCTTTGGAGAATATTTAATGTATAAAGGAACAAATACATATCATATTAATTCTGTAGAAACAATAGAAGTTTTTTATAATTTAAGAATAGATTTAGATAAATTAAAATATGCCGTACATATTAATAAAATAGTACAAGATGTAACACAAGAAAATCAAAACTGTTATAATATATTACAATTATTATTAAACACATTATATACTATTTCAGAAACAGATAAAAATTTAGATTTAGTTTTAAGCATATTTAAATTACGATTATTATGTATTTTAGGATTTACTCCTAAAATATATGAGTGTGTAAATTGTAAAGAAAAAGATAAATTAAAATACTTTAGTTTACGAGATAATGGTTTTAAATGCGAAGTATGTAGTAGACAAGATAAATCTTCAATAGAAATGAGTGAGAGTACAATAAATGCAATTAAATTTGTAATAATGGCACCAGCAAAAAAAATATACTCATTTAATATAAAGGATGCATCTTTGGAAGAATTTAAATTAATAATAAAGTTATATTTTAATGAAAAATTAGAAAAAGATTATAGAATAGAAGAAATATTTTAAAAAAATATACAAAAATAAATTAATATGATATAATGTCTTTGTAAATAAAAAACAAAGGAGAAATAGAAATGTTTGAGATAGATGGAAAGTATGGAAATGTACATATTGAAGGTAGAAGTATAAATATAGAAAGTTTAGATAGATATAAGTTAGAAACATATTTAGAAAACTTAGAAAACGAAAGAGAAAAAATTATGGAAGAACAAAATAATATTTTATCGAAAATAATAAATTAAGGGGAGTCAAAAGATGAAAGGAAAGAAAGTAATAAAGAAAGTAGCAAAAACAACATGTAAATATACATTAAAAGGTCTAGGAAAAGGTATAGAACTAACAGGAAGGGGAGCAGTAAAAGGTGCAAATGCATTAATTAGAAATCCTAAAACACGAAAATTGATGACGACAGCGGGGATTTTGACGGCAGGAGTGATGATTCCTGCTGTTGGAGCAGGATTAATAGGAGCAGTAGGATTAAAATATATGATTGATAAAAGTATTTTAAATACTAAAATAGGTGGCAAGAATGGGAGAGACAAAGGATTGTTAGACGAAGTTAAAGATATATTAAGAGCAGGAGATAAAGTTACTGAAAAAGTAGGTAAATATGTTTTGAGTCCACTTCTTTCTATGGCTGATATGGGATTAGCAAAAGCGGGACAAAAATATCAAGATGTAGTAGATCAAAATCAAAGACTTAATTAATGAATGGAGGAAAAATGGAAGAAAATATACAAATGTTAAAAGAATTAAATGAAAATATGCAAAAGTTAAGAAATATAGAAAATGAAATAAATATGCTGGAATTAGCTTTATATCAAAAAAATATAGAAGAAATAAAAGAAAAAAAGATTACAGAGATAACAAAATTTTTTGAAAGACAATCTAAATTTTATAATCAAAAAACTGAAAAATATAAAAAAGATATAGAAAATAATATTGAAAAATACAATATGCAAATAGAAAAACTGATATTAATATATGATAAAATATATATGGAAAGTTTAAGATTAAAGCAGAATGCAATTGACAATGGTAAAATTGCAATAGCTAATATAGTAACATTAGAAGAAAAAATTAAGTCAAACAATATTACAGAACAAGAAGAAAATGTTATTAAGAAGACAATTATTGCTTGTGCACAAAAAAAATTAAATTATGAAGTGATTGTAGACGAATGTGATGCAAGAATTAAATGGTGCATAGAAAATAGTTTAAGTGATATAGAAGAAGTTTTTAAAAATAATATGAATAAAATGCAGATATATAATGAAAATATAGTTAATAAAATTAGAAGAATTATTTTTAATAAATTTATGGGAAAAAATAAATACATAAAATTTTTAAAAAGTTATGAAACAGAATATTTAGAAGATATAAAAAATAAAAATGATTTAAAGATATTAGATTTAGCATATGTATTAAAAGCCATAGAAAAACAAATGAAAATAGCAAATAAACAAATAGCAAATGAATATACAAAAATGATATATAATTAAAATTAATTTAAAGAAACAACCTAGTAATTATAATTAAAAATTACTAGGTTTTTTCATAAAGTTATTAAAATTTTAAAAAAAACTGTACAAAATAAAATGGCAAATGATATAATAAAAATCAAATAGTTAATATCAAAAAAAGGAATGGGAGTAATTATGGGAAATATAGTTTTACTAGATGATTTAACAATAAATAAAATAGCAGCAGGTGAAGTAATTGAAAGACCTGCATCAGTAATAAAAGAAATGGTTGAAAACTCAATAGATGCAGGAGCAACAAATATTACAGTAGAAATAAAAAATGGTGGAATTTCATATATAAAAATTACAGATAATGGGAAAGGAATTGCTACAGATGATTTAGAAATTGCTTTTGAAAGACATGCAACGAGTAAAATAAGAAAAGCAGAGGATTTAGATACTGTAACATCAATGGGGTTTAGAGGAGAAGCATTAGCAAGTATTGCAGCAATAAGTAATGTAGAATTAATTTCAAAAACAAAAGAACAAGAAATAGGATATAGAGTGGTTGTTGAAGCAGGAAATATTTTAGAAAAAGAAGAAACTGGTTGTCAAACAGGAACGACAATAACAGTTAGAAATTTATTTTTCAATACACCTGTTAGATATAAATTTTTAAAAAAAGATTATACAGAATCTGGTTATATAGAAGATGTTATTACAAGAATAGCGCTTGTAAATCCTAATATAGCTTTTAAATTAATAAATACAGGAAAAACTGTTATACAAACAAATGGAAATGGAGATATAAAAACTGTAATATATAGTATTTATGGTAAAGATATTTCAAATAGTGTACAAGAAGTAAAATATAAATATGAAGATATAGAAATATCAGGAGTTGTAGGAAAACCTGAAATTGCAAGATCAAATAGAGCAAATCAATTGTTTTTTGTAAACAAAAGATATATAAAAGATAAAACATTAACTTCTGCAACAGAACAAGCATATAAAGGATTAATTCCAATAGGGAAATTTGGATTTGTAATATTAAATTTAACAATAAATCCAAGCAAAGTAGATGTAAATGTGCATCCAGCAAAATTAGAAGTAAGATTTGAAGAAGAAAATAAAATATTTCAATCAGTATATCATGCAATAAAAGAAACATTACTAAAAACAGAATTAGTGGAAAATACAGAAAAGACAGATGTAGAAAAGTCTTATGAAAATGGTATAGGTTTAAATGCAAGAAGTATAAGTTTTGAAGAAAGATTAAAAAATTTAAAAGAAGGCAAAAAAGAAAATAATAATGGACTATTTAGTTTTAGAAAACAAAATGAAAAACAAATAGAGCAATATACAGATGAAGAAAGTAAAATAAAAACAAATAATATTTTAGAAGAAGTATATAATGAAAAAAATGGTTTAGCAGAAGAAAAAGTTGAAGATAAAAATGAGGATAAAAACATAGGAAAACCAATAGATACATCAGATGTTCTAAATCAGTTAAGACAAATGAAGGAGAAAATAGAAACAGAATTACAAGAAAAAAATATAAAACCTGTAACATTAGAAGAAAATAAAGAAGAATATAAATACACTGGAAATAAAGAAGAAAACAATGAATTAGAGAAAAAAGAAACATTAACAGAAGAAGAAAAAAATGAAGTTGCTAAAAAATTAGAAGAACAAGATAAAAAAATAGAAGAAATTGAAAATCAAGAAATAAAGCAAGAGTTTAAAGATATAAAGAAAAAAATGGAAGAATTAAATGATAACCCAAAGGTAGTATCTGAAAATTTTGACGAAATGTATGCTAAATTATTTGGAAGAAAACCAATATCTGAAGAAATAAAAGAAAACGAAGAAAAGAAAAACGAAAGTAGAGCAAGTGCTATTGATATAATAAAAAATAATATATCTGTATTTGAAAATGACGAAAAGTTAAATAAACCTAAATATAAATTTATAGGAATAGTATTTAAAACATATATAATTTTAGAAATAGATCAAGAAATGTATATACTAGATCAACATGCTGCACATGAAAGAATAATGTATGAAAAAGTAAAGAAAAATTATTATAGTACAAGTCAAAAAGACTCCCAATTATTGTTATTGCCAGATATAATTACTTTAACACATAAGGAAATGGAAATAGCAAAAGATAATTTTGAAATGTTTAGACAAGCTGGATTTACATTGGAAGAATTTGGGGAAAATACAATAAAATTATCAGGAGTTCCAACAATATGTATAGATTTAGATACTAAAGAATTATTTTTAGAAACACTTGATGAAATAAATACAGTAGCAAGAACAGCCAAACAAGAAAAAGAAGAAAAATTCATAGCAACAGTAGCATGCAAAGCAGCAGTTAAAGCAAATATGGCATTAACTAAAGAAGAAGTAGAAGCGTTAATGGATAAACTATTAAAACTACCAAATCCATTTACTTGCCCTCATGGAAGACCAACAGCGATAAAAATGACAAAATATGATATAGAAAGAAAATTTGCAAGAAAATAAAAATAAAGGAAATGATGAAATGGCAAAAACAAAAGTAATAGCAATATGTGGACCAACAGCATCAGGAAAAACAGCGTTATCAATAGAATTAGCAAAAAAAATAAATGGTGAAATTATTTCTTGTGACTCTATGCAAATATATAAATATATGAATATTGGAACTGCAAAGCCAGATACTCAAGAAATGAAAAGTATAAAACATTATTTACTAGACATAGTAGAGCCAAATGAAAGATATAGTGTGGCAGATTATAAAAGAGATGCCAAGAAAGCCATCAAAGAAATAATAGAAAAAGGAAAAGTACCAATAATTGTTGGTGGGACAGGTCTATATTTAGATAGTTTAATATATGAAATAGAGTATCAAAATATAGAATTTGATGAAGAATACAGGAAAAAGTTAGAAAAACAAGTAGAAGAAATTGGATTAGAAACTTTATATGAAGAAGCAAAAAAGATTGACCCAAAAGCAATAGAAAAAATAAGTTCAAATGATAAAAAAAGAATTCTAAGAATTTTAGAAATTTATCATGCAACTGGTAAAAACAAAACAGAACAAGAAAAAGAATCAAGAAAAAAAGAAGTTGAGTATGATTATAGAGTTTTTGCAATAAATTGGGATAGAGAAGTCCTATATGATAGAATAAATAAAAGAGTAGATATTATGATAGAACAAGGACTTATAGAAGAAGTTAAAGAAATATTAAAAAAATATGATGAATTTCCAACAGCAATGCAAGGTCTTGGTTATAAAGAAGTGGTACAATATTTAAAAGGAGAATATACCAAAGAAGAAATGATAGAAAAGTTAAAAATGGAAACAAGAAGATATGCTAAAAGACAATTAACTTGGTTTAGAAAAAATAAACAAACAATTTGGTTAGATGGAGAAAATGGTATACAAAATAATATGAAAATTATTTTGGAGGGAATAAATTGAAAGAAGAAGAACACAAAAAACAAGAAAGAAAAATAAATTTATTAGCAAAACAAAAGAAAAAAATATTGTTATCAATAATATTAATAGCAATATTAGTTTATGTAATATATACTTTATACTTATTGATAAAACAGCCAACAGATGTATTTACAGTAGAAAAAGGAAACTTATATTTAGAAGAAACAGATGTAGGATATGTAATTAGAGATGAACAAGTTGTTAAAGGCGAAAATTACAAGAATGGAATGGAACAAATAATAGCAGAAGGAGAAAAAGCATCAAAAGATGAAGCAATATTCAGATATTATAGTAGTAATGAAGAAAATTTAAAAAAGAAAATAGAAGAACTGGATATAAAAATTCAAGATGCAATGTCAAAAGATATGAGTTATAGTAATCCTGATATAAAAATAATAGAAAATCAAATAGATGAAAAAATGCAAAATATCAATAAGATTACAGATTCAGCAAAATTAGAAGAATATAAAAAAGAAATAAATAGTTTAATTAGTAAAAAAGCTAAAATAGCAGGAGAGAACAGTCCTCAAGGATCATATTTAAAACAATTAATAGAAGAAAGAAAACAATATGAAAGTCAATTAAATTCAGGGGCAGAATATGTAACAGCACCTAAAAGCGGGATTGTTTCATATAAAGTTGATGGATTGGAAGAAACTTTAACACCAGATTGTTTTAGCGAATTGAGTAAAGAATATTTAGAAAGTTTAAATTTAAAAACAGGAAAAGTAATAGCAACAAGTACAGAATGTGGAAAAATAGTTGACAATTTTTATTGCTATATAGTAACTATATCTAATTCTGAAAATGCTAAAAATGCCAAAGTTGGAGATAAAGTAAAGATAAGGCTTTCAAATAATGAAGAAATTCCAGCAGAAATTGTAAATATTGCAAATGAAAGCGAAGATGAAAGATTAATAATGCTTAAAGTTGAAAAACAAATAGTTGAACTTACGAATTATAGGAAAATAACATTTGATTTAATTTGGTGGAGTGCAAAAGGATTAAAAGTGCCAAATCAAGCAATAGTAAATGTTGATAATTTAAATTATGTTGTAAGAAATAGAGCAGGATATCTGAGCAAATTATTAGTAAAAGTTACAAATGTAGGAGAAAATTATTCAATTGTAGAACCTTATGAAAGTGATGAATTGAAAGAAATGGGATATTCTAATGAAGAAATATCAAAATATAAGAAAATAACATTATATGACGAAATACTTTTAAATCCAGATATAAATAAAGTAGAATAAATATTACAAATATATTACAATAATATTAAAATATTATTACATTTTAAAAAACTATTGACATTATGACAAAAAAAGTAGATACTTAATGCAAATGAATACAGTGAAAGTAATTTAGGAGGTTTTTTTATGGCAGGAGCTTTAATGAATAAAGTTTGGGATTTATTTGGGATGGACTCAGCAGAGCCAGAAGAATATGAAGATGAAGATATATATAATTATGAAGATGAAGAAGAAGAAGATAAAAAAATATTTGGAAAAAGAAACAATAATAATAAAGTAGTTGCAATGCCACAAGCACAAACAAATGCAATAAAAATGGTTATATCTCAACCAACTACATTTGAACAATCAGATGAAATTTGTTCTTTCTTAAAAGAAAAAAAATCTGTAATTGTTAATTTAGAATATGTAAATAAAGATGTTGCTAGAAGAATAGTTGATTTTATAAGTGGAGGAGTATATGCATTAGATGGATATATTCAAAAAGTATCTAACTCAATCTTTTTAGTAGCACCATCAAATTATGAAATAACAAATGAAATGGCGAGAGAAGAAATAAAAAATAAATTATCAGTGTCATGGCTTAAAAATAATGGAATAAATTAATAAAATGTTAAACTTTTATTTAAGGAGGAAAAAATGATTACACCATTAGATATAGAAAATAAAAAGTTTTCAAAACAGATGATGAATGGATATAGTGTTGAAGAAGTAGATGATTTTCTAGATGATTTAACTATTGATTATAGCAAAAGTTATAAAGAAAATTCTGAGCTAAAATCAAAAATAGAAGAATTAAATAAAAGTCTAGAACATTATAAGACTATAGAAGAAACATTACAAAACACATTATTAATGGCACAAAAAACTGCTGAAGATGTAAAAAATGTGGCTAAACAACAAGCAGATCAAATTGTAAACGAAGCAAAAGGAAATGCACAAAAACAAGCTCAAGATTTGGAAAATGAAATAATAGTAAAGAAAAAAGAATTAGATGATATAAAAAAACAATTTGATATATATAAAGCTAAAATGGAATCATTATTAATATCACAATTAGAATTGATTAAAGATATAAATAAAGAAGATTAATAATCTACAAAAGAAAGCTATTTTAATAATAGCTTTTTTATGTTTTTATGTATGAAATACAAGAAAAATATTACAAACTTAGTAATATGTTACAAAACTGTTAAATGTATATTACAATTTTATTAATACTATTGACATTAAAAAAAAAAAGAATAATAATATTATTAATCAAGAAAGGTTTAATATGAGAATAATAAGTGGAAAAGCAAGAGGAACAAAATTATATACTTTAGATGGAAACAATACAAGACCAACATTAGACAGAGTAAAAGAATCATTATTTAATATAATACAATCAAAAATACCTGATTCAATATTTCTTGACTTATTTGCTGGAAGTGGAGCAATTGGATTAGAAGCAGTAAGTAGAAATGCTAAGAAAGTTATTTTGGTTGATAATTCTAAAGAAGCAATAAATATAATAAGAAAAAATATAGAAAAAACACATTCAGAAAATAACGTAGAATTAATAAAAAATGATTACAAAATAGTGTTAGAAAAGTATATAAATATAAGACCTGATATTATATTTATAGATCCGCCATATGAAACTGATTATGCTTATGAAGCTATAAAAATTATTTTGAAAAAAGAATTACTAAAAGATGATACACTTATTATAATAGAAACAGATGATGAAGAAAGAATATTAAAACAATTAAATAATATAAAAGAAAATATAGAAATAGTAGATAAAAGAACTTATGGTAGAGCAAAATTAATCTTTTTGAGCATGGTGTTATAAATTAGAAAGGGGCACAAATATGGAAATATTTACATTATTAGAAAATTTAGAGGATATTTTAGAAAGAAGTAGAAATTTACCTTTTTCTGCTAAAAGTGTAGTGGATAAAGAGGAAATGTTAGATTTAATAAAAGAAATACGAATAAAATTACCAGATGAGTTAAAACAAGCTAAATGGGTTAAAGAAGAAAGACAAAGAATATTAGTTGAAGCTCAAAAAGAAGCAGATGGAATAGTAAAAGAAGCAGAAAATAGAATAATAGCAATGATTGATGAGCATGAAATAACAAGAAAAGCTTATGATCAAAAAACAGAAATAATAGAAACAGCAAACGAAATGTCAAGGGAAATTTCAAGAGGAACAAAAGAATATGCTGATAGTATTTTAGGTAATACAGAAAGTGTATTACAAGAAACACTAGGAAAATTAGAAACAAACATGAATGAAGCATTAAAATTAATGGAAATATCGTTAGAAGATACTATAAAAACTATACAAAACAGTAGAAAAGAATTAAAATAAAAATCAAAAGTCAGAGTTCAGAAGTCAACAAAAGAAAAAGACTTTTGAATGCTGACTTTTTTAATTGTTAAAATATAAAACTTTAGAAAGGATGGTAAAAATGGCAAAAAAAAGAAGATACAAAAAGAGACAAACTGCCACAAAAATTGATGTTGCAATTATAGCTTTAATCGTAGTTAGTATTCTTATGGCTGTTTTAATATATACAAAATCAGGAATGATTGGATCAAAACTAAATGAAATATTAGGTGGAATGATAGGAATAATGCAATATGTATTGCCATTGGGAATATTCGTTATAGCAATAAAATTAGCTTCAGAGGAACGAGATGGTTTAAAAGCAAAGCTGATTCAATACACCATATTTATAATATGTCTATCTATAGTATTTAGTGTTATTCAAATTTCAACAGGAGAATTACATTCAAATAAGGAATTATCAGAAGTAGTAAAAGATGCATATTTTTTAGGTGAACAAAGTAAAGGTGGTGGAGCAGTAGGAGCAGTAGGAGCAGTACCACTTGCAAAATTATTTGGTGATATTGGTGCAGCGATATTTTGTATAGGAATAGCAATAATATTATTTGTATTTACATTTGGAATTAATATGTCTGATATTATAAACAGAATAGTAGAAAAAGCGGAAGAAAATAAAGAAGAAAGAAAATTAGCAAGAGAAGAAAGAAAACAACAAAAAGTAGAAACAATAGAAGAAACACCAGCACAAAGAAGAAAAAGAGAAAGAGAAGAAAAAATAGCGCAAAAACAACAAGAAAAAGAAGTAATGGAAAACCAAATAAAGATAAATTTTGGAGGGAGATTAGTAGAAAATTTAGAAGATGGTAAACCTTTAAAAAAATATGATCATTCTGGAGAAGATTTAGAACCATTAACTAAAAACTCTAAGAATACAATTCAGCCAGATGTATTAGAAAATAATTTATTTAAACAAGAAGAAGAAAAAAAGGAAGATAAAAAGAAAGAAGTATTGCAATTAGAACATTCAATGATAGTAGAAGATGAACATTATGAATATCCACCTATAGAAATTTTAAGTAAACCTAGTAAAAAAGCATTAAAAGGCGGTGCAAAGGTATTAACAGATACAGCAACAAAACTACAAAAAACATTATATAGTTTTGGTGTTTCTGCAAAAGTTGAAAATGTTTCTGTGGGACCTGCAATTACAAGATATGAATTAAAACCAGCAGAAGGAGTAAGAGTAAGTAAAATAGCAAATTTAGCAGATGATATTGCTTTAAACTTAGCAGCAGAAACAATAAGAATTGAGGCACCAATACCAGGAAAACAAGCAGTAGGAATTGAAGTACCAAATAAAGAAAAAGAATCTGTACATTTAAGAGAAGTAATAGATAGTGATGAATTTAAAGATAGTAAATCAAAATTATCAATAGCATTAGGAAAAGATGTAGCAGGAAATATACAATTAGCAGATATTGCTAAAATGCCACATGTTCTTATTGCTGGTTCAACAGGTTCAGGAAAAAGTGTATGTATAAATACAATTATAACAAGTATAATATATAAAAGTAAGCCAAGTGAAGTAAAATTTGTAATGGTAGATCCAAAGGTTGTAGAACTTTCTGTATATAACGGAATACCACATTTATTAATACCAGTAGTAACTGATCCTAAGAAAGCAGCAGGAGCATTAGCTTGGGCAGTACAAGAAATGGATAATAGATACAATTTATTTGCAAGTAAAGGTGTAAGAGACTTAAAAGGATATAATATTGCAATAGAAAAAGAGCAAGAAAATGGAAAATTACCACAAATAGTAATAATTATAGATGAGCTTGCAGATTTAATGATGGTAGCAGCAAAAGAAGTTGAAGAGTCAATATGTAGACTAGCACAAAAAGCAAGAGCAGCAGGAATGCATTTAGTAATTGCAACACAAAGACCATCAGTAGATGTAATAACAGGATTAATAAAAGCAAATGTACCTTCAAGAATAGCATTTGCAGTTTCTTCACAAGTAGATTCGAGAACTATAATTGACGGAACAGGAGCAGAAAAATTATTAGGAAAAGGTGATATGCTATTTTTCCCAGCAGGAGCACCAAAACCTTCAAGAGTTCAAGGTGCATTTGTATCAGATGAAGAAGTAGAAAAAATAGTAGATTTTATAAAATCAAATGGTACGGCAACATATAGTGAAGATATATTAGAAACAATAGAGAACAGTAATAAAACAGATAAAGAAATATCACAAGAGCAGGATGATGATGAAACAGATCCATTTTTAATGGATGCAATTCAAACAGTAGTAGAAACTCGGACAAGCTTCAACTTCGTTTATACAAAGACGATTTAAAGTAGGATATGCAAGGGCAGGTAGAATTATAGATCAAATGGAAGAAAGGGGAGTAATTTCTGGATATCAAGGAAGTAAGCCTAGAGAAGTATTAATGACATTAGAAAGATTAAATGAATTAAAAATGGGAAGTTCAGAGCAAATAAATAATTGATAAAGTTATGGAAGGAGAAAAAATTTGCAAAAGAATAAAGATAAATTATTAGAAAAAATTGTTAAGAAAAATTACAATAATAAACTAGAAGACATTCTAGAAAAAAAATATTATGAAGAAAATGTAAAAAGTATTCTCCTTAGTATATTATATAAAATAGAAACAGCATATAAAGATTATGCAAAAGTAAAAGTAAATGTGGAAACCAAGGAAGAATTTATAGAAAATTTAATTAGAAATATAAAAGATAATTGTGAAACAATAAAAGTTATAAAAATAAATTCTCAAGAAAAAGAATTATTAGGAAATAAAACATTTTTAATAGAAAAAAAGATAAAAAAAATTATATGTTATCCGATTGAAAGAAAGCTATTATATGCAATATATAAGATAAGCAAAAAAGATAAAATAATAAAAGACAAATATTTTTTAATCAATAAAACATTATCAAATTTAATAAATATAGGAAGTAATATTAATTCTGTAGAGCCATTAAGAGATTTTAATGGATATTCTTGGACTACTATACCACAAGAAATCGAAAGTATTGAACATAATATAATTTATCAAAACTTAATAATTTTATTAGGAAATGAATTTTTAAATAAATGGATAAATAATAAAGAATATATTATTGATTATATGGAACTTTTAGAAAATAGGTTACAAGAAAAATATGGAGAAAAAGAAAAAAATAAAATACTGGAAAGCTTAAAGAAAATATCTATATTATTAGAAATAAAATTTAATCCAAGTATAAAAAGAAAAATGCAAACTGCTAAAGAAAAAATAGAAAAAGAGTTAAGTATTTTAAAAGATAATAAAAAATTTGTAGAAAATGTAACAAAACAGAAGATAGAATTAACAAAGCAAATAAGAGAAATTGATGAAATCATGAACAATAAAGATTTATTGCAAAAAGAATATGAAAAAAGAAATGAGAATTTATTATTAGAAGAAAAAATATTTAGTGTTAGAACTTTATTAAAATTATTGGAAGAAGAAAGAAATCAAAAGATAAACATATTAGAAAAGTTAAATGATATTTTAAAACCCAAAAATTTTGTTAAACATAAAAATAACTTAGAAGAAAATTACAAATATTTAAAATACACAAAAATAGAAAATATTCAAGAAGAAATAGAAAAAGAAATTATTAAAATTCAAAAAATATTTATGAATTGCTATAAAAAGAAATTAGAAAATGTAGAATCAAAAGAAGAACTTTTAAAGATAATATATGAATACAGATATTACAATATGATACCATTGACAAAAGAAAAAATGATATATCAAGAAGAAAAATTACAAGCAGAACAAAAAGATATAATTATAGAAATATTAAAAAAAGCAAATGAATTAAAATTAACTGAAAATATTACCAAAAGAGATGAACTAAATTATTATATACTTAAAAATATTTTTACATTAAGGACAATAAATTTAGAAGAGTTATATATAAAAATAGTAAAAGAAAAAGACAAATATTTTCTTCAAATTTTTGATGAAAATGCTTATGAAGAAAAAATAGAAATACAAGAAGATATAAAAAAAGATGATTTCAATATTAAGATGAATAAAAAAATAAAATTAATAAATTCATAAATGGAGGTAACTTATGAAAATTACATTTTTAGGGGCTACTAAAACAGTAACAGGTTCTAACTTTTTAGTAGAAGGAGCAGGAAAAAGATTTTTAGTAGATTGTGGTATGTGGCAAGGAAAAGCATCGGATGAATTAAAAAATTCACAAGAATTTGAATTTGATCCAAATCAAATAGATTTTGTATTATTAACACATGCACATATAGACCATTCTGGAAGAATACCTAAACTATATAAAGAAGGCTTTAGAAATGCTGTTTATGCACACAAAGCTACTTGCGATTTATGTGCTTTAATGTTACCAGACAGTGGGCATATACAAGAAATGGAAAGTCAATGGAAGAATAAAAAGAGGATGAGAAAGGGTGAAGAACCTATACCACCTATATACACAGCAGAAGAAGCAGCACGATGTTTAGAAATATTTAGACCTGTTAATTATGATGAAATTATAGAAATAACACCAGAAATTCATGTGAGATATAATGATGCAGGACATATGTTAGGCTCAAGTATAATAGAATTGTGGGTAAAAGAAGATGGAAAAGAGGTAAAAACAGTATTTACAGGTGACATAGGAAATAATGATATACCACTTTTAAGTTCTCCAACAATGATAGAAGATACAGATTATTTAATTATGGAATCAACTTATGGAAGTAGATTACATATGCAAAATGATAAAAAAGCGGAATTGTTTTTAGATATTGTATCAGAAACATTAGATAATGGGGGAACAGTAGTTATTCCATCTTTTGCAGTAGGTAGAACTCAAGAGATTTTATATGAAGTAAATAAATTGAAAGAAAAAAATGATGATGAAGAATTTAGAAGAAAATATAAAACTTTAATGAAAGCACCTGTATATGTTGATAGTCCATTAGCAATTTCGGCAACAGAAGTATTTAGAGAAAATACAGAATTATTCGAAGATGAGATAAAAGAACAAATATTAAGAGGAGATAATCCATTAGAATTTCCTGGATTAAAATTTACGATGACAGCAGATGAATCGAAAGCATTAAATGCAGATACAACTCCAAGTATAATAATATCAGCAAGTGGAATGTGTGAAGTTGGAAGAATAAAACATCATTTAAAACATAATTTATGGAATCCAAAAAGTACGATACTATTTGTTGGATATCAAGCACCAGGAACACTGGGATATAATATAGTAAATGGTGCTAAAACAGTTAAAATATTTGGAGAAGAAATAGCAGTAAATGCAAGGATAGAATATATAGAAGGATATTCAGGACATGCAGATCAAGAATGGCTAATGAATTTTATTTATTCATTTATACGAAAACCAAAACATATATTTTTAGTTCATGGAGAAGAAGAATCACAAGAAATTTTAAAAGAAAAAATTGAATCAGAAACTAAACTTTCAGTTACAATTCCAGAATTTGGAGAAACTTATGAATTAAAAGATTCAATAGAATTGATAAATAAGATTGAAAGAAAAGTAGAGAATACATTAAAGGTAGAAATTTTAGAAAGATTAGAAAAATTAAAACAAGAATTAGAAGATATGGAAGTTTGCGTTAAAGAAGATGTCGATAATCAAGAATTAAAAGATGAAGATATGTTTAGAATAAATGAAAAAATAAAGGATTTGGAAAAGCAAATATTAAATGTAATAGAAGGATAAAAGGGAAGGAATTTGTAATAAAATGAGTAATAAATATTATAATGAAGCAATTATAGGAAATAAAAATATGATAGCGACTTTTACCGAAAAAGGTGAATTAGAAAGAATGTATTTTCCTACTAAAGATTACAAACAATTTATAAACTTTTTTCATACAGGAGTAAAAGTAAATTCATCAGATTTAATATATTTACATGATGATATAAATAATGTATATAAACAGTATTATGAGCCAGATACAAATATCTTAAATACAGAAATAACAAACACATATTTTAATTTAAAAATGTTACAAACAGACTATATGCCAATAAAAGAAAATATATTAGTAAAAAGATATATATTTATGAATGAGGCAAAAATAGATTTGAATTTACAATTCTATATTTATTCTGAGTTATTATCAGATAATAATAATTTAGTTGGTTGTAAGATTATTGATGGTGGAATGATGCAGTATGCACATGATTTTACTTTTTCAACGTTTGCAAAGGGTGAAAAATTAGAAAAACACCAAATACATGGAAGCAAGGAAACAATCAAAAGAGGAGAAATCTATGATAAAGATTATATAGGAATGTCAAAAGAAGCAAGTATTTGCTATAATATTGGAACAATAAAACCTATGGAAAAGAAAATCTTAGAAATTTGCATAGCTGTAGAAGAAAGTAAAGAAATATCTAAAATAGAAGATGAAATAGAAAGAATTAAAAAGATAGATTTAAAAAAGGAATATACAAATACCAAATCATATTGGAGAAAATTTGTAAAAAATCATAATGGTTTAAATATGAAAGAGCCTGAAAATAGTTATGAGGAAATGATACAAGAAATATATAAAAGAAGTATATTATTATTTCCATTATTATCGAATCCAGAAACTGGAGGAATAATTGCTGCAGCAGAAATAGACGAAAATTTTACAAAATGTGGAAGATATGCATATTGTTGGCCAAGAGATGCCGTTTTTGTAACAAAAGCATTAGATATATTAAAAATGGATAAAGAAGCCGAAAAATTTTATAAAGTTTTTTGTAAAAATACTCAAAGTAAAAATGGAATGTGGGAACAAAGATTTTTCACAGATGGAAGATTAGCTCCATGTTGGGGATATCAAATAGATGAAACAGCAAGTGTTGTATATGGTGTATTAGAACATTACAATTATACTAAAAATACAAAATTTTTAAAAGAAAATCTATCTATGTGTGAGAAAGCAGTAGATTTCTTACAAAAATACATAAAAGATTGGTTAGAAATAGAAGATACAACAGAAAAAAAAGATAAAGTACAAGAAGAAATTGAAAATGAAAACAAAGAAAAAAATCAAGGTCATAAATATCATATAAGTTATGATTTATGGGAAATGAATGAAGGAATACATTTATATTCAATAGCAAGTATATATTCTGCTTTTGAATCTATGATAAAAATATACAAAATATTAGGAAAAAATATATCTGATTTTGAAAATAATAGACTTAAACAGGAAAAAGTTTCGAAGGAAGAAAAAAAACTAGAAGCACTACAATTAAAAATAAAAGAATATATAGACAAAAATTTATATGATGAAGATAAAAAATCATATGTTAGAAATTTAGAAGATAAAAAGATGGATATAAGTATACTAGGCGCAGTTGTTCCATTTAATGTATTTTCACCAAAAGAAAAAAGAGTGCAAAACACAATAGAAAGAATGAATATGTCAATAAGGACATATACAGGAGGATATCAAAGATTTGAATTTGATCATTATATGAATGGAAACCCATGGCCAATTGCTAATTTGTGGATGACATTATATTATTTAAAAGCTGGAGAAAAAAAGAAAGCAAAGGAAACTTTTGATTTTGTTGTTAAAACTTCTGGAAAACATTATTTCTTAGGAGAACAAATAGATAATGCAACATTAAAACCTAACTGGGTATTAGGATTAGGATGGTCTCATGCAATGTTTATAATAGTTTTAGAACATATGATGAAAAATATGTAGATATAAAAAATACGGAGGAAAAACATAAGAAAATCAATAAAAGATATAATACTAATTACTTTAGTAATAATGATTTTATTTTCTTATGACGAGAATTTTAAATGTAGTAATATCAAAGGTTGAAGTGAACCCTACTATTAGACAAAAGAGTTTAATGAGTAGGGTTCATTTTATGGCTAAATATTCAAATTAATTTAAATTAAAAGTAATAGAATTTTATCAAAAAGAAAATTATGGCGTAGAAAATGTTGCTAATTATTTTAATATTCCATCGAGTGAATTAGTTAGAAGATGGATTAAGAAATACGAAAAGTATGGAATATCAGGTATAATAAAAAATCAAAAGTTCTCATATGATGGAATTTTTAAGCAAAGTGTGATAAAATATATGCATAATAACCATTTATCATACATGTACTGAAACAGCAATTTTAATTTAGGAAGTCGTGATATTGTTTATAAATAGGAACATATGTATTATGAGGAAAGATCAAAAACTCTTTATGAAAAACGGCGTGGTAGAAAGAAAAATATGAGATCTAAACAAAGAATTAGAAGAAGATTTAATAGAGTATAAATGTAAATATATGTTTGACGAATTTACACTATTTTTTTCTGAGAAATGATATGGGAATGACTGTTCACATTGCAAAAAATTACTTTTTTATGTATAATTATTTATTATAAAAGTGAATGAAAAAGGGCAAATGACAGGAAAAGAAAAAGTAATATAATTATTGAAACTATAAGTAATAGAAACTTCATAATAATATCTTCTTTATTAGTAGTTATTATACTTAGTTTTATTATAAAAGTAATATTACATATAAATGAAACAAAAAAATTGCTAAATAGCAAGAAAGAATGACTTTCCGATTCTAATATTGCTATTGAAACTTATGAAACAGATATTATAGTGGAACTAAAACATTTGCTAATGTAATACGAGAAAATGGAATTGAAATTGTTACTTTAGTTAATTTAGAATTAATATTAAATATTGCTTTATATTATGATGCTAAAAATAATAAAATATCTTTATATAAAACATATTATACAACTATTTTTATGAATAATTATGCTTCTAAATATAAATAACATAGATATGGAAAAAGAGAATTCAAATTACGGAAAAAAATGGAGTAACTTAGATAAAAAACTTATGAAAAGTTTAGTTAGAAAAATAGACAAATTTAATAGTATTATAAAGAAATTATGAT
Organism: uncultured Clostridia bacterium; assembly: GCA_944393345.1. Classification (GTDB taxonomy): domain Bacteria; phylum Bacillota; class Clostridia; order TANB77; family CAG-508; genus CAG-269. The sequence continues at coordinate 18,995 of CALXZW010000012.1, forward strand.
ATTATTGAGAACCCAATAGACATAATAATTAATAGGAAAGAAAAAAATATGCAGAAGTTGCAAATAAATTTAGAATAGGAAATAGTAAAAAATTAATGAAATAAATGTTTAAAGAAGGTGTATGGGATTATGGAAAAAATAAAACAGGAAAAGAAAAATTATTAAAGATTATTAAAAAAGAAAAGAAATAAGATGAAGAGGAAAAGAGAAAGAAGTATAATACAAACGATTTGTTCAAAAGTAAGAGATAAATTAATCAAAATAATAAAAATGATAAAAAAATTAAAGAGAAAATGAAAATAAGGATGTGTTATTATGGATAAAGTAAAAAAATTATTACAAGAATATGGATATGAAGAAAATGAAATAGAATTAATAATAGAAAATGAGAGAGTAAAAAAATATAAATCAGAAACATTATTGAACAAAATTAGAGAGAATTATAACTATTTATTATCCTTAGGATATAGTAGAGAAGAAGTAATAAAAATGACAAAAACTTTGCCATCAATATATGGATATAGTATAGAAAATCTGAATAAAAAGATAGAAGACTTAGAAAAATTAGGATATAGTAAAGAAGAATTAATAAAGATGACAAAAGTTTTGCCAACAATATATGGATATAGTATAGAAAATATGAAGCAAAAGATAAAAGACTTAGAAAAATTAGGATATAGTAAAGAAGAAGTAATAAAGATGACAAAGACTTTGCCTACAATATATAGTTTAAGTATGGAAAATATAAAGCAAAAGATAGAATATTTAGAAAAATTAGGATATAGTAGAGAAGAAATAATAAAGATGACAAAGAGTATGCCAACAATATATGGTTTAAGCATAGAAAATATAAAGCAAAAGATAGAAGACTTAGAAAAATTAGGATATAGTAGAGAAGAAGTAATAAAGATGACAAAGAGTATGCCAACAATATATGGTTTAAGCATAGAAAATATAAAGCAAAAGATAGAAGATTTAGAAAAATTAGGATATAGCAGAGAAGAAGTAATAAAGATGACAAAAACTTTGCCAGCAATATATGGATATAGTATAGAAAATATTAAGGAAAAAATAGAAGATTTAGAAAAATTAGGATATAGTAGAGAAGAAGTAATAAAGATGACAAAGAGTATGCCAACAATATATGGATATAGTATAGAAAATATTAAGGAAAAAATAGAAGATTTAGAAAAATTAGGATATAGTAGAGAAGAAGTAATAAGGATGACAAAAACTTTGCCAGCAATATATAGTTATAGTATAGAAAATCTGAAGAAAAAGATAGAAGAGTTAGAAAAATTAGGATATAGTAGAGAAGAAGTAATAAAGATGACAAAAACTTTGCCATCAATATATGGATACAGTATAGAAAATATTAGGGAAAAAATAGAGTTTTATGATTCTATAGGATTACATTTATTAGCAGTAGAAGATACTAA